>NZ_JBWKEC010000007.1:0-322326 GCF_056435645.1 Amycolatopsis sp. NPDC043889
GGTTTTTATTTTGGTGGGCGCAGGGCCCGCTCTCCTGGGGGTTTCAGAGAGACGAACCGCCCTTAGAGTTCTCGGGGGGGTGGGGGGGGGTTTTTGGGGGGAAACCCAAAAACCCCCCCCACGACCCGCCGGACCGAAGGCTCCCACCACGCGATCCTCAGGACGGCACGCGCATGCCCCAATACATCCTCCGACGTCTACTTCAACTCATCCCGGTCTTCTTCGGCACGACGTTCCTCATCTACGCCCTCGTGTGGGCGGTGCCCGGTGACCCGTTCGCCGGTAAATGCGGTCAGGTCGCCTGCCCGCCCGCCTACATCGAGATGATGACCGAGAAGTTCAATCTCGACGATTCGATCTTCGTCCAGTACTTCAAATACCTCGGCAACCTGTTCAGCGGCGACTGGGGCGAGACCTTCAACGGCGTCTCGGTCGGCGAACTGATCGGGAACGCCTATCCGGTGACGGTCCGGCTCGCCCTCATCGCGGTGGCCATCGAAGCGATCATCGGCCTGTCCGCGGGTATCCTGACCGGCCTGCGCGGCAAGGGTTTCCTCGACAACCTCGTGCTGATGTCCACCACGTTCCTGATCTCGATCCCGGTGTTCGTCACCGCGATCGTGCTCCAGATCGTCCTCGGTTCGGAACTGGGCATCATCGACGCGAGCGTGTCCGAGGACGCCACGATCGGCGAGCTGATCGTGCCCGGAATCGCGCTCGGCAGTCTCTCCATGGCCTACATAGCCCGGTTGACCAGAACGAGCATCGCGGAGAACCGGCACGCCGACTACGTCCGCACGGCCGTCGCGAAGGGGCAGCCGCGCAGCCGGGTCGTCGGCGTGCACCTGCTCCGGAACTCGGTGATCCCGGTGCTGACCTTCATCGGCACCGACATCGGCGCGCTCATGGGCGGGGCCATCGTCACCGAAGGCGTGTTCAACATCAACGGCATCGGCGGGCTCATCTTCCGCGGTATCCAGAACCGGGAAGGCGCCACCGTCACCGGTGTCGTCGTCCTGCTGGTGATGGTCTACCTGCTGGTGAGTCTCATCGTCGACCTGCTCTACGCCGTTCTCGACCCGAGGATCCGTTATGACTGACCCCAATGTGGCCGGCGGGGTGTCCTCTGTGGACGTCGCCGGTGCCGGTGTCGCCGACGATTCCGCGGAGGCGCACAAACCGCGCAGCCTCGGCGGCGACGCCTGGCGGATGTTGCGCAAGCGGCCGTCGTTCATCATCTCCGCCGTCATCATCACGCTCGTCGTGCTCATCGCGATCGTGCCCGACCTGTTCAGTTCCCGGCCCGCCGGGTTCAGCGATCTGCTCCACGCCAACGAAGGACCGTCCGCGGACGCCTGGTTCGGTTACGACAACCAGGGCTACGACGTCTACGCGCGGACGATCCACGGCGCGCGGGCGTCACTGCTGGTCGGTGTCTTCGCGACGGTGCTGACGATCTTGATCGGCTCGGTGGTGGGGATCATCGCCGGGTACTATGGCCGTCTGATCGACAGCCTGTTCTCGCGGGTGGGCGACATCTTCGCGGCGCTGCCGTTCGTGCTCGGCGCGATCGTCATCCTGACCACGTTCAACGCGCCCGGCTCGAACCCCGGGGTCGTCACGATCATCGTGCAGGTGGTCGTGTCGATCGCCGCGCTGAGCTGGCCGGTGGCGATGCGCATCATGCGGTCGGCGACGCTGGTGGCCAAACAGCTCGACTACGTCAAGGCCGCGCGCGGACTCGGGGCGAGCACACCGCGCATCGTGTTCCGGCATCTGCTGCCGAACACGGTCGCGCCGGTGCTGGTCTACGGGACCATCGCGCTCGGCGCGTTCATCGGCGCGGAAGCGACGCTGGCGTATCTCGGCGTCGGTGTGCGGCCGCCGGTCGTCTCGTGGGGTGTGATGATCAGCGACGCGCGGGACTACTTCCGGGTGAATCCGCACATGTTGTTGTTCCCCGCGGGGTTCGTGACCATCACCGTGCTCGCGTTCGTCATGCTCGGTGACGGTATCCGCGACGCGCTCGACCCGAAGGCCCGGTGATCGTCCGTGACCGACGAACTGCTGCTGGAGGTGGAAGACCTCCATGTCGAATTCCGCACGTCCGATGGCGTCGCAACCGTGCTCAACGGCGTCGACTACTCCGTGCACGCCGGGGAAACCCTTGCCGTGCTGGGAGAATCGGGCTCCGGGAAGAGTGTGACCGCGCAGACGGTGATGGGCATCCTCGACAGCCCGCCCGCCGTCGTCACCGGCGGCGCGGTCCGTTACCGCGGCGAGGATCTGCTCACCGCCACCGAAGAGCGGCGGCGTGAGGTGCGGGGCGGGGAGATCGCGATGATCTTCCAGGACGCGCTGTCGGCGCTGAACCCCGTGTTCACCGTGGGATTCCAGATCGAGGAACAGCTGCGCGTCCGGCTCGGGATGTCCAAAAAGGACGCGCGGAAACGGGCGATCGAACTGCTCGACACCGTGCGCATCCCCGCCGCCGCCCGCCGGGTCCGCGAGTATCCGCACCAGTTCTCGGGCGGGATGCGGCAGCGGGCGATGATCGCCATGTCGCTCGCGCTCGACCCGGATCTCCTGATCGCGGACGAGCCGACGACCGCGCTCGACGTCACCGTGCAGGCCCAGATCATGGACCTGCTGGCGGAGATCCAGGCCGAACGGCGGATGGGGCTGATCCTGATCACCCACGATCTGGCGGTGGTCGCCGAGGTCGCCGACCGGATCGCCGTGATGTACGCCGGCCGGATCGTCGAACAGGCCGATGTCACCGAGTTGTTCCGTTCGCCGGGGCATCCCTACACCGAGGCGCTGATGGCCTCGCTGCCGCGGCTCGACCTCAAAGGACAGACGCTGGAGACCATCAAGGGCCTGCCGCCGAGCCTGCTGAACGTCCCGCCCGGATGCCCGTTCCATCCGCGCTGCCCGCGGGCGGAAAGCCGGTGCGAGACCGAACGGCCGGCCCTGCACAGCCTCGGCTTCGGCCGGGTCAGCGCCTGCCACTTCGCCGACGAGGTGGTGGGCGACCGTGTCTGAGCCCATTCTGCGCGTCGAAAACCTGGTGAAGTACTTCCCGGTACGGGCCGGGATCCTCTTCAAACGCACCATCGGGCACGTGAAGGCCGTCGACGGCGTCTCCTTCGACCTCATGCCGGGCGAAACGCTCGGTGTGGTGGGGGAATCCGGTTGCGGCAAGTCCACTTTGGCCCAGGTGCTGATGCGGCTGGAAGAACCCACAGGCGGGCTCGCGACCTTCGAAGGCCGCGACATCTTCGCGTTGCGGGGAGCCGAACTGAGGAGGCTGCGGCGCGAGATCCAGATCGTGCTGCAGGATCCGTACACCTCGCTGAACCCGAGGATGACCGTCGGCGACATCATCGGCGAACCCTTCGAAATCCACACCGACGTGGCGCCGAAGGGGTCGCGGGCCGCGAAGGTGCGGGAGCTGCTCGACGTCGTCGGGCTGAATCCGGAGCACATCAACCGCTATCCGCATCAATTCTCCGGCGGCCAGCGTCAGCGCATCGGCATCGCGCGGGCACTGGCGTTGCGGCCGAAGGTGATCATCTGCGACGAACCGGTTTCCGCGCTCGACGTTTCGATTCAGGCGCAGGTGATGAATCTGCTCGGTGATCTGCAGAACGAATTCGGCCTTTCCTATGTGTTCATCGCACACGATCTGTCGGTTGTCCGTCACCTTTCCACGCGCGTGGCGGTGATGTATCTCGGCAAGATCGTGGAAATGGGGACCGAAGAGGAGATCTACGAGCGTCCTTCGCATCCGTACACGCAGGCGCTGCTGTCCGCGGTGCCGGTCGCGGATCCGGCGTTGCGTGGCCAGCGGCAGGTGATCCGGCTGGAAGGCGACGTGCCGAGCCCGCTGGATCCGCCGTCGGGCTGCCGGTTCCGCACGCGGTGCTGGAAGGCGCAGGACATTTGCGCCGATCAGGAACCCGAATTGATCACCCGGTCCGGCGGGCATTTGTCCGCCTGTCATTTCGCGGAGGAGAAAACCGTCGTCCCCTGACTTTCGTAGGGACTTCGTTGATACGTGGGGATCGCTCACGTAGTTTGCACGAATAGTTTTCTTCAGGAGGCAGGAAGTGAAAAAGCCCAGATATCTCGTGGTCGCGCTAGCGGTACCGCTGTTCGGCGCGATCGTCGCTGCTCCGGTGGCATCAGCGCAACCGGCGCTTTCCGGCGCCGCGACGGAATTCTCCGTCCTGGCCCGTGAAGGCCAAAGTATCGCTTCGGCGGAAAGGGCGGTCCGCGCCGCCGGGGGCACCGTCGTGGCGAGCAACGCCGCGGTCGGCCTGATCACCGCGACCGCGCCCGCCAACGGATTCGCCGAGCGGGTCTCCGCGGACCGGTCGGTTTTCGGCGCGGCCAAAGCGAAGCCGATCGGCACCGCGCCGAAGAACGGCAAGGCGAAGGTCAAGCCGGGCGTCGTCGAGAAGGAAGGCCGCGGCGCCGCGTCGGCCAAGAAGCCGGTGCAGGCGAACGCCGTCGGCATGGACCCGCTCGACGACCAGCTGTGGGGACTCAAGTCGGTCCGGTCGGACCTTTCGCGCACCAAGCAGCCGGGTGACAAGCGGGTGAAGGTCGGTGTCATCGACACCGGCGTCGACGGGAGCCACCCGGACATCGCGCCGAACTTCGACCGCGCGGCGTCGCGGAACTTCACGAAGGACATCGTCTCCGACGTCAACGGCGCCGTCGTCGACGGACCGTGTGAATACCGCGGCTGTGTCGACCCGGTGGACCACGACGACAACGGGCATGGCACGCACGTCGCCGGCACCATCGGCGCCGCCGCGAACGGCTTCGGGGTCTCGGGTGTCGCGCCGAACGTGACGCTGGTGAACCTTCGCGCCGGGCAGGACTCGGGCTTCTTCTTCCTGCAGTCGACCGTGGACGCGATCACCTACGCCGGCGACGCCGGTGTGGACGTCGTGAACATGAGCTTCTTCACGGACCCCTGGCTGTACAACTGCACCGCGAACCCCGCGGACACGCCCGCGCAGCAGGCCGAGCAGCGCACCATCATCGAGGCGACGACCCGTGCGCTGAACTACGCGCACCGCAAGGGTGTCACCCAGGTCGTCTCGCTGGGCAACCAGCACAGCGACCTCGCCAACCCGCAGCCGGACGCGTCGAGCCCGGGCTACCCGTCGAACAGCACGCACCCGCGGCAGATCGACAACGCGAGCTGTCTCTCGCTGCCCGTCGAAGGCCCTCACACGATCGGTGTCTCCTCCTTCGGTCCTTCGCAGGCGAAGGCGGACTACTCGAACTACGGCGTCGAGCAGATCTCGGTGTCCGCGCCCGGCGGATACTTCCGTGACTACTTCGGCACCCCGTGGTTCCGCACGGTCGAGAACCAGATCCTGTCGACGTACCCGCGCAACGTCGGTGTCGCGGAAGGCATGATCGACGCGGCCGGGAACGTCACTCCCGACGGTGTCGCCGCCGGCATCAAGAAGGAGACCGCCGCAGACGGCCGCGTCGGCTACTACCAGTGGCTGCAGGGCACGTCGATGGCGTCGCCGCACGCGAGCGGTGTCGCCGCGCTCATCGTTTCGCAGTACGGCAAGGGTTCGCGCGACTTCGGGATGAACCCGGACGCGGTGCAGCGGGTGCTCGAAGGCACGGCTTCGGACATCGCCTGCCCGGTGCCGCGGACCGTCGACTACCTGAAGGAAGGCCGGGACGCGTCGTTCACCGCGACCTGCACCGGTGACGCTTCGTTCAACGGCTTCTACGGCCACGGTGCCGTCGACGCCTGGTCGGCCGTCACGCGGGGTTCGCAGTACCTGCGGGGCTGACCCTTCGGTTCCTTGGAGTGCTATGAAAGGTCCTTTCCTTGCAAAATTTGCAAGGAAAGGACCTTTCATAGCATGCGCGGGTCAGGCGGCTCGGTCGGTGTGCGCCACAGTGACATCGGGTCTCGGACGCCGTGCCGCTGCGTCGGCCGCGGCACGGAGTTCGGCGATGACCTTCTCCGGTTCGTCGCGAATCCGAGACGGCAAGGTCTGGACGACGACGATCCCCGCGGCCGCGTAACGATTGTTGCGGTGGAGGGTCTTTCGATAAGCGTCCCTGCCGAAGTGGAAGGCATACGAATCGATTTCCCATGCCATGCCAAGCTCGTCGCACCATGAATCGGGCTTGCCGATGTAGTTGCCGAAGGAATCATAGATCTTGACGTTCCGCTCGGCAGGCGGCAGTCCCGCTTTCTCCCAGAGCGCCAGCGATGCTGCTTCGGGGACCGACTTGACGTCGGCGGCGAGCTCTCGGAGCACGGCACGAGGAAGGGCTGTTCCGCGTCTGCTGCCGGACTCGAGTTCGGCGCACAACTCGTCCACTGTGCAGAGGCCCGCCTCGATGGCTTCGATGAGCAGAGCCCGAACCGGTTCGAGGTCCCGAATGCGCCTCACACCATCCAAGACCGCTCGAGCCGGTGCTGCCAGCGGGACCCCTTCGATCACCCGACGTTCCGGCATCGAGATCGTTCGTTCGATGATCGCGAACTTGACGCTTCGTACCTTGCGCTGTTGGGGAATGAGTACATGGACGGTCCCATGGGGGCCGGACTGTCGTAGGCCGTATCGTCGCGTGGCTTCGAAGCCGGTGACGACGCCCCGGGAGTCAGTGAGCATCAGCGCGGCTTCCACTCGTTGCCGTGCGGTTGGTTGTTCCTTCGAGAGAAGGACGATGCCTGGTAGCAGGTGAGTCCACCTTCCACCAGGCTGGCATCTTCGATACGACGTGCTTTGCGTGACCCCGAGTTTCTCCAGGGTCGCCACACGGATGACGCCGTGCCGACTGTGTTGGCGTAGGTATGAATCCGTTAGCGGAGCTCTAGATAGGTACATTCCGACACAATGACCAGCAGGTCCGACAGGATTCGATCCCGGAGTGCCATGAAAGGTCCTTTCCTTGCAAAATTTGCAAGGAAAGGACCTTTCATGGCACTGGCAGACAGGGGTCGCGGTAGGAGTGGGGGCTACTTCCCCGACGCGTTCTTGATGAACTTCGCCAGGTCCTTTGCCTGCCGCACCCGCGACTCCTCGTGCACGTACATCATGTGTCCGGCCGGGTAGTACGCCGTGTCGATGTTCTCCCGCAACTCCTCGGGAATCTGCAGGCGCGCCAGCACATGCTCCGAAGCGAAGTACGGTGTCGCGCCATCGTAGTGGCCGAAGGCGACGTGCACCTGAAGGTGCGGGTTCGCCCGCATCGCCGACGCGAGTGAGTCCACAGAGGACACAGAGCGGCCCTCGAAGTCCGAGTACGACCAGGCCTTGAAGACGTCCGTCGACAAGACCTCGTACGGCAGGTCGTTCTCGTAGCCGAGTTCGGCCCGTACGTAGTGGTTGAGCCCGCCCGTGTAGGCGCCGATGATCCGCGAGATCGACGGGTCGTCGCTCATGTGCTCGCGGCCGCCGTCGGGCTCCCAGGTGGTGAACCGGCCGTCCATTCGGCCGACGACGAGACCCTTGTCCCGCAACAGCTCGGTGAAGTACCGGACGTGCTCGATCCGCAGGTTGACCCGGTCCACATAGGACTCGCTCAGTCCGGTCAGTGAAGCGAGCGTCGCTACCGCGTCGGCACGGTCCTGCGTGGACAGTCGCGCGCCGCGCGCCAGAGCCCAGGGGAGTTCCTTGGCCGCGAAGTCCTCGGCGTCGGCGAGGACGTCGTCGAGCGGCCGGTCGCCGTGGAGGCCGTGGTAGTGCGCGATCGCCGCGTACGTCGGCACGTAGAGCGAGTACGGCAGGTCGTTGCCCTCGGTGAACCGCAGCGTGCCCAGGTCCAGCACGGACGAGATCAACAGCAGCCCGTTCAGGTACATGCCGTGGCGTTCCTGCAGATGCGACGCCAGCCCGGCCGCGCGGAGCGTGCCGTAGGACTCGCCCGCCAAGAACTTCGGCGAGAGCCAGCGCTGTTTGCGCGAGACCCACAGCCGGATGACCTCGCCGATGGACTCGATGTCGGCGGTGTACCCGTGGTACTCCTTGGCGGCCTCGCCGTCCACGGCGCGCGAATAGCCGGTCGACACCGGGTCGATGAACACCAGGTCGCTGTGCGCCAGCAGGGTTTCCTGGTTGTCGGTCAGCCCGTAGGGCGGCGCGACCGGGTCGTCGACATCGCCCGAAAGCACCCGGCGCGGGCCGAGCAGGCCCATGTGCAGCCAGACGCTCGCCGAGCCGGGCCCGCCGTTGAACGCGAACGTGACCGGGCGCGAGCCGGGCTCCGCGTCGTCGAGCGTGTAGGAGGTCACGAACACCTCGGCCTTGGCCTTGTAGCCCTCGGACTTGCCGTCGGTGATGACCTCCTTCCGCAGCACGATCCGCCCGGTTTGGGCGGTGTAGGCGAGCTTCTTGCGCTTGAGCGTGAGCGTGTGCTTCGTGGTGACCAGGTCGTCGGTCGGCTCGACCTTGGTTTCCACCGACGGGGTGTCCTTCTCGTCGGTGGCCTTTTCATCGGGATTGGTGTCCGGCATGTCCCCAACCTACTGGCAGTCTGTAGGAGTGGACATCGTCACGGCGCATGATCGCCCGAGTACGCCCCAGGAGGCGATCGGGATCCAGGAAACCCTGCGTGGCCTGGTCGAACTCGAAGATCGCTGTCCACAAGAGATCGTCACGGTCACCGGGCTGGACGTCGCCTACGACGAGGACGGCGGCCTGATCGCGGCCGCCGCGGTCACCCTCGAAATCGACGGATTCCGCGTCGTGGAGAAGCGAACCGTCGTTTCCCGGATCGCGTTCCCCTACGAACCGGGCCTTTTCGCGTTCCGCGAGCTGCCCCCGCTGCTCGACGTCCTCCGCGCGCTCGACCACGTCCCGGATCTGCTGATTTGCGACGGCCACGGCCTGGCCCACCCACGCCGGTTCGGGCTCGCTTGCCACGTCGGCGTCGTGACGGGCCTGCCGTCCGTCGGTGTCGGCAAGACCCGGTTCGTCGGCGAGCACGACGAACCGGGGGCCGAACGCGGCTCGCGGACGCCCTTGCTGGATGACGGCGACGTCGTCGGCGCGGTCCTGCGCACCCAAGACGGCGTGAAGCCTCTCTATGTCTCCGTCGGCCACAAGATCTCGCTGGACAACGCGTGCCGCCAGGTGCTGCGGCTGTGTCCAGCGTTCCGTCAGCCGGAGACCACCCGGCAAGCCGACCGTCTCGCCCGGGACGCGCTGAAAGAGGCGTTATGAGGTTCCGCTCGCTCGCCGAACTCGACGCCGAGGTCGTCGGCTGCCGCGCCTGCCCGCGGCTGGTCGCGTGGCGTGAGGAGATCGCCGTGGTCAAGCGCGCGGCCTTCGCCGGAGAGACCTACTGGGCCCGGCCGGTGCCCGGCTTCGGCCCGCCGGACGCGTCGCTGGCGATCGTCGGCCTCGCCCCTTCGGCGCACGGCGCGAACCGGACCGGCCGCCTGTTCACCGGCGACCCGTCCGGTGACGTTCTCTTCAAGGCGCTTCACCGGGTCGGGGTCGCGTCGCAGCCGACGTCGACCCGTATAGGTGACGGCCTCGAGCTCAGAGGGACCCGGATGGTCTCCCCGGTGAGATGCGCGCCACCCGCCAACAAGCCCACACCTGAGGAACGGGAAACCTGCCGATCGTGGCTCGCGGCGGAGCTCGAGTTGCTGAAACCGACACTGAAGGCCGTCGTGGTGCTCGGCGCGTTCGGCTGGCAGGCGCTGCTGCCGGTGCTCGCGGAGGTGGGCTGGCCGGTGCCCGCGCCACGCCCGAAGTTCGGCCACGGAGCCGAAGTGGAACTCGGCGACCTGCGCCTTTTCGGCTGTTACCACGTGTCGCAGCGCAATGTCCAGACCGGCCGCCTGACCCTTGACATGGTGTGCGACGTCCTGGCCTCCGCGACCTCGGCGGCCGGCCTGAACTGAATCGGTGCGGAAACCGTGGCGACGCTGGTCACAGCCGGATGGGGTCTGCGAGCGATCTCAGCAGATGGGTGCGACTATAGAAATATGGCTGGTGTTAAGTCGGAACCGACACGGATCCTCGTCCTTGGTGGTGGATACGTCGGGCTCTACACGGCGTACGGGCTCCAGAAGATGCTCCGGGCCAACGAAGCGTCCGTGACGGTCGTTGACCCGCAGCCGCACATGACCTATGCCCCCTTCCTGCCCGAGGCGGCGGCCGGTGCGATCGAACCGCGGCACGTGGTCGTGCCGCTGAGGCGCGTGCTCAAGCGCTGCCACGTGCTCACCGCGCGCGTGACGAAGATCGAGCACGAGCGCAAGGCCGTGACGGTCGAGGCCGCCGACGGACACGTCGAGCAGTTGAACTACGACGTCCTCGTGGTCGCTCTCGGCGCCGTGGCGCGCATCCTGCCGATCCCGGGCCTGGTCGAGGAAGGCATCGCCTTCAAGACCATCGGCGAGGCCATCTACCTGCGCAACCACGTCATGACGAAGCTGGACGAGGCCGCCAGCACGCTCGATCCCGAGCAGCGCAAGCGCCTGCTGACGTTCACCGTCGTCGGCGGCGGGTTCGCCGGTATCGAGGCGCTCGCCGAGCTCGAGGACATGACCCGGTTCGCGGTGGAGAACTACTACCCGAACCTCAAGGTCGAGGACATCCGCTGGGTGCTCGTCGAGGCGGCCGGGCGGATCCTGCCCGAGGTGCGCGAGACGCTCGGTGTGTACACCGTCGAGCAGCTCGAAAAGCGCGGCATCGAAGTCTATTTGTCGACAGCGGCGAAGTCGTTCGAGAACGGCCACGTCGTGCTTTCGGACGGCACCGAGTTCGACACCGACACGATCATCTGGACCGCCGGCGTGAAGGCGAACCCGGTGCTCGCCAGCTCGGACCTGCCGCTCGACAAGCGCGGTCGCGTCGAGGCCACCGCCGCGATGCAGGTCGTCGGTCACCCCGACGTCTGGACCGCCGGTGACAACGCCGCCGTGCCGGACCTGTCGCGTACCGAGCAGGACCCGACCGCGACCTGCCCGCCGAACGCGCAGCACGCCGTTCGTCAGGCGCGTCTGCTGGCGAAGAACATCATCAAGGTGATCCGCGGCGGCAAGCCGAAGGACTACTACCACAAGAACCTGGGCGCGGTGGCCAGCCTCGGCCTGCACAAGGGTGTCGCCGACGCGCTGAACCTGAAGATCAAGGGCTTCCCGGCCTGGCTCTTCCACCGCGCGTACCACCTCAAGGCGATGCCGACGTGGAACCGCAAGATCCGCATCCTGTTCGACTGGATGCTGGGTGGCCTGTTCCGGCGCGAGGTCATCTCGCTCGGCCAGATCAACAACCCGCGCGAGGAATTCGACCGGCTGTCGAAGTCCTGAGTTCGTAAGTCCGTGAAGGCCTCCTTCCCTACGCTCAAGTTAGGGAAGGAGGCCTTCACGGCGTTTAAGGTGTGCCGGTGCAGGCACTCCGGAAGTCCGTACCCTCCGTCCCGCTTGCCACCGGCCTGACTCCGGCCGAACTGGCGAAGCACGTTTTGGAGCGGATCGAGCGCGACAACGCGCGCTCCCGGAAGAGGCGTTTCCGCTGGCGCGCCGTGTCCATCAGGGTCTTCCTGCTCGCGCTGTCGGCGGCGTCCACGATCATCTTCGGTCTGCAGAACCTCAACGGCTGGACCGGTGTGGCGTTCGCCCTCGTGGCCGTGACGACCGTCGTCGGCGCGCTCGAGCCCTTCTTCGCCTGGCGCTCCTTGTGGGTCCTGATGGAAGAGGTTCAGTTCCGGCTCTACCGGCTGCGCGACGAGCTCAGCTTCTACATCGCGTCGACCCCGCCCGACCGGATCGATCCCCGGCTGATCAACGAGAAGTTCGAGGAGTACCAGGCCGTTTGGAACCAGGTCGGTCTTCGTTGGCTCGAATATCGGCGTACTGAAGCGGCGAACTGAAGGACATCGCCTAGGCTGTCTGTGCCCCGGTAGCCCAACTGGCAGAGGCAGTCGACTTAAAATCGACCCAGTGCGGGTTCGATCCCCGTCCGGGGCACCATTCATGCAGGTCAGGGGCCTGTCTGGTCTTGCTGGTCCTGACCGGCCCCCGGTTTACCCCCGGAATTGGCCGAACCGTCGTCATCCCACATGCCTTCCAGGGCGACCGCGTTGTCCCGAGAGACCGTCGTCCTGCCCATGTACACGTCCTGAGTAATCGACGGCCGAGCGTGGCCGAGCTGATCGGCGATCTGCCGGGAACTCAGTTTCGCGTCGTCCAGCACTGTAGCCGCCGTCTTGCGGAAGACGTGCGACTTGACCCACGCGAAATCCTCCGTGCCGCGTGCCTCCCGGAGATCTCGCCGGGTGTTCGATGGGTCGCGTAGCCCACCGAGGGTGTCCGGGAAGACCGGGGTGGCCGGACCGCGTCCAGCTTCCTCAGCGAGGCGACGACGCTCCCGCAGCACTGATACCGCCCACGAGGGAAGCGGCAGTGTCCGATCACCGGATTCGGTCTTAAGCTTCTTCACCCGCCGTAACCCGACCTCCCGGATTCGAATCACCTTCCAGTCGATCGCGACCGTTCCGGCGTCAAGATCGACGTCTTCCCAGAAAGTCGCCAGCGCCTCGCCGATCCGGACACCGGTCGCCAGCATGAAGCGCGTCAGGTCCGGCAGATCTCGCGCGACGGCCTTGGGGTCTGCTTCGAGCTGTTCGAGCCACTTGCGGCGCTCTGCCGACGACAAGGCGCGTGGCTTCTTGCGCCTTCCGCCTTCGATCCGCTCAAGCTCCCGGACCGGGTTCGACCCCAAGGCCCCCTGACGCACCGCGAAGCCGAGAACGCCACTCACCACGGCACGCGTCGTCCGCGCATGGGACGCACTGGTTTTCGCTTTGACAGCAGGAAGAAATCCGTCCAGCCGGGGCACGGTCACCTCATGCAACCGGAGATCACCGAGCGCGGGAAGCACGTGGTTCTTGAGCACACTTCGGTAGTTGTCCAGCGTGCCGTGTGCTCGCTCTCCCGCCTCGACGCGCTCAGCCTGCCGTGTGATCCACCTGTCGGCGACCACGCTGAACTTCGTGTTGTGATCCATGTCGCCGCCTCCGGGCGCCTTCAGGGCTTCGCTGATCGCCTTCTTCAACAGCCGTTCAGCCTTGGGACGAGTCGGGCCGGTGCGCTCAATGTCGTGCACCTTCCCGTCAAAGCCCCGGTAGCTCGCACGAGCCTTTACGCCGGTAGCCGTGTCGCTGAAACGGATCTTCCCGTGCGTCCCCACATCGAGCGGTGGCCGTGCCATCACGCGCCCCCTTGTTCGGTGACCCAGGCGTCGACGTCTTCCGGGCGGTAGCGGAGGTGCTTGCCGATGCGCTTGCCGACCGGGCCGTAGCCGGTGGTCCGCCACCGGTAGAGGGTGCCGACGGGAACGCGGAGGTAGTCGGAAACGTCTTCGACGGTCATGAGTGGCTGGTTCATCGCTGGTTCTCCTTCGTGAGTTTGTCCTTACGTTGCTGGCGTTCTCCTTCGTAGATCGCTTCGGCGATCTCGCGTTCTTCGGGGCTGCTGTGGCCGTTTCCGGTGTAGTTCCAGTGGTTGACGACGACCACACTGTCCGGAGTGGCCCCGAGTGCTTCGAGCGTCGCCACGTGCTGGTGGGTGCGGCGGTCACCGCGCAGCGTGGTGAAGGTGACCGAGTACCGCTGAGACTTGGTGAGGAAGTGGCCACGGAAGCCGAGCATGTGAGCCCATTTCCGGAGGAACGCGAGGTCGTCGCTGGCTCCGAGTTCCCAGGCGGTGGCGATCATGCGGCGGTGGTGCGGCAGGACGTCCAGGTGCTCGATCGCGCGTTCGGACCTGACAGGACGGTCGGGGACTTCGCTGGTGCTGGTGCCCTTGGTGGCATATTTGGCGATGTATCCGGCTAGCGCGCGGTCGCTGATCTCGCCGTCGTCACCCTCGATCTGGGCGGCATGGGCCGGACGGATCGGCCGAATATCGATCTGCTGCCCCCAAGCGAACACGTGCTCGGTGGTCTCGCCGTCGAGCAGGAGTTCGCGAGAGACGCGGGTGGTTTCTGCCGCCGCGCGGACGGCATGCTCCATCAGGGTGTTGTCAGCCCAGGCCGGAGCGGGATCGTGGGCGCCCTCAGGGCCGTCGAGCCGGACCACCGCGTGGAAGTGGATGAGACCGCGTTTCTGGTACTCGGCGACCTTGGCGTAAGAGAGCCGGGCGTGGTCGGCGAACTCGCTGACCTTGAGCCCGGCCGCGCGGGCGATCTCCCGGCGAAGACGGATGATGAAGCGGTGCCACAGGTCGCCCGTGTGGCCCTGCCACAGGACCGCGCCCCGGTAGTCATAGCTCTCGGGGTCGATCGCGGTACCGACGCGGGTATCGGCTTCGTGGTGGTATTCCCCGCACCCGCAAGGGATGCGGCGGCCGGTGCGGGTGGTGCGGCGGCCGTGGACGGCCCCGAAGCTCGGGGCAGTGAGGGTGACGAACAGGCGGGGTTTGTCCGCCACGGTCTCCGGGATCGTCTTGCCGCCGGTCATTCCGGCGCGGATGAGCTGGAACGCGTCGGCGGCGTAGCGGTCGGAGCAGGCGGGGCACACGGACTCGCGGCGGTTGCCGCACGGGGCGTAGACGGTCCCGGCGTGGTGATCGAGGGTGCGGCCGGTGGCGCGGTCGGTGACGACGCGGTAGCCGGACAGGTGCACCGGCTGAAGGCATCCGCCGGTTGCGGTCACGCGGTCGCGGACGTGGCGCATGCTCAGGTGGCGGGTGATGCGGGTAGCCAGTGAGGACCCGTCGTGCTCGGTGATCATGGCTCTCCATTTCGTGCGGGCACGAGAGAGCCGGGCAGACCCCGGCACGGTCACCGAGGGCTGCCCGGCGAACGTGCGTGGTGCGGGAGGAACCGGTCAGGCGGTGACCGGGTGGTGGTTGATCGAGGCGTTCAGTTCGTCCACCAGCGTGGTGAGCATCGCCTCGGGCAGGTTGACCCTGGTGGTCAGATCGGCGGCCGTGACGGGCCTGCCAGCGCCGTGGGCGGTCTCGGTGATGCTGGTGACCGTGGTGCGGATGCTGGCGGGGAGCTTCGCGAACGTGGCGTTCGCCGTCGAGGACCGGGGAGCCTGGAATTCGGCCGGCATAGCCTCCGGGGAAGCCGCGGTTTGCCGCACGGTGTTCTCCCTGGTCGGGGCCGGGACCGTGGCGAGGGCTTGCTCGCGGACGCGGGTGCATGTCTGCTGGATCACCGGCATGACCTCCGCCAGCAGGAACACCACGAGCGGGATCACCAGGTGGAAGAACACCATGCCCTTGGAGACCTCGCCGTCGGCCGGTGCGAGTCCGGCCCAGACGTTGGCCACCAGGGTGGCGCCCAGCAGAAGGCGCTTGAGGTAGCGCACCGGTTTGACGTCGACCGTGACGCCGTGGGAGAGCATCGAGGCTTCCCAGCGGAGCAGGGTCACCAAGATGCCCGCGAGCGCGGGTTCGGCCAGCCACGCGCCCCACCACAGCGGATCGGTGATCGGCCGGTCACCGGCCAGGAAGTCATGCACGCCAGTGGTGGTGAACCCGAGCCCGATCGCGAGGAACACCCACATGGTGCGGGTGATCGAGGCCCGGAACCGGTCGGCGGTCACCGCGCCCAACATCGGATCGGTGGACAGCCGGTGAACGTCGCGGGCTTCGTCGAGCTGATCGGCCAGCGCGCGGACCCGGCGGGAACGGGGGGTGTCCTCGCCCTCGATCTTGCGTTTCCAGAACATGATGTTGCCTCCTTTCACGGGGACGGACGGGCGAGGCGCCCGTGGCACGACGGAGATCTCACGTGTCCCGCGAGGACTCCGTGCCTGCCGGTGACGCGGTCTGGATGTAGCGGGCTTGCGCGTCAAGCAGGGCCGCCAGGTAGCGGGCGAACTCCGGGGGCATCGCCAGTTCCCACGCCTGGTCCGGTTTTCCCGGCGGGGACTGGCTCACCCGCAGCAGCACCGTGGACGCGGTGCCGGAGACAGCCGTGTTCGTGACCGTCGCGCGCTCGAACCGCACCCCGTCGATCGAGCGAAGCGGGTAGATCGCTAACCCGTCCTCCAAGGTGGACACTGCCGAGTGCCACAAGTCCGAATCCGGTCCGGGTACCGGCTCCGGGCTAGCCACGGGTCGCCCCCGGTTTCGGATCGTCGTCCGGGTTGATCTGGTCCAGGGTCCTGACCGCTTCCGCGAGCAGCGATTGAACTTTCCGGAGAACCTGGTTCCGTAGCGTCCTCAGCGTGTCGAGCTGCGAGGGGGTCAACTGGCTCTGCTCGAACGAAGTGTGCGACCAGTCTGCCCGAAGTACCGCCTCATTGAACGCTTGCGAGGTCTTGCGGCTAATCTCCTCATGCACGTCGGCGAACGAGTCTCCGTAAGACATTGTCAGTGTCCTTTCTGGTCAGTCGCGGGTGTAGTGGATGACTTGGTACGTTCCGGCACCGTTGCGTTCCGCGTGCCATTCCTTCCAGATCCCGATGCTCAGTCCGATGTAGACGACAACCGTCGCGCCGACCGCGAGGACGGTCCACCAGAATCCCCGGATGATCACGCCTTCGAGGATGACGGCGAGGGCCGTGAGGCCGGTGATTTTGAGCCAGAGCCAGAGAAGCTTGAGCGTGATCACTGGTCGTTCTCCTTCTGTTTGGCGATTTCGAGGGCGAGGAGGTACAGCTCGTCCGGAGTGACGGTCTCGTGGTCTCCCTTGCGAAGAGCGAGGTGTTGTCGGGCGAGGCTGTACGGGATCGAGCCGTATACGCACACCCGCGTCCCGGACGGCCCCCGCCCGTTCAGTTCGATGTGGAGCCGTCCCGCATTGGTGTGCCACCATTCGCCCTTGAGCCCGGTAAGAAGGTGTGTCCAGATCAGGAGCGCGCCGATCTCCGTCACCGCATCACCCATGTAGCCGGGCTGAATCGCGATACTGAACGTTCCCGGCTCCAGTCGCATCGAAAACGGTTCAGGTGCGGGAGTCTCGCGGACCAGGCGGGTGGCGATGGCTGCGAGTTTGGCGACTCCTTCGAGCGGAGCGAGTGCCGTGGTCATGATTGGTGTCCTTTCTGGACGGTCAGGCGGCCAAGGGGACGAGGGCGACGCCCGGTTCGTCGTCGAAGTGCGGGGTGCAGAGCCGGACGAGTTCGTCAATGTCGTCGTCGGTGCTGTAGCCCGCGCGGACCCGGATCGGGGTGCGGGACTTCTCCGAGGTGCGGTAGCCGATGCCCTCGCAGCCCTCTTCCGGGATCTCGTCGGCGAGAGCGCCACGAAGCCGCGCGTCCTCCCCGAGCACCATGTCCACATAGGAGGCGGAGCCGGTGCGCAGCGAGATCCGGCGGGTGAACAGGTCCCGTACCGGCACGATGTCTTTGGTCGGTTCCTGGACGTAGGCCACGACCGAGAAGCCAGCCGCGCGGCCCTGAGTCAGGATTTCCGCGAGAATCCGGTTCACCTGGCTGATCGTCGACCGGCTACCACCGAGCGCGGTGAGCATCGCCAGTTCATCGATCATCAGGACCTCGAACGGGGTCTCGGCCGAGGGGCTGAACTTGCGACTCTTGCGCTCCCTCAAGAACGCCTGACGTTCCCGCATCCGGTCCCGGAATTCGAGCAGCACCGCGAGCATCGGATCGACGTCGTCGGGACCGGTACCGTCGTCGTACTCGACGTCCTCATCGGCGGAGGTGGCGTGCCGGTAGAACAGCGGCTTCCCGCGTTCGGTCTCCATGCCGCCCTTGGGGTCGATCATCCAGATCCGGGCGATCTGTTCCCGGATCATCGGCCCCATCGCCCGCAGCGGGTTCCACAGCAGCGATCCCTTGCCCGAGCCGGTCGCGCCGGAGATCAGCCAGTGGTGACCGAGCAGCGGTTCGGCCCAGATCTCGCCCTGTTCGGTGTCGCCCAGCTCGATCGCCTTCAGATCGACCTCATCCACCTCGCCGGGGATATCGGCCGGAGGGATCACGTCGTCGAACGGGTTGCCGTGCACGAGGGTGATCGTCAGGATCCGGGGCTTGCTGCCCTTCTCGATCGCGATCACGTCCGCGCCGAGAGCGGCGGCTAGCTCGTCCTGGACGTCCTGGAAGACGCGCAGCGACTGGCCTTTGACGAACTTGACCTTGAGGACGTCGATCGACGGGGTGGGCGCGGCGACCCGGAGCAGCCGGGGCACGAGGAGTTCGCCGGTGCGGCGGTCCTGCCCCACGAGATTGCAGTACTCGAGTGATTCCTTCCAGGACTTGCCGATGTAGCGGGTCCAGCGGCGCCGGACGGCACGAAGCCGCGGGGACGCCAGCGCCATGTAGGAGTCTTTGTGCAGGTAGCGCCAGGACAGCCCGGCGCCGACCAGCCCAGCTACCGCGCTACCGGTCGTGACCGCACCGAGTTCGATCGTGCTCGTCCCCAGGACTGCCGGCATTGTGGTGATGGCCGGGTGGCGCAGCATCCAGCCCGCGCACCGGGCCGGGATCGGGGTCTTCCCGCTCGGACGACGGGTCTTGGACTTCGGGGTCTTCATCAGTAGATCTCCTGTGCTTGGTGGACACAGGAGGGCCGCAGAGCCCCAGACACTGGACGCGGGGTCTACGGCCCTCACTACGTCCAGACGGATCGGTCATGCGGTATGCGGTTGTCGCTACTACGGTTCGGCGGTCAGCGTCGCCGGGCGCGGGGCTTCGCCTTCGAGCGGTCAGCGAACAGCGGCTTCGCCGACTCCACGGTGGTCATCGCGGTCGCGACCTTGCGGGCGGCATTCGTGTGCTGCTTGCCGAGCCCGGCGACCCGGTTGGACAGGTTCGTCAGCGTCTTGCGGAGGTTCTTCATCGCCTTGTCCAGCTCGGTCAGCTTGCCGTCGATCTGATTGGTGCTCATCGGTTTCTCCTCGGTACTCGGTTCAGAACCAGGTCTTCTTAGCCACCCGCCGACACTCCGGGCAGTAGGTGGCGAACAAGAACCCGATGTAGGCGGTCTCGACGTCAGCCACGTTCGCGGTGATCCCGCACGCGGCGGTCATGTCCCCCGACCAGAACGACTCCTCCACAGCGATGTGAACGAGGTCTTCCTCGCGGGCGGCCATCAGACCCGCCAGCCCCGCGAGACCAGCTCCGACTTGCGCTTGAGCGCGGCCTCCCGCAACTCGTCCAGCGCGGCGGACGCGTCCCGGAGATCGGCCTGCACCTCCGATTTGGTCGGGACCTGCCAGCCCTCGAACCGGTCCGCCGTAGCGCCCTTGTCGTCCAGGGACTTCCCGAGCTTGCCGACCTCATCGAACGCGGCGCGGACCTGATCGAGCGCGAACTCGAACTCCGCGAACCGGGCCTTATTGACGTTGTTGATCGTTTGCGACGTCATCACGATGCCTTTCGCTTGCGAGAACAGGGAATCGGCGCCAAGGCGCGCCACTGCCGGGCCTTCACCTTGGTGGCCTTGGGCACCAGGACCGAGTTCCCCGGCCCCTCATACCCGTGATGGGTGTAGACGTGCACACCTCCCTTCGTCAGCCACTTCGCGGTCAAGAGTTGGTGCACGGCCTCCTCCTCGGGCCGGGGGGCGACCTCGATCGTCTTGCGGGCGACCAGGTGATACACCCGCTCCGAAGGACCGACCAGCACATACCCGGTGTTCTCCGCAACCTGCAGCACCTTCTCGATCAGATTCATGTCATTGATCGGCAGGGACGCCGGTGCCGTCGCTACCGGCTCGTCCACCGGATTCCCGAACAAGTCCAGCGCGCCCGTCATCGCTTCCCCCGCGTGCCGACCACCGCCAGCAATCCCAGGACCAGGGCGACCGCACCGGCCACCGGCATGGCGATCACCAGCGCGGCGACCAGCAGAAGCCACAGCGGATAGAACGTCACCTTCGCGAAACTCGTCTCCATCACATTCCTCACATTTGCCACTGGCGACCGCACACGTTGCAGGTCGCGATACGGGTCGGGGACAGCCAGAAATTCGCCGAACACACGTGACTCCCCATCACGCACCCCGCTTCGGGCCGTTCGGATCGAACGATGAAAGACCGCTCCGCAAAGCGGCCACAGTTGCCTTGGTCATGACTCTTTCCTCCGGTCTTCGTAAGTCTTTGCTTCCTCGATTCGTCGGCGAATCAAGCTCATCTGCGCTTCCGAGTTGCCCAATTCGCCGATCAGCAGACTGTGCGACAAACGCTGGTCTCGATCCGCGAGAAAGACCAACGTCGAGACGTCTTCCATCGCGCGAATCATGTTGTGCAGATCCTTGAGCGCCTTGTCGAGTGCTTCCAGGAGCTCAGCCTTTAGGGGCGCAGTGATCACGCTGCATCCTCCTGACTTTCCGACCAGTCCTCCTGAATGAACGCGGCAGCCTGCACGTCGCCCGCACAGTTCATCAGCTCTCGGGCTACCCGTCGCACACGAGAATGAGCAGCGTCATGGATCGACTCGGCGCCCTCAAGGCGATACGCCCGAGCTGCGAGAACCCGCAACTCTTCAAGCATGGCAGCGAATTCGGCCATCATGTCCTCGTTCGCGCTCTTCACAGCTCGTCCCCTTCCTTCAGGTGCAGCCACGGCCACTCGTTCAACTGTGCGGCCAAAATTTCGTGCTCACTCATTTCAAACCCTCATTTCATTCAGGCTTCAGACGTACACCTAGGTTGTTCCACTAGATTTCGACAATCTTGACTTCTTCAATACAGCGGCAAATCCTGCTCATTTCTCCTCGTGTCCATCGCAACCCGTCGACCATCCGCGTGTTCGAAAGACGAAGGTTTGGGTTTGCAAGCTCCACTTTCCACATGAGGTCTTCCAGATTGCTGACAATGGACCACAATTCCCGGGACGCCCTGTCGTACCCCTCAAGAATCTCGTCCTTCAAAGCGGTCGTGATCACCGTAGGCCTCACATTTCGTCTAGGACGGATACGCCCGCCGGTCCCTGACGAAATGAGGTCAGGAACCAAAGCGCATAGCCGTATTAGGCGCGTTTTTGGGCATAGTTGGGCTCACTATGTATTTGTCAATGATCAGAAGAATTCAGTGCCCGAGCAGGCAAATTGCCGATTTGGCAGGATTCACGCGACGCGTGATCAGAACAGGGGCTTCATTCCGGCCGCGCCCCAGGCCACACCCGAGACGGTTTCACCCCGGTCGTTCTTGAACGAGTACGGGGTCACGCGCGGGTCGATCAGCTCGACGCGGGTCATGTCGTCCTCGGAGAAACCCTCGCCGGGGTCGGCATCCAGTGTCACCCGGATCTCTTCGCCCTTCTCACCCTTGGCCTTCACCATGAGCGCCACCGTGTACTTGGTGACCCCCTCGCGGTCGGTCACAACTTCTTCGCGGCCGTCGACCTTACGCATCTTCATCTCCGGGTTCTCCGAGACCGTGAGCCGGTAGCCCGCCAGGTTCACCGGGATGTTCCTCATGTCGTCCTCCGTTGGTTGTCGTTGCTGATGACACCAACGTATACGCAGCAACGTATACGCACAAGGCTTACGGATACGTACAGCGGTCAGTTCACTCTTTTGGCCTAGTCGACATGGTGTTGACCTGCGAAGATGTGATCGACGAAGTGGTCAAGTTGTACCGATGGGTCCATATGCGGCCTGTCGCGACCTCTACGTATACGAAGTTGTGTATGCTAGACGGGTTAGGCAGGTCAGTGAGTCGGATGAAGGGATCACGCTCGTGACGGAACCGGCATACGTCGCCATCGCAGGCGAATACGCACGCAAGATCCGAGCGGGAGAGCTTCCGGCCGGAATGCAGCTTCCGAGCTACGTGGAGCTGGCTGAGCGTCACGGGGTCTCGGACATCGTTGTTCGACGGGCAATCGAACTTCTGCAAAATCAAGGGCTTGTTCGAGCCGTCCGAAGGCGCGGTGTTTTCGTGGCAGATCGCACCAATCTCGTGCGAGTCTCGCCGGAGCGTCAATTGGAGACCGCTGAGACCACCTTCGAAAACGAATCGAGTCAGTCGGTTCGGGTTGATCGTGAAATGCGGCGCGTTCCTGCTGGTGATGACCTCGCCGAGATTCTCGGCCTGGAAACAGGAGAACAGGTTTCGCATGTGGTCACGCGCGCCTCAGAGAACGGGAAGCCGATCTCTATTTCAGACACCTACCAGCCCGCCGGGGTGGAGGGGATATCGTCCGCGAAGTATCTTGAGGAGACGTGCGCAGACCGCCTGCCCGTACCTGCGCACGCGGAGTGGCTACGCGTGATTCCTGGCGATCTCGTGAAGACGATTCGTCAGCGGTTCACTGACGAGCGAGGCAAAGTCGTAATGGTGTCTGATATCTCGTATCCGCGCGACCGCTACGATTCCTTCGTCTTCCGTATGACCCTTGGTGAGACTTCCGAGTAGTCTTCAAAGGCAAGTTGATCAGGAATGTCCGGCAAGTGCAGTTCGCTTGCCGGACATTCCTACTTTCGTGCCCATGCTTGCGCCACGTCTTTTAAGTTCCACCACGAGACAAATTCAGGATCTTGTGACTCCATTTTCCACCGGTCCGTTAGGGCGTCGAAGAAGGCTTCATTGCCGGTCTTTCCGCCTTGCGGTTCGCCGATGAAAATCAAGCAATCGCCATCGACCTTCTCAAACTCCGTCAGGGCGGTGGATGCCATCTTGCTGCCCCATCCCGGCGGCCAGCAAAGGAAGAGCACTGAGTCCGTCGGCCATCCATGCTTGATGAAGTCTTCCATGCCCTGGACAGGGTGCCACGCGTCAAGCTGCCCTGAAGCGCTCGGGAACGAAGGGTTATCTGCCATATTGGGAGGGTCTACGTCGTAAGCAGCAACCGAAAGTCCCGTCGTGGCCAACTGGGCTGCCCAGTAGCCGCGCCCGGCTCCTAGTTCCACCACGGGGCGGCTCCCTGCGACCTCGGAAATCCACCGAAGGCTCCGTGGAGAGGGAACGGCGTACGCGTAGGTGGACTGGAGGATTGTTGCGGCGTAGCCGAGTCTGCCGCTCCCACGCGGGTTACCTCCGTCGATGACGAGCCGGTCGCCACGCTCGGAGACGGCAGGCGAGACAATGTCCCAGTAGGGGTTTGAGCTGACGGACGTGTCGCCAGTCATGTAGTGGACGAACCGCAAGTCGAAGGCTGCATCCGCCCTGTCGTTGCCCGTTCCCTGGAGTTGGGGCGCCATGTCGAGGTACTCAGCGACCTTCGGATACTCAAGCCGTAGACGTTGATCATCATCGAGCAGCGTTGCAAGCTCGTCACGACGTTCTGCTGTTAGCGCGAGTTCGACCACTCGTCCGATCCTGGTGCACCGGCTCGATAGCCCGCAACCCGGACAGGTCGGCCACAATCTCAGCGTGTTCAGAGTTTCATTACTTGTTCAAGGCGGCCCCTCCGGGGCCGCTGGCCAGGGTGTTTGATCCACGGGCAAGCCCCGCCGGGGCGTGCGGGCTGGCGCCCGGTCCCCGGCGGTCGCCCGTGGAAAAGCCAGCCAGCGGCCCACCCGTCGGAGGGGCCGTCAACAAGGGTTCGAGCCGTGGACCAGGGGATACGTCAGTGCCGGCGTGGCACCGCGGTTCGTTCCCGTCAACAAGGGCAACCATCCTGAATGGATCACCTCTCGGTAACGACCGTTACGCAGAACCGCAAGCGGACGACTTCGCGGGAAACACACTGCTCAGGGAGGCTCAAATGGCAGAAGGCGACGTTCACACGGTCAAGCACGGAGACGGTTGGGCGAACAAGGTCGAGGGCGGCCAGCGCGTGAGCAACACGGCGTCGACCAAGGCGGAAGCTCAAGCGAAGGGCCGGGAGATGGCCATCGAACGAGGCGTCGAACACGTCGTTCACAACCAGGACGGCAAGATCGGGGAGCGAAACACCTACCCGCGCTCCCGTGACCCTCGCGAAAGCAAGGGCTAGCGGTTCTGCTTCGACCGCAAAAGCAATGTCCTCGCCGGACGGGCAGGTCTCCGGGATGGGCGAGGAGAGCGCGGAACTCGCGTTCGTGTGTGCCTGTCGTCCATCCCATCGACCTCCTGAGGGCTATCGAGCCTGTCAAGGGGGCAGTCCGGCGGTACGCTCACGACGACGGGAGCGGTGCCCCCTTGACAGACTCGATCGGGCTGGCGCCAGGTCGATGGGATGGACGAAGAGGCCCCCACTTGTAGGTCAAAGAGCCAGCAAGGTGCCAATCTTACTGTCTGCCTCACTGTCGGAAACGTCCTCAGAAGGACCGCTGAAGTCAGCGACAACTCGCAGGTGACCACCAAGTGCGGCAACGTACCGGCGTATGGTTTCGATCTCCATAAGTTCCGGGTCGCCCTGCTCAATCTTGCTGACACGAGGCTGACTAACGCCCATGCGATCAGCTACCTCCTGCTGTGTGAGATCGGTACGCTCACGAAGCTCCCCCAGGCGATGGCCTAGAACATAGAGAGCGGTACGGTTCCTGGCCTCAGCGCGAGCAGCCTCCACATCCCGACCGGCGACGGTGTCGATCTGCTCCTTGCGGGCCTTTACTTCCTTCCAAGACTTAGCCATCTTTGTCGACCTCCAGTGCGGTCAAATGTTCGCTGTAGCGCCTCTCTGCAACTTTGATCGCTGTCTCGTACCAGTGGTTCCATCGCCCTTGCTTGTCACCTGCCACAAGTAGCAGAGCGCAGCGGCGCGGATCGAACGCAAACAAGATCCGGATCTCGCTCTGTCCACTCGAAGCGGGTCGCAACTCCTTCAGGTGGTGGATCTCCGACCTCTGGATTCGATCCACGAGCGGACGGCCGAGTTGTGGCCCCTCGGTCTCCAGCATGTCGATCGCAGCTTCAACCAGGTCGGCGCTGGCCGGATCTTCCTTGGCTAGCGCGAGTAGCCAGTCTTCCACGGCGTCGTGCAGCTCCACCGCCCACTTCATGCAAGCAGTATAACACAGGGGTTATGTCAGGTGGAGATGTCGAGTTGTGGGCATCACGAACAGGTGGCAGCGTGTTCCCTGAAGGCAGTTGGTGTCGCCATCCAGCACGCGCCTGACTACCAGGGGTCACGCAAGGCCCTAGTGGGCAAGGGGCAAGATCGACCCCCGAGTTACCCCCGGATTTGGATGCCCTGCAACGACAGGCAATGTCAAACGATGACTCTTCCCTTTCGCTAATCTTGCAGGTAAGGGTACGGAACGGCAGTGAATGACAAATGTCGATCACTGCCGCGCCAAAATCGACCCAGTGCGGGTTCGATCCCCGTCCGGGGCACCACCGGTTCCGCTCTGTGGGCGTCCTGGTCCGCGCGGACCGCCGCTGCCGACAATGACCCGCATGACCGGAACCGGCCTGACCGACGAAGCCGCCTACGACCGCGCTCGGCTCGCCCAGTGGCGCGCGGGGGAGGCGAGGGGTGGCGGGATGTCGCGGCGCGGCCTGCTTCGGCTGGCGGCCGGTGGGTCACTCGCGCTGACGGCGTTCGACACGTTTCCGGCCGGAACGGCGTCGGCGGCCACGCCGATCGTGAAACCCTTGCAGCCGGAGATCTTCGAGGTCTACGGCACCAACGCCGAGACGCGCTGGGAGGCGCTGAGCGGGCAGGGCTATCTGACGCCGGTCGAACGGTTCTTCGTGCGAAACCACACCGCCACACCGTCGATCGACGCCGGCACCTGGCGGCTGAAGCTCTTCGGGACCGGGCTGCGTGGAGGGCCGGTCGAGTTCAGCTACCGAGACTTGCTCGGGTTGCCCGCGGAGACGATCACTTCCGCGATCGAATGCGCGGGCAACGGACGGAGTTTCTTCAGCAGCCAGCAAGGGCAGGTGGTGTCCGGCACGGCGTGGAAGCTCGGCGCGATCGGGGTCGCGCGCTGGCGCGGTGTCCGGCTCTCCACCGTGCTGGCCAAGGCGGGATTGACGCGGCACGCGGTGGACGTCCTGCCGGAGGGACTGGACGCCGACTATGTCACCGGCGGGGTCAACCTGGGGAAGGTTCGCCGCCCGCTGCCGATCGCGAAGGCCTGCAGGACGTTTTGCTGGCGTACGAGATGAACGGACGTCCGCTGCCGCCGGACCACGGCCATCCGGTGCGGCTCGTCGTGCCGTCCTGGGTCGGGATCTCGTCGATCAAATGGCTGGGGCGCATCGAAGTCTCGGACACGCCACTGGTGTCGCCATGGAACACGCAGTACTACCGGCTGCTCGGGCCGGACTATCCGGCCGATGGCACGGTCGTCACCCGACAGGTGGTCAAGAGCGCTTTCGAACTGCCCTGGAATGCCGAGTTCGTGGCGGGCGGCAGGCAGGTGCTGCGCGGCCGATCGTGGTCGGGAAACGGCCGGATCCGGCGCGTCGAAGTCGACACCGGTGCCGGTTGGCGGCAGGCGAAGTTCGTGGGCGCGGCGGCCGATCGAGGCTGGCAACGCTGGGAGATCCCTTGGCGCTCCGGCGTTCCCGGTACCCACACCTTGCGTGCGCGGGCCACGGACATCACCGGTGTCACCCAGCCGGAGGTCGCTCCGCACAACGCCCAGGGCTACCGGTTCGACGGGGCGGGCCAGGTGCTCATCGCGAACTGAGCGCCATCCGGGCAAAGCCGGGATGTCAGGATACGAACCGTGACTTCGACCTACGTTTTCGTGCACGGTTCCAGCAGTGCCTCGTTCACCTGGGGCCCACTGCAACGTGAGCTCGCTTTGCTCGGCCACCGCACGCTGGCCGTCGACCTTCCCGGCCACGGCTTCGCCGCCGGTTTCCACGCCGCCTACCAGGCGCCGCAGGACCTCGAAGCGCTGGCCACGGCGCCGTCGAACCAGGCGGGTGCCACGCTGGCCGAGGCTGTCGAGCAGGTGGTGGACGTCGTGCGCAAGGTCGCCGAGCACGGGCCGGTCATCCTGGTCGGGCACAGCCGCGGCGGGGTCACGCTCACCGGCGTCGGCAACGCCGTCCCGGAACTGATCGACCGGATCGTCTACATCTCCGCGTGGTGCTGCGTCGACGCGACGGTGGGCGAGTACATGCAAGGACCCGAGTACGCGAGCAGCGCGCTCAATGACGTCGGCGATGTCGTCGTCGCCGATCCCGCGACGCTCGGCGCGCTCCGGATGAACTGGCGCACCGCCGATCCCGCGCTGCTGGCCGGGTTGAAGACCGCGATGCTCGAAGACGGCACCGAGCAGGAGTTCTTCGCCTACCTCAACACCCTCGAGCCGGACGAGAGCCTCGACGCCGGGACCGAACTCACCGACGCCGCCACGTGGGGCCGGATCCCGCGCACCTACATCAGGCTCACTGAGGACCGGTCGATGCCGCTCGCGCTGCAGGACCGGTTCATCGAGGAGGCGGACGCGCTCACCCCGGACAACCCGACCGACGTGCGATCGCTCGTGAGCAGCCACGTCCGGTTCCTCATCCACCCGCAGGAGGCCGCCGTAGTCCTCGCCGGCCTCGCGCGATGACGGACGCACAGTTCACCAAAGGACATCTGATCACCCTGTTGATCAGTTCCGCGATCGGCGTGGGATTCGGTGCCGGGTGGTGGTTCTTCGGCGCGTCCTCCGTCTCCGGCGGATCGACGCCGCTCGTCGTCGTGGGCGTCGCCGTGGTCCTGGGACTGGCAGGCCGGCTCGTCCTGACCGCCCGCCGGGGCACCGGGCTGCCCGCGGGCGGTGGCCGGGAGGAAAGCCCGTTCGGCAGGCGGTACGGGATCGCCGTGGTGCTCATGCTGGTGGGGATCTTCGCCGGGGCACGGGTGCTGTCGGCGGTCTTCGAAATTCCCGAAGCCGTGCCCGCGTGGGTGCTCTTCGTGGTCGGCCTGCACTTCGTGCCGTTCGCGAAATTGTTCGGTTCGCGGCGTTTCCTGGTGCTGAGTGCCGTGTTGTGCGGCGTCGCCGTGCTGGCCGCCGTGCTCGCGATCGCGGGCTGGGCGGCGGCCTGGCAGCTCGTGCCGGGCTTCGGCGGCGCGGTGGTCCTTTGGGTGACCGTCGTCGCCGGGTTGTTCGCTACGGACCGTCAGGGAGCGACAAGCCCGGCTTCGTAGGCGAAGATCGTCAGCTGGACCCGGTTGGCCGCGTCGAGTTTCGCGAAGATCCGGGTGATGTGGGTCTTCACCGTCGCTTCGCTCAGGTGCAGTGCCGCGCCGATTTCGGCGTTGGTCCCGCCCTGCGCGACGGCGGTGACGATCTCCCGCTCGCGTTCGGTCAGCGTGCTCAGTCCGGCTCGCGCCCGATGACGGCGAGGACTCGTCCTGGTCGCGACGAAGTGCCCGATGAGCTTCCGTGTCGTCCGCGGCGAAAGCATCGCCTCGCCCGCCGCGACCACCCGCACCGCGTCGATGATCTCCTGCGGTGAACCCTCTTTCAGCAGGAACCCGCTGGCGCCCGCGCCGAGCGCGTCGAAGACGTATTCGTCGAGGTCGTAAGTGGTCAAAACGAGAACCTTCGGCGGATTGGGCAGCGCGGTGACGGCGGCGGTCGCGGTGAGGCCGTTCATCCGCCGCATCCGGATGTCCATCAGCACGACGTCGGGCGCGTGCATGCTCACCTTCGGCACGGCTTCGTCCCCGTCGCCGGCTTCCGCGACGACCTGGATGTCGCCCGTGCTGGACAGGATCATCGACAAACCGGTTCGCACGAGCGGGTCGTCGTCGACGAGCAGCACTCGCAGTGGGCGCTGGTTCACCCGGACAGGTTAGTGGTGTCCCCACGGTAGCCAAGCCAGGACGGCGAATGTGCCCTCTTCGGTGGGGCCGGCGCTGACGTTCCCGCTGATCAGCGTGACCCGTTCGCCGATCCCGGTCAGTCCCGCGCCGGTACCCGGCGGCTTGCCCGCCGCCGCCGTCGCGGGCAGCGGATTGACGACCTCGACGGTGAGCCCGTTCCCGGGGCCTCCGCGAACCGAAACCTCGGCCGCCGCTCCCGGGGCGTGCTTCAGGATGTTGGTCATCGACTCCTGGACGATCCGATACGCGGTCGTGCCGAGCAAGGCCGGTGCGCCGCCCGCGTCGTCGAGCAGGATCGTCACGTTGACCCTCAATCCGGCCCGCCGCGCGTTGGCGACCAGCTCGGGAATGTCCGCCAGCGTCGGCTGCGGTGGCTCCGGATGGGATCCGTTCTCGCCATTCTCGCCGAAACCCTGGCTATCGCGCAGGACGCCGATGACCTGCCGCAGATCTTCGAGCGATTGGCGGGCCGTCGTGCGGACGGTCTTCGCCGCTTCCGTCGTCGCGGGTCCCTTGCTGACCTCGAGCGCGCCGGCCTGCAGCGAAAGCAGGGAAAGCCGGTGCCCGAGGACGTCGTGCATCTCGCGCGCGATCCGGGTGCGTTCCGCGCGGCGGGTCATTTCGGCGCGGAGTTCCTCTTCCTTGGCCTCGCGGATCGCGATCGTGCCCTGCATCCCCCGGACGACCCCGACGGTGAGCGGTACGGCCGTCATCACGACGGCGACCGTCAGCGTCCCCATCACCTGCACCGCGGACAGCTGCTTTCCGACGATCTGCCCGGCGACGGTCACATCGGGATGGCGGTTGGCGTCGCCGAACAACGCCCACGCCGTCGCGATGTAGACCAGTACGGACCCGATCCACAGGAGACGGTCGCGGCGGTGCGCGGCCAAAGCGGCGAGGGCGACCAACGCGGCCAGCGCGTCGGAGCGGAAGCAAAGCGGCGGAACCAAGGCGATGCCGAGGACGAGTTCCGGCCATTTGTGCCGCCAGCAGAGCATGACCGCCGCCGCGATCCCGGTGAAGAAGCCGAGCGTGGACCACCACGTCGGGTCGAACTCTCTCGTCGCCGGAAGATAGCCCTGGGCGCTGAAGACGAAAATGCTGCTGATCACGCACGCCGCGACCGCCACCACGGTGAGCACCACACCGAGCACACGCCTTGCCATGCGCTGAGCGTACGCAAGCAGGCCAGGTCACCCACATCAGCGGAACCGATCCTTCGAAGCGCGCGAATTACGACTTTCGTCGTAACGGGTTCACGCGCCGAGGACGACGCGGCCGCCTCGCGATCGCTGGTTGTATGCCGCCTCGTTCATCCCGTTGGAAAGGAAATCCCCGTGACCCAGCAAACCCCCTACACGCCGGCCCCGCAAGCCCCCGCCAGCCCGATGCCTCCCCGCAACGGCATCGGCGTCACGGGCTTCGTCCTCGGCCTGGTGGGGCTGGTCTTCTCCCCGATCCCGTTCGTCGGCGTCATCGCGTGGCCGCTGGTGATCCTCGGCCTGATCTTCTCGATCATCGGGCTGATCCGCGTCAAGAACGGGAAGGCCTCCAACAAGGGGCTCTCCATCACCGGTATCGCCCTGTCCGCGCTCGGGCTCGTGGTCTGCGTGGTGTGGATCTTCGTGTTCAACGCGGCGGTCAACGAGGTCAACAACGAAATCAACCGCACCGCGAAGGTTTCCTACGAAGTCACCGGTGACGCCACGAACGTCGAGGTCATCTACGGCGAGGTCCTCAACCCCACCACCGAGACCGTTCCGGCGCTGCCGTGGAACAAGGAAGTCGAGAACAAGGGCGTCTACAAGGGCGGGACGCTCACGGTGACCACGGGCGAGACCGGTGGATCCGTCACCTGCAAGATCACCGTCGACGGCGCGGTCGTTTCGACCAAGACCGCTTCGGGCGAATTCGCCATGGCCGCCTGCACCGGAGTGTGACGGCCGGACCGTGAAAGGCCTCCTTCGCCATTCTCGGGGTGGCGAGGAGGCCTTCGCGCTTCCGGCATGATGCGCCCACGAACGTCACTGGATCGAAACCGTCACCGAACTGGCGAGGGACTTCGCCGCGAACGCCGCCGAGTTCGACGAAACGGCCGAGCTGCCCATCGCCAACCTTCACGCCTTGCACGCGACAGGGCGACGTTGCCCGCGGAGTTCGGCGTCGAGGACCTCAGCTATCGGAGCTACGACGAGATCGTCCGTATTCTCAGCGCCGCCTGTTCGTCCACCGCGTGCGTCTGGGTGATGCACATCGGTGCCGCGGTCGGGCTGGCCCAGTTGTCCGCTCCCGACGTGGGGCGCTTCTATGCCGAAGAACTCATCGGCGGCAAGCGGTTCGCCAACGCGCTTTCGGAACCGAGCAGCGGCAACATGTTCCTGATGCCGCAGCAGAGCGCCGAGCCCGGCGACGGCGGATACCGGCTCACCGGCGCCAAGCGGTTCGTTTCCGGTTGTGATGCCGCCGACCATTTCCTGGTCAACGCGCTCGTCGGCGGCGAGCCCACGTTCTTCGGCGTCTCGCCGGACGACACGATGACCTTCGTGTCCATCTGGGACACGATGGGCCTGCGCGCCAGCCGAAGCCAGCTCGTCTCCTTCGAAGGGACCCTCCTGCGGGAGGACCGCAGGTGCCCGCCCTCGGCCGAGCGTCGCCCGAACCACATCGCGGCAGGCCTCGCGTTCCTGTCACTGGGGATCGCCGACGCGGTGGAGGAAGCTCTGGTCTCGCACGCCCGAAGCCACGTCATCCCCGCGACCGGGCAGCCACTCGCCGAAATGCAATGGCTCCAGTTCGAAGCCGCGGACGTCCACGCCCGTCTCGAAGCCGCGCGCGTGTACTCGCGGAACATGGCGTGGCTGGCGGACCGGAATTCACCGGAGTTCCTGCCCGCGACCATGACGGCGAAGGTGCTCGCGAACGACGTCGCCCGCGAAGCCGCGCAGCTGGCGCTGAAAGCCGGTGGCGGTTCGGGCTTCCTGCGCACTTCGCCGATCCAGCGGCTGTTCCGGACACGCAGGCGGGCGGCCTGATGGCCTACTCGGCCGAAGTCCGCAGAGACCGGATCGGGAAGACGGTGCTCCTGCCGCAGGACTGACCTCGGATGGCCGGCCGGGTGACGTCAAGCCCGGCCGGTCCCGCCGAAGCGGGTCAGCAGCAGCCGCTGCCGCAGCAGTCGCAATCGCACCAGTCGTCGTTCCGCATGGTCATCCACCTCCTCCCTCGGGGTCGCAGCCGGGCGGGCACCAGGCGCCGGGAACCGGATCGGCGCAGTTCTCGCCGGACATCCCGGACAGCATGGAAGTGAGTTCGGCGCGCAGCTCGCCGAGCCGCGCCATCTCCGCCTCGATCTCGGCGAGATGGCGTTCCAGCATGGTTTCGGCGGGTTCGCACGGGCATACGCCGGTGTCACGCACGCTCAGCAGGTCACCGATCTCCGTCAGCGTCAGCCCGAGCCGCTGGGTGCCGCGGATGAACCGCAACCTCTCGATGACGCCCTCGTCGTAGCGCCGGTGGGCACCGGTCGTCCGCGCGGGTGTGGGCAGAAGGCCGATGCGCTCGTAGTAACGCACGGTGTCCGGCCGCACGCCGGCGCGGGAGGTCACCTCGGACATGGTCAACGCCGTCAGCGCCTTCGTCGCTTCGGTTCGCATGATGCGAGGGTAGAACTTGGACTCGGCTCCAGAATCAAGTCCGGATTCCGATGGCGCTCACGAAGAGAAGACGACGGCCAGGCGCGTCCGCATCATTCGAGAGGGTGGAAACGGCGAGAGGACGGCACGGTGACTGACTTCCGGAACGTGATCAGGGACCTCACCACGGAGGGTGAACAGGTCGATGCCCTGGTGGCCGGCCTCGACGACGCGGGATGGGATCTGCCGACGCCCGCGACGGGCTGGTCGGTCAAACACCAGATCGCGCATCTCGCGTTCATCTTCAAGATCGCCGGGTTGTCCGCGGCCGAGCCCCGGGCCTTCGCCGAACTCGCGAAATCGTCGATGGCGCGCGGGTTCGACGCCGCCGTCAACGCGGCCCTCGACGACTATCTCGGCGACCCCAACGAGGTCCTGCTGAGCCGCTGGCGCGCCGAACGCGACGCCGGTATCAAGGCGCTCGCCGCGGTCCCGGCGGACCAGGTCGTCCCGTGGCTGGTCAACCCGCTGCCGCCGGCCATCCTCGCCTGCGCCGGGATGATGGAGCTGTTCGCGCACGGCCAGGACGTCGCGGACGCGCTGGGTGTGCGGCCGGAGCGGACGGACCGGCTCGCGTACCTCGTCGGCTTCGCGGTCCGGGTGCGGGACTTCGGCTACGAGGCGCGCGGCCTGACCCCGCCCGAGCAGGAGTTCCGGTTCGAGATCACCTCGCCGTCCGGGCAGTTGTGGACGTTCGGCCCCGAGGACTCGCCGGAGCGGATCACCGGGAGCGCGGAGGACTTCTGCCTCCTGGTCACGCGGCGCCGTCACCGCGACGATCTCGACGTCCGTGCCGAGGGCGCGCTGGCCGACCAGTGGCTGGACATCGCGCAGGCGTACCGCGGTCCGGCGGGCGAGGGGCGCTCGCCGGGACAGTTCGGCCGTTGAGAGTCCCGTCATTTCCGCGATGATGGGGCATCCTGGAAGTCGCGATCAACTCGCACTCGGTGCGATCGTCGATGCACACGGGGTCTAGGAGGCGATCGTGACACGAGTGTGGCTGATCAGGCATGGGGAAAGCGAGTCCAACGCGGGCCTTCCCGGCGGGGAGCCGGGGGCTTCGGCGCTGACCGAACTCGGCAGACGGCAAGCCCTCGAAATCGCGGACTCGCTGTCCGAACCGCCTCGGTTGATCGTGACGTCGCCGTTCCTGCGGGCACGGCAGACCGCCCAGCCGACGATCGAGCGGTTCCCCGGTGCGGAGCGTGAGGAGTGGCCTGTCCAGGAGTTCACCTTTCTCGGCGAACTCCATGGACAGGTCACCACCACCGTCACCCGTAAGCCGTACACGGAGGCCTACTGGTCCCGTGCCGATCCGCACCACGCGGTGAACGGCGCGGAATCCTTCGCGGCGCTCTTCACCCGGACCCAGGATTTCCTGGCGCGGCTGGGAGACAGCGAACCCGGGCCGATCGCGGTCTTCACGCACGGGCTCTTCATCCGCGCGGTCATGTGGTCGTTGCTGACCGGGATCACCACGCCGGACAGCGAGGCCATGCGCGGATTCCGCACGTTCGCCGACACCTACCTCGTGCCGAACGGCAACATCACCGAACTGCGGTACACACCCGGGAAGCGGGTTCCGCGAGTGGTGGTCCCGCTCGCGTCCCGGTACGCGGACCGCTAGGGCTTCAGCAACAGCTGGAGCTTGTTCACCCCGGTCATGTTCGGGCTCGGGATGAACGACGGCGGAGCGGCCGGATCGGTGCGCAGATCAGGGAAGCGGTCCAGCAGGATGTTGAGCGCCGTCTTCCCTTCCAGCCTGGCGAGCGGGGCGCCGATGCAGAAATGGATCCCGCGGCCGAAGGCCAGGTGCGGGTTGTGCGCCCTCGCCGGATCGAAGGTGCCGGGATCCGTGAACGCACGCGGATCCCGGTTCGCCGCCGCGACCCAGATGCCGAGCATGCTGTCCGGCGGGATCGTCTGGCCGCCCAGTTCGACCTCGGTCGTCGTGGCGCGGGCGACGAGGGCGAACGGGCTGAGGAAACGCAACGATTCCTCGATGGCGGCGGGCAGCAGTGCCCGGTCCTCGCGGACACGCCGGTACTCCTCCGGATGGGAATCCAGGCACAGAACCGTGTTCCCGAGCAGCATCGTGGTGGTGATGTGCCCGGCGAGCAGCAGCACGTTCGCGAAGTTGACGACTTCGTTCTGCGTGAGTTTCGCGCCGTCGACCTCGGCTTCGACGAGTTTGGTCAGCAGGTCTTCGCGCGGGTTCCGCCGCCGGTCGTCGACATGCTCGGCAAGGTAGTTCACCAGGTTCTTTATCTGTGCGGCAGTTTCCTCGGCGGCCTTCTTGTCCTCCTCGGTCTGCTTGATCAGTGACCGCTGCTGGCTGTTCCGCAGCAACGTGTCGACCCATTCCTTGAACAGGTCGCGATCGCTCGCCGGGATGCCGAGCAGTTCGGCGATGACGATCACCGGCAGCGGGTAGGCCAGATGGGTCACCAGTTCCATCGAGTCCGCGCCGTCGACGGTGTCGAGGAGTTCGTTCGTCAGCGCGGCGATCCGCGGTTCGAGATCCGCGACGACCTTCGGCGTGAAGGCGTGGCTCACCAGCGTGCGCAGCTTCTTGTGATCCGGCGGGTCCATCACGAGCAGATTGCCCTCGACGAACAGGTCCTTGTCCGGTGAGAGCTCCTCGGGGATCAGCCGGGTGGTGTCGGAGGAGAACACCTTGGGATCACTCAGGGTCTTCAGCGCCTCTGCGTGGCCGTAGACGTTCCACATGCCCGTCTCGGAATCGAAACGGACCGGCTCGGCCGGGAACTCCTCTCGAAGCCAGAACTGGCCTTCGTGGACGCCCCAGTTTTCGGCGATCGTGGTCATGGCTTGCCCCCTTCTTCAGTGGTGGAGAGCCCGGATCAAGCGGGCTCCTCGGGGCCGTCCTTCCGGTAGATCCAGGCGCGATAGGACGAGATCAGATCCTGGAACGCCTGGATCACTTCGGCCGCGGTGGCGGCCACGTTCGCCGGGGACGGCGGCTCCGGCGGCTCGAACGCCGTCCGGATGATGTGCGCGAGAGCGTCGGCCTTCTCCTCGGAGTCGAGGTCGGCGCCGTCGGCGATGAAGCTGTCCATCAGGTAGAACCCCAGCGACGAGGCGCGCAGGGAAAAGAGCAGGTTCGGGATGTCGTCGCGCAGCAGGCCGCGGTCCGTCATCGTCTTCAGGTAGCGCTCGCTCACGACCGCGTCCTGATCCTGCAAAGGATGTTTCTTCAACCGGCCCAGCAGTTCGGTGTTGCCGGTGATGAGCGCGCCGAGCAACGGGTTCCGCTGGGTATGGAGGAAGACCGCCCGATGGAACCGGTGTGGGACGACTTCCGCCGGATCTTCGTCCAGCCGGGCAAGGAGATTCTCGGCGGCCCGGAGGGATTCACGCAGGAGCAACGCGTGGAAGAGGGTTTCCTTGGTGGGCCAGTGCAGGTAGATCGTGCCCTTCCCGATGCCCGCCTGACTCGCGATGTCCTCGATGGTCACCTTGCGATAGCCCAGCCGCGTCAGCAGGACGCCGGCCGCGTCGAGGATGCGATCGGCGCGACCGGCGGTGCGGTCCGGACGTTCTGCCACGTGCGCTCCCATCTCTGACTTCGTGACCAGATTTGCTCATCTGGTCATCCGGTCAGTTAGACGGTAGCCCCGGGGGTGCCGGTCCGGCAAGGGAATCGACGAGTTTCTTAACGCAGACGGTGGGCGAGCAGGAACTTCCAGATGACCGGAGTCGCGTCGATGACGGTCGGAGTGACGGAGTCGTTGTTCGGCGCGGTGCTCGGCCAGACGTGCCCGGCACCTTCGACCCGGTAGTGCTGCAGCGAGCAACCGAGCCAGCGCTGAACGGTGACGTCGGTTTCCGGCGAATACCGGATCGGATGCGGGAAGCAGCCGTTCCGGTCCGCCCACGCGGCGAGCCAGTCCGGCAGCGCCGGCAGGCCCTTGGCGGGATTCCCGGCGTAGGGGATCGTCGCGTCGGCCGTGCCGTGGAAATCGAGAATCGGGGCGGGACGCGACGGGTGGCATTCGCCGCCCTGCGGGTAGAACGCGCCCGCGACGGGTGCGAACGCCGCGATCCGGCCCGGCATCCGGCAAGCGAGGACACCGACGAACCCGCCGCCGTTCGACTTGCCCGTCGCGTAGATCCGGCGGGAGTCGACACACAGTTCACGCTGGAGCGTGTTCAGCAGATCGCTGGTGAAGAGCACGTCGTCGGCTGCGGCCGAGTACGGCGCGCCGGTCCATGCCGATTCGCCGTCCGTTCCCGGAAGTCCTTGCGGATAGACGGAAATCGCGTCATACGCGGAAAATCCGGATAGCTCCTCCTGGTATTTCGACGTGCGTTTGTGGCCGTGGAAGGACAACACCAGCGGGTACGGCCGGGACGGCCGGTACTGAGCCGGAACGTGCACCGTGTACTCGCGGAGCAGGCCGCCGGACGTCAGCGTCCGCAGCGTCGTCGTCCCGGCGGGAACCGGGGACGGACGCTGGCAGCCGGTCGTCCGCACCGGGTGATCGATCGGCGACGGTGCGGCCGACGCCGTCGGGGCGGCGAACAGGCTCAGTCCGGCAGCGGCGGCGGCAGTCAGCGCGAGACGACGCAGGTACTTCGTGGGACCGGGCACGCGATCCTCCTTGATCGGGCGGCAGGGCGTGGTCAGGGTCACTCCTGCCGCGGGCCCGGTCAGCATTGTGTTCATTGAGTTTTCGGACCGCTTTCCGTCACCTCTGGCGGGCGTGCCGATCGGGCTCGCCGAGGATCCAGGGGTGTCCAGCCGGTCGCAGGTCAGCCGCAGGCGCGTTTCGCCGCGAGCACGCGGGTCAAGGCCTCGTCGACCCGGGCGGCCGGGAGGTCGCCGGACGCGAGCGCTTGCTCCAGGGTGGTCAGCACCGTCCCGACGTTGCCGCCGGAGGACCACAACGCTTGATCCGCTCCCGCCTGCAGGGCCTTGAGCACGGCCGTCTGGAGCGGGTACTGCGCCGTGATCGCCTTCATCGCCCCGAGATCGTCGGTGATCACCGGGCCGTTGAACGCGTAGTCCTTCCGCAGCAGCCGGTACGCCGGTGCCGACAGGGTCGACGGGGTGCCGCCGGTCAGATCGGGCACGTCCAGGTGTCCGACCATGACGCCGATCTCGCCGTACTCGCCGATGTCGCGGTACGGCACCAGGTCGACCTTGCGCAGCGAGGCGAGCGGCGGCGTTCGTACCAGTCCCTTGTGGGAATCCCCCGTGGCGTGCCCGTGCCCGGGGAAATGCTTCAGCACCGGCTGCACCCCCGCGTCCCGCAGGCCCTGCGCGAACGCCAGGACGTACTTGCGCGCGGTTTCCGGGGCCGCGCCGAACGATCGGTCGCCGACGATGTCGCGGTCCGGCTGGTCGGTGATGTCGGCGTCGGGCGCGTAGTCGACGGTGACACCGCGGGCTCGCATCTGCCGTCCTCGCTCGGCCGCCTTCGCCCGTACCTGCGCCGGCGTCAGTGTCGAGGCCATCTTCCGGGCGCTCGGCATGTCGCCGTCGAGGGCGTCGATCCGCTGGACACGGCCGCCTTCTTCGTCGATCGCGACCGACACCGGGACCTTCGCGGCGCGCTGGACGTCGTCCAGTGCGCGGTTCCGCAACAGGGCCGTCTCGTTGCCGCCGAGGAAGATCCCGCCGACCTGCTGGTCGCGCACCAGCTTCACCGCCGCCTGCGGGTCGCCGGCGTTCACGCCGACCACCACCAGCTGGGCCAGCCGCTGCCGGGGGCTCATCCCGGCGATGACGGCTTCGCAGCCTGGAACGGGCGCCTGCTCCGCCCTCGGTGACGGCGAGGGCGTGGGCTTGCTGGAGGCGGGCTGGCTTGAAGCGGCACTGCCGCGCGGCGGAGGTACGGTTCCCGCTGGCTGCGCGGATCCGGCCCCGTCGTTCGCCGTACCGCACTGCACGCTGGTGGCCAGGACGGTGGCGGCTCCCAGGATGACGGCCGCCCACCGCTTCGTCGTCTTCGGTCGCCCGGAGTTCATCGGCTCGTTTCGTTCGTCGTCCATGCCGGTGTCGACGGTAACCCCAGTTGCCCTTTCGTACGCGCTCGCGTGCCCTTTGATGCGTGACCGCGTCGGGTAGGGCGTTCGGCTTCACCTCCTTCCGGATCGTGTTCTCTCTGGTCAAGCCGGTGTTCGTGCTTGACAACTGGATCCGCTCCGCCGTAGATTACCACATGGTTATGGAACCGCAAGGTTATCCATCTCCTCCCCGGGTAGGCGACGGGGGAGGAGATCGTGAGAACTCGAACTCGTGAGACCTGCTCGAACCCAGGAACAGGAAGGCGGGCGACCGTGGCACAGGATCTGCTCGATGTCACCTTCGCGGCACTCGCCGACCCCACCCGCCGCGCGATCCTCGCGCGGCTCGCGCACGGCGAGGCCACGGTGACGGAGCTGGCCGAACCCTTCGCGATGAGCCAGCCCGCCATCTCCAAGCATCTGAAGGTGCTGGAGCGGGCGGGGCTGGTGGCAAGGGGGCGTGATGCTCAGCGCCGCCCCTGCCGGCTGGTGGCTCAGCCGCTGAAGAACGCGAACGAATGGCTCGGCGGCTACCGCCGCTACTGGGACGAGGCCTTCTCGGAGCTGGATCTCGTCCTCGACGGGGAGATGCGGCACCCGGAACGCCGTCCAGAGACCGATTGACCACCGCATGAGCGGAAAGGAACAGCACGATGGGACGAACTCTCAGCGTGACGAAATCCGGCGATCTCGAGATCGTCATGACGAGGTCCTTCGACGCGCCGAGGACGCTGGTGTTCGACGCGTGGACCAAACCGGAACTGGTGCGCCGCTGGTTCGGTCCGCGCGGCTGCGAGGTCGTCGAATGCGAGATCGACCTGCGGGTCGGCGGCAGGTGGCGCTACCGGCTGCGCCACGGCGGGACGGACATGGTGCTGCAGGGCGTCTACCAGGAGATCGACCGTCCGGAAAGGCTCGTCTCCCTCGAGACGAACGAGGACTGTGAGGCGTCGGAAGGCCAGGCCTTGGCGACTCTGACGCTGGTCGAACACGAAGGGGTCACCACGCTGACCCAGGTGGTGCGGTACGGCTCGAAGCGGGTCCGGGACGCCGTTCTCGAATCCGGGATGGAACGGGGCATCGGCGAGGGCTTCGGCAAGCTGGCCGAGTTCCTGGCCGCTCCGGTGGGGGCGTGAACACGATGACCGCCATCGCGGACCGATATCGCGTCCGGGCCGACGCCTTCGAGAGCAAGGTCGCCGCCGTCCAAGCCGGGCAGTGGGAGAGCGGATCTCCGTGTGAAGAGTGGAACGCCAGGGATGTCGTCGGGCACATCGTCGACATGCACGGCGCGATGCTTCGCCCCTTCGGGCGTGACCTCGGGCCGGCGCCATCGCTCCTGGACGACCCGCTGGGCGCCTTCCGTGCCGCGCGGGCCGATGTCGAAGCCGTCCTCGCCGATCCCGTGCTCGCGGCCACGGAACACGAGACACCGACGGGGAAGATGACCGCGGAACAGCACATCGACCAGGTCGTCAGTGCCGACATGGTGATCCACGGCTGGGATCTGGCCCGGGCCACCGGGCAGGACGACACGATCGATCCGGAGGAGATCGCCCGGATGTGGCCGGCGGCGCAGGCGATCCCCGATCAGATGAGGATTCCCGGAGCGTTCGGGCCCGGCATCGTCGTCTTCGGTCCCGAAGTGAAAGTGCCCGAAGACGCGCCCCTGCAGGACAGGCTGCTCGGCCTGATGGGCCGGGACCCGAACGCCTGACACGGATCAGACATGGATCCCGCGGTGTCGCCGGACGGGCCGGGAAGGAACAGGTACCTCGGCGGTATCGGTTCCCTTGGCCGCGGCCAGGACACGTTCCAGAACCGACAGAGAGGTGGTGAGCAAGGAGATCTGGTTCTGGATCCGAGTCCTGGCGATCTCCAGTTCGCCGGTCATCTCCGGCGAGGGCACCAAATGCGTGTGGTCCCCGGAAACGCACGGAAGGAGTTCCGCGATTTTGCCGCTGCACAACCCGGCCGAATAGAAGAGCTGGATCTGCAGGACCCTGGCGACGTCTTCTTCGGTGAAGGCCCGGTAGCCGTTGCCGCATCGAGCGGGAGTCAGCAGGCCTTCCGTTTCGTAGTACCGCAACGAGCGGACGCTCACCCCGGTTCGCTTCGCCAGTTCACCGATCTGCATGAGTCCACAGTAGCCGCGGGAACCGAGGTTGACCGTGACGTCGGCGTCAGGGTTTAGCTTCGCGTTCATGAGGCTGCTCGAAGTATTCCGCGGTACCGCGCTCCAGTTGACGAACCGCATGGCGATGGCCCCGATGACCAGGGGGCGCGCGGACGATGTCACCGGCCTACCGCATCCACTGACGGCCGAGTACTACGCGCAGCGCGCGAGCGCCGGTTTGATCGTGAGTGAAGGTGTCTGGGTGAACCGGACCGGCAAGAGCGGCCCCGGTATTCCAGGGCTGGCGACAGAGCAACAGGCCGAGGCATGGCGCGCGGTGACGGCGGCCGTGCACGAGAAGGGCGGCCGCATCTTCGCGCAGCTCTGGCACGCGGGGAGGGTCACTCACCCCGGAGTGATGGGCCGGACGCCGGTGGCGCCGTCGGCGGTCCAGCAGGCCGGGCGGATCTTCTCGGCCGGAGGCTGGACGGACACGGTCGAACCTCGTGCGCTCGGCGAGGAGGAGATCGGTGAGGTGGTCCAGGACTTCGCTTCGGCGGCCCGGCGAGCCATCGAGGCGGGATTCGACGGCGTGGAGCTCCACGGTGCCAACGGCTACCTCATCCAGGAGTTCCTCGCCGACAACACCAACCGCAGGGAGGACCGTTACGGCGGCTCGGTCGCCGCCCGGCTCTGCTTCCCGCTCGAGGTGGTGGCGGCCGTGGTCCAGCAGATCGGCGCGGCCAGGGTCGCCCTGCGGATCTCGCCGGGAAACCCGGAGAACGACATCGTGGAAGGCGACTGGAAGGAGGTGTACTCACGGCTCGTGGCGGAACTTCGCCGGTACGAGCTCGCGTACCTGCACGTCATCGACACTCCTGACGCCGAGGTGCTGTCGCATCTGCGGCCCTTGTGGTCAGGAACGCTCATCGCGAATCTGCGGTCCGAGGAGCCGACCACCCGGGACGAGGGTGAGTCCTTGATCGAGTCCGGGCTGGCCGACGTGGTCGCTTTCGGCAGGTTGTTCATCGCGAACCCGGATCTGCCCGCCCGTTTCGCTCTCCGTGCTCCGCTGGCTCGGGCGGACCACGCCGTCTACTACGGCGCCAGGCTCAATGGCTACACCGACTTCCCGGCGTTCGAACCGGACTCGGCGAAGTTCGCCTGTTCGGCGCGCAGCTGATCTTCGCCGCCCGCTCTACAGTGCGGGGATGGTCAAGACGGCAGTGGAAATCGCGGCGGCTGTGCGTGCCAAGGAACTCGATCCGGTCCAGGTGACCCGTGAGGCGCTGGCCCGGATCGCGGCGGCGGACGGGGTGATCGGTGCGTTCCGCCGGGTGCGGGCCGAGGAGGCACTCACCGAGGCAGCCGCTGTCGCCGAACGTCTGGACCTGGCGGATCTGCCCTTGGCCGGGGTGCCGGTCGCGGTCAAGGACGTCGCGCCGATCGAAGGCGAATACGCCTCGTGGGGGTCGCGTGCGGGTTCGTCGACGCTGTCCACAGAGGACGGTGAGATAGCGCGGCGCCTACGCGCGGCCGGAGCGGTGATCGTCGGCCTGACCCGGGTGCCGGAGTTGTGCATCTGGCCGTCGAGCGACGATCCGGACGGGACGGCGCGCAATCCGCGCAATCCGTCCTATGCCGCCGGTGGTTCGTCGGGCGGAAGCGCCGCGGCCGTCGCGGCCGGGTTGGTGCCTATCGCGCACGGCACGGACGGGCTGGGGTCGATTCGGCTCCCGTCCGCGATGTGCGGGATCGTCGGTCTCAAACCGGGTAAGGGCGTGGTCCGTGTACCGGGGGAGAACGGCTGGTTCGGCCTGTCCACGCACGGTCCGATGACGACCACCGTGGCCGACGCCGCCGTGCTGATGTCGGTCCTCGCCGAAGAGCCGGGGCTGACGGACCTCGTCACCCCGAAGCGGTCCCGCATCGCTTTGTCGACCCAGGTCCCGCTGACGAGGGCGCCGCTGCCCCGCGCGTTCAACCGTGCCGTCGCCCAGGCCGGAGAGCTGTTCCGTGCGGCAGGGCACACCGTCGTGCCCGGCACGCCCCGGTACAGCGCCGGAGCGATCGGTGGCCTCCTGGTGCGCTGGGTCGCGGGCCCTGCCGAACAAGCGGCCGAGTTCGATCTCGCCGCGCTCCAGCCCCGGACACGCACCCACGTCCGGCTCGGGCGGCTGATGGCCGAACGCGTCCGGGAGAGCACCCGGGAGTGCTGGCTGGAGCGTGCCGAAGAGTTCTTCACCGACCACGATGTCCTGGTCACGCCCATGATCGCGACGCTCCCGCTCAAGGCCCGCACCTGGCACGAAAGCCGGTGGATCGCCAACGTGGTGCCATCCGTGCGTGTGGCGGGCTTCGCGGGCCTGTGGAATCTCGCGGGCTATCCGGCGATGTCCGTGCCGGTCGGGGTGCATCCTTCGGGCATCCCGGCCTGCGTCCAGCTCGTCGCCGCGCCCGGCGGGGAAGCGCTCCTCCTGGGCCTCGCCGCCCAGCTCGAAGCGGCCAATCCCTGGCCGCGCACCACCGCCTCCTGACCGTTCCCAGAAGGGAGCAAGGGACCTTTGCTGTCACTCTCCAAAAGAGAGTGACAGCAAAGGTCCCTTGCTACTTCGTGCTGTTCAGGAGCCGGTTTTGGCGGGTGACGGCTTCTGCCCGTTCGACTTCGGGCCGTTCTGCTCGTTCTGTCCGTTCTTCGGCGCAGCGGCGGCAGGCGCCGAAGGAGCGGGCTTGGGAGAAGGTTTGGCGGCGGCTGGAGCGGCGGCCTTCGAGGCGGGCGGCTCGGCGGGCTTGCCCGCCGGCTTCTTCTCCTCGGCCTTGCTGTCGCCACCGACGAGCTTCGAAGCGTGCGGGATCACCGACTCCTCGGGCAGTGCCGCGAGCATCGCCTCGCTGCCCTTCAGGACCTCGTCGGCCTGCATCAGGCTCTTGCGGGCCTGCTCGCGGATCTCCGCCAGCCGCTCGACCTTCCGCTGGGCGGCGGTCGTGCGCTGGGCGGCGGTCGTCGTGGCCTCGTCGAGCCGGCGCTTGGCTTCGGCCGTTGCCTCGTCGATGCGGCGCTTCGCCTCCGCGGTGGCCTCGGCGATCCGGCGCTCGGCCTGATTCTTGCTGGCCGTCTGCTGGTCGGCGATGTGCTTCTCGTGCGCGGCGCGCTGAGCCGCGATCGTCTGATCGAACTCGCGCTCGATCTTCCGGCGCTTGCGCTCGGCCTCGTTGTCCAGCAGTTCCCGGCGCTGGGCGGCCTCGACGGTCAGCCGCTGGACCTCGGCCCGCGTCTCGGCGAGCGCCGATTCGTGCTCTGAGTGCAGCGCGTCCGCCTGCTTGTCCAGCTCGGCGACGAGCCGCGTGTAGCGCTCACGGAGCTTCTTTGAAGCTTCGCTCGACGACGCCCAGTGCTTCTCGGCGGCGACCTCGGCACGCTTCGTGATCTCTTCCGCGCGCGCCTGTGCGAGCGTGACGGTGCGCTGCATCCGCTCGTCGAGGTCTTCGAGCCGCTCCGGCGGCTTCTTCAGCTCCTCGATCCTGGCGTTCAGCTTCGCCACCTCGTGGCGGACGGTTTCGAGTTCGCGCGTGGCCGATGTCGCCTGCGCGATCGCGGCGTCGCGGTCGGTGATCACGCGGTGCAGCTGGGCTTCGAGATGATCCAGATACTGGCGCACTTCGTTCCGGTCGAAGCCGTGCCAGGCCTGGGTGTATTCGCGCCGCAGGGGCAACAGGCCGTTGTCTCGCTCGGGAACCATGGCCACGACGGTACCTGCGTACCCGGTGTCGCCGTTGTCAGGCTTCGTGATTCACCGACGTGTGTCGGCTCTCAGCTGCGATCCCTCACCTGAACGGCCGCCACCCGTGTGCGCAGTGTCACCAATGGAAGCCGCGGCTGAGCCGGGCGAGCGCCATCGCCGCACGAGACAGATGCTGCTCGCCCTTCCCGATCTTGAGCCCGCCTTCGCCGCCCGCGGCCGCGGAATCCGGGAACACCCGGAATCCTTGGTAGGCCACGGCATCCGTGAGTCCCGGTGTGAGCGTGTACGCGAGCCCGATCGCCTGCCCGGCGGGCGTGCCGATGTGCTTCGGACGCTCCCTCAGCGCCTTCATCACCATGTCCGCCGCCTGATCCGGGGATTTGGTCGGAAACGCGTCGTAGATCTTCGTCGGCCGGATCATCGGCGTACGCACGAGTGGCATGTGGATTGTCGTGAAGGTGATTCCATCGCCGTGGGTCTCGGTCGCGGCGATCCGGGAGAAATAGTCCAATGCGGCCTTCGACGCCGCATACGCCGAAAAGCGCGGCGCGATTCCCTGGACGCCGATCGACGAGACGTTGACGATATGCCCGAACTTCCGCTCGGACATATGCGGCAGCACCGCGAGGATCAGCCGCACCGCGCCGAAGTAATTGATCGCCATCGCGCGCTCGTAGTCGTGGAACCGGTCGTACGACAGTTTGATCGACCGCCGGATCGACCGGCCGGCGTTGTTCACGAGCATGTCGATCCGGCCGTGCTCGGCGAGCATCGCGTCGACGGCCTTGTGCACCGATTCCTCGTCGGTCAGGTCGGCCGGGTACACCGACGCGGTGCCGCCCGCGGCGATGATCTCGTCCCGCACTTCTTCGAGCTCGTGCTGCCGCCGTGCCACGAGCAGCGGCACCCCGCCCGCGGCGGCGACCTTGATCGCGGTCGCCCGGCCGATGCCCGAAGACGCGCCGGTGATGATCACGCGACGGCCGTCCAGTTCGCCGCGCGGGCCGTGCTTGCGGGCGCGGAACGGGTCCAGGTGCTCTCGCCAGTAGCGCCACAGGGTGGGCGCGTAGTCCTCGATCCGGGGCACCTCGACGCCCGAACCGATGAGTGCCTTGCGCGTCGACGCAGACGAGAACACCGACGGGAACGCCAAGGTCTCCAGCAGCACCGGCGGGATCCCGAGCCGCTCCAGCACGGCGTCACGCGCGATCGTGAAGCCGGGGATGTGCTCGCTCAGTTTCACCAGGTTGACGATGCCCTTGGACACGCGTTCGTTGAGCTGTACGGAGATGGTCGGCGCACCCGCCGCCTTCGCGAACGCGTTGTAGACCGAGACGACCGGCTGCGGTTCCGGGTTGACCAGGTGGAACGCGCGCCCGTCGAGCCCCTTCGTGGTGATCAGGGCGTTCAGCGATTCGGCGACGTAGTCGACCGGGACGACATTGGTGTCGCCGAGGTCGGGGCCGACGATCGGCACGTCGGGCAGCCCGGCGAGCCTGCTGATCGCGGGGAACAGGTAGTACGGGCCGTCGATCTTGTCCATTTCGCCGGTCTCGGAGTTCCCGACGACGACCGCGGGCCGGTACACCCGCCACGGCACGTCCTGCTGCTCGCGCACGAGGCGCTCCGCCTCGAACTTCGTGCGGTGGTACGGCGTGACGAGCCGCTGGCCGACGTCGAACATCTCTTCGGTGAACATGCCCTCGTGGTCACCGGCGACGGCGACCGAGGACACGTGGTGCAGGCAGCCCGCGTTCAGATCGGCGGCGAGCGCGATCACCTGCGCGGTGCCCTCGACGTTGGCCTTGATGCTGGCTTCGTCGTCGGCGGTGAGGTCGTACAGGGCGGCGAGGTGGACGATGTGATCGACGCCGCGAAGCCGCTCACGGTCCTCCCCGGAGACGCCGAGCAGTGGCTCGCCGAGGTCACCGGTGACGAGGGTGACGCGTTCCGGATGCGGCCAGGCGTTCACGAGTTTGGCGAGTTTGTCCCGCGAGGACGCCCGGACGACGAGCGCGACCTCGTCGACGTCGTCCCTGGTGAGCAGCAGCCGGGTGAATTGGCGCCCGATCAGCCCGGTCGCCCCGGTCACCAGAAAAGTCGCCATTCGCCTCACCCTTCACCGTGCTCGCCCGCGTCCCCCGGCATTCTGCTGCATCAGGACGGCGAGGACCACCACGACACCAGTGAAGTTACTCACGGGTAACTAGGCGGGATCGGCGATGACGACCCGGTTCTCGGCGTAGCCGGTCTCCCCGCCGACCCAGCGGCCGCCACAGGTGACGAGGACTATCCGATGTGGACCGGACTGGCCGAACAGCTCGTCCGCCCGCTGCGGCAGTTCGTTCTTCTTCAGCGTGATCAGCTGGGAGACCTTGTACTGCCAGGACTTGCCCGCCTTGTCGACCACTGTGACCGTGCCGCCGATCCGCTCGGTCCACAGCTCGGCGAACGGACCCGTCGCGCCCTTCCAGTTCACGTGGCCCGCGAACACGCTCGCGCCGGTGGCCGCGCTCAGCTCGGCGCCCCACCAGGTCACCTCGCCGAGATTCTCCGGCACGGGAAGCTCCGCGCCCGGCCCGAGTTCCTTGCGCACGAGTTTCGCGGCACCGCCCGCGGGCAGCCGGATCGTCCCCGGCCGCTGCGGTTTCGGGGCTTCGGGCTTCTTCGACACCGGCGGAGTGGCCGTCGGAGTCGTGGGGACGACGTCCGGCGGAGGCGGGACCTCCTGTTGCGCGGGCGCGGCCGGAGCGCCGCCCGCGACCGAGACGGAGACGGCCTGGGCCGTCCCCGTCACCACTGTCGTCGGCGGCCAGATGAGCAAGGCCGCGACGAGGTCCGCGCACAGGACCGTGACGGCTCCCAGCGCGAACCCGCGTCGTACTGACATCCCAGAACCTCTTAGCGTCGCGAAGACCGCCGCGCGGCCACGCCCACCATCAGCGAACCGAGCAGCGCGAGCGCGCCGACGCCGAGGATGCCGGCGGTCGACGCCGAATTCTCGACGGTGCCCTGCATCATCGCCACCGGCCGGTCGCCGGCGGGGATGGTGCGCGGTACCTCGTTGGGCGTGTTGGCGACCTTGAGCGCCAGCGTCTCACCCGGTTCGACCTCACCGCAGGCGGATGGCGGATTCTTCGGGTCGAACGCGTTGGTGTAACCCGGCGGCGCGCTGACCTCGACCACGCAGATCTCCTGCGGGGTCCGCAGGTTCTCCACGATGACGGTGCCGTTCTCGCCTTCGGTGGTGACGACGGCGGGTTTGCCGTCGGCGCCGTTGAGGGGTTTGCCGTCGTGGCCGATCGCGGCCGTCGTCTTGTCCTTCGCGGTGATCCGCAGCACGGCGCCCGCCACGCCCTTGTCGGTCTTCGCGTCGACCTTCGTCACCTGGACCTTGCCCGGCTTCGAAACGACCGCGACACCTTGGGCCTTCAGTTCCTTCTCGCCGCCGGTCGAGACGACCTTCTGCACGCCGGTCTTGACGGGGAACTGCACGTACGGCCGGTCCGCCGGGGCGGACAGCGAGCTGGCCAGCTTCGGCTGGTCACCGGTCGGCGTCACCTTAACCGTGACGGTGCCGTCCTCGCCCGTCTTCACCGTCGTGGCCTTCTCGGCCTTGGCGTTGGATGTCGACGCGGGCTTGGTGCTCTCGCCGCTGTCGACGGTCGCGTTCGACGGCGTGAGCTGCACGGGCACGCCGGAGACGCCCTTGCCCTTGGCGTTCTTGACGCTGATCGTCCACTCGCCGGCGGTGCCGATGTGCTGGTCTTCCTTCGGCGGCGTGATCGCGGTGGTCCACGGGCCGCGGTTCGCTTCGGCGTCCTTGGTCAGCTTCTCGACGGCCGTGGCGCCTTCGGGGAACTGGGCCTTCAGCTTGTCGAGATGATCTTGGATCTTGTAGCCGATCTTGTTGGAAGGCAGCTCCGGGTCGGTGTCGGCGTCGGATCGCGGCTTGGCCGTCCAGGAATGGAGCAGGTGAGCGAGTGCGGCGGCTTCGGCGTTGTCCTGCGTGCCACCGTAGCGAAGCAGCAGGTAGGAGATGTTGGCCGCGATGTCCGCGGGCAGCTTCTGTCCCCACTTGTCCAGCAGCTCGTCGCCGGGCTTGTACTCCTCGTTCGTGTCCGGCGCCTTCTGCTGGAAGCTCACGCAGAAGACGTGCTTGCCGTTGACGACGTAGGAACCGAGCCAGTCCTTCTTCGGTTTCACGTCCTTGTAGGGCTGGCCGGGTGTAACCCCGAAGCCGATGCCTTCGTTGTCGGCGGCCGAGGCCGGTGTCACCGCGACGGTGGCGGACAAAGCGCCTAGCAGGCACGTCGCGATCAGGCTGGTCAAGGCGCGCGAACGCACGCTCGGGCGTGTGGTCCACCCCATGGTGTGTTGACTCCTTTGGCCGTGCTCCGCCCCGGCGCATTTACGTCGGCGCAGGTCACACGATCGATAGGTTCCCCGACACGCCTTCGGTGACTATCCGAACACGTAACGTGGAGGGTGGCGGGTGATCAGCGGTTTTGGCAATACGGCATCAGGTGGGGTATCGGTGAACGGTCGGTGATCTCCACCGCATACGGTGTGGGGGATGGGCGTCGCGCCGATTGTGAGTAAAGTCGTCTTTACTTCGACGGGAACCGGGCGGCCCACGCGGTCGTTGAACCCGATGCAGGTGCCAGTAGATCCAGGAGGATCAGGTGCGATCCAGTAGCAACCCGGCGTTCCGGAACCTGCCGCGTGGCGCGGCGCAGTACGGACCCAACGTAGGCTTCAACCAACCCCAGGGCGGCGTGCCCGGCTACGGCCCTCCGCAGACCTCCGCCGGCGCCGACGACCGTCCGATGACCGTCGACGACGTCGTCATCAAGACGGCGCTGAGCCTCGGCACCGCGCTGGTGACCGGTGTGCTCACCGCGATCTGGGCGATCAGCCAGCTGCCCGTGGACGCCGCGGGCCGGATCACCGGTATCAGCGGCGGCGTGATCGGCGCGCTCGTCGGCGGCATGATCGTCGGCCTCGTGATCTCGCTCGTGATCATCTTCAAGCAGAAGCCGAGCGGTCCGCTCACGCTGGCGTACTCGGCCGCCGAGGGTGTCTTCCTCGGTGCGATCAGCGGTCTTTTCGAGGCGCTGTACCCCGGTATCGCGCTGCAGGCGATCATCGGTACCGCGGGTGTCTTCATCGCGATGCTGGTCGTCTACAAGACCGGCGCGGTCAAGGTCACCCCGAAGCTGACGAAGTGGATCATCGGCGCCGTCGTCGGTGTCGCGATCCTGATGCTGGTCAACCTCATCACCAGCTTCTTCGGCTTCAACCCGCTGCGTGACGGCGGGCCGATCGCGATCATCTTCAGCCTCGTGGTGATCGGTGTCGCGGCGTTCAGCTTCCTGCTCGACTTCGACCAGGCCGACCGGATGATCCGCGAAGGCATGCCGTCGAAGTGGGCGTGGTTCGCCGCCTTCGGTCTCATGACCACCCTGGTCTGGCTGTACCTCGAGATCCTGCGGTTGCTGTCGTACTTCCAAAACGACTGATCCGGGCTTTCGCGAAAGGGCGCTCCGAGCGATCGGGGCGCCCTTTTTCGTCGCCGCGAATACGCTGACCCCATGACCGAGCACAGTGGCGAACCCGCCAGGCCGAAGCGTTCCAAGTGGTTCTGGGTCGGCCTCCTGGTGCCGGTCGCGATCGTGGTGCTGAGCGCGTCGTCGTGGATCGTCGGCTACCTCTCGAACACCGACGACGTCCGGGTGGGGGACTGCTACGCGGTCACCACTTTCGGTGACATCGGCGAGGATCCGGTCAAGGCGGACTGTGGTTCGGCCGAGGCCAACGCGAAGGCCGGCGCGAAGACCGACGCGGGTGGCGCTTGCCCCGCGGGCGAGTATGACCAGCTCACCGTCGACAAGACCTTCGCCTCGTACAAGCTCTGCATGATGATCAACGCCAAGCAGGGCGACTGTCTCGAGAACTTCCTGGCCGACAGCGTGGCCTACCAGAAGGTGCCCTGCTCGGATCCCGCGCGGGACGCGGAGGTCCTGAAGGTGGTCGACAGTGTCGCGACCTGTGACGACACGGACGCGACTCACCTCAAGAGCTACTCGACACCGCCCTCGACGGTCTGCGTGAAGAGCACCAAGTAGCAAGGGACCTTTGCTACCGCAGCCATCCGGCACTGCGCGCGCCGCCGTTCGTCGCACAGAGTGGGACGCGCTGCGACCGGGCCGCCACCGGTCCTAACGTTGCTCGTCCCCCACCCCGCCGATCGACCTGGAGTCCTGGTGGCGACGACCGAAACCCAAGCCGGCGAGAGGAAACTCCTCGACTTCCCGACCTCCTGCGCCGCCCCGGTCCCGCGACCGGAGGAACCGGTCAAGGTCGTGCCGCTGGCGGTCGCGGGTGCCCTCGCGGTCGGGCTGACCTGGTACGTCTGGGCCGCGCACGGGGCTAAATTCGGTGTCCTGCTCATCCTCGGCCTGCTGCTCGGCCTCGCGCTCTTCCACTCACGTTTCGGGTTCACTTCGGCCTGGCGCCAGCTGATCGCGGTCGGGAACGGCCAGGGCCTGCGGGCGCACACGCTGCTGCTCGGCACGGCGGCGACGTTGATCGCGCTGATCGCGGGCACCGGATCCGGGCTCTTCGGCAGCTCGCCGAATCCGACCGCGGGTGGGCTTGGGCTCGCGCTGTTCGTCGGCGCGACGATCTTCGCCATCGGCATGCAACTGGGTGGCGCGTGCGCTTCGGGAACGCTGTTCGCGGTCGGCTCCGGGCAGTCGGCGATCGTGCTGACCCTCGGCGGTTTCATCACCGGGTCCGTCCTCTGCACGTGGGCGTATCCGCTGCTGTCGGGCTGGCCCGAATTCAAGGGCATCCTGCTCGCCGACCATGTCGGCTGGTTCGGTTCGTGGGCGATCACCGTCGCCGTCCTCGCCGCGATCGTGCTGGGGACCCGGTTCGTGCAGAAGCGCCGCAACCCGCCGCCGGTCGACGTCGTGCCGACCGCGCGCGGTTTCGCCCGGATCTACCGCGGCTCCTGGCCGATCCTCGTCGGCGCCGTCGTGCTCGGGGTGCTGGCGGGCGCGGTCTTCCTGGTCTCCGGCGGGATCTGGGGTGTCACGAGCGCGTTCAGCCTGTGGGGCGCCAAGATCCTGCAGGTGTTCGGCCTGCACCCCGAGACCTGGGAGTTCTGGCGGATCAAGGCGAACGCGGCGTCGCTGGCGGGGCCGATCTGGAAGGACAAGAACAGCCTCACCGACATCGGCATCATGATCGGCGCGGGTGTCGCGGCCGCGGCGGCGGGCGCGTGGAAGATCCACAGTTCGATCCCGTGGCGGACCGCGGTCGCCGCGGTGCTCGGCGGGATCCTGATGGGCGTCGGCGCGCGGATGGCGGGCGGGTGCAACATCGGTGCCTACCTCGGCGGCATCTCGGTCGGCAGCCTGCACGGCTGGCTGTGGGGCGTCTTCGCGCTCGGCGGCACCTGGATCGGGCTGAAGCTGCGACCGCTGTTCGGGCTCGGCAACCCGGCTCCCACGGACAGCATCTGCTGATCACTCTTCGTGACAAGACGTATGCGGGTCTGCCCTTTAGGCCTGCATGCGGGGAAAAGGTTGGCAGGTAAAACCCGTGTTCGGCTACCCTCGGCTACGTACTGAGCTTGCGCATTAATGCACAAGCTCGTTTGGGGAGCTCGGCGCGAGGCCGGGCGTCGATTCCGTAGTCGCGACCGCGGGGGGTTGTCGCGTCCCGGGGGACACTGAGCATCAGGGACGGATTTTTCATGTCAACGCAAAGCCCGGCCGCACCGGGCGGCGACAAACTCGACGCCGGCGTGCTCAAGATCGCCGGCGTCGTCATCCTCGGCGCGATCATGGCGATCCTCGACACGACGGTCGTCAACGTCGCGCTCCAGAAACTGACCATCGAGTTCCAGACCTCGTTCGACACCATCCAGTGGATCGCGACCGGCTACATGCTCGCCCTGGCGACGGTCATCCCGATCACCGGCTGGGCTTCGGACCGGTTCGGCACCAAACGGCTCTACATGACCGCGATCGGGCTGTTCCTGATCGGGTCGATGCTCGCCGGCATGGCCTGGGACGTCGAATCGCTGATCGTCTTCCGGGTCCTGCAGGGCTTCGGCGGCGGCATGCTGATGCCCGCCGGCATGACGATCCTGACCAGGGCCGCCGGACCGCACCGGATCGGGCGCGTGATGGGCGTGCTCGGGGTGCCGATGCTGCTCGGCCCGATCGGCGGCCCGATCCTCGGCGGCTGGCTGGTCGACGCGGTGAGCTGGCGCTGGATCTTCTACATCAACGTGCCGATCGGCCTGATCACCATGGCCATGGCGTGGCGCCTGCTGCCGAAGGACCGGCCGGAGCCCAGTGAACGCTTCGATTTCCTCGGCATGCTGATGGTCTCGCCCGGCCTGGCGGCGCTGATCTTCGGTGTTTCGAACATCCCGGCGGCGGGCGGTGTCGGCGCGGTGGACGTCTGGCTGCCCGCGCTGGCCGGGATCGCGTTGCTGGTGGCGTTCGTGGTCCGGGCGAACCGCGTGGCGAACCCGCTGCTCGACCTGAAACTGTTCAAGAACCGGTCGTTCTCCGTCGCCATGGTGACGATGACCTTCTTCTGCGTCGCGTTCTTCGGCGCGATGCTGCTCCTGCCGACGTATTTCGTGCTGGCGCGCGGCGAATCGGCGATGAACGCCGGTCTGCTACTCGCCCCGCAGGGTGTCGGCGCGATGCTGACCATGCCGATCGCGGGCCGGTTCGCGGACAAGATCGGCGCGCGGAAGATCGTGCTGCCCGGTCTCGTGCTGATGCTCGCCGGCCTGATCGCCTTCACCCAGATCACCGCGGCGACGCCGTACTGGCTGCTGCTTTCGGCGCTGTTCGTGATGGGGCTCGGCATGGGCGCGACGATGATGCCGATCACCTCGGCCGCGTTGCAGACGCTCAAGTCGGAGGACATGGCGAAGGCGTCGACGGCGACGAACATCCTGCAGCAGACCGCCGGGGCGATCGGTTCGGCGGTGCTGTCGATCATCCTGGCGGCGCTGCTCGCCGGGAAGTTCGGTGTGCCGACGGCGCAGGGGCAGCTGGCCGCGACGGCCGCGGTGATGAACCCTGCGACGCGCGAAGCGGCTTCGGGGCTGACCGCGGACGCGTTCTCGACGACGTTCCTGTGGTCGATGATCCTGCTCGCGCTGTGCCTGATCCCGGCGGCGTTCTTGCCGAAGACCAAGCCCGCGCTGCCGGAGGGCGCGGACGGCGAGGTCGCCGCGGTCCCGCCGATCATGACCCACTAGGCCCGAAAAGGGAGCAAGGGACCTTTGCTCGCGTCGGTTAGTGCACTAACGAACGCGAGCAAAGGTCCCTTGCTCTCTTTCCGCAGGTCAGCGGGTCAGGAGAGGCGCTCCAGGACCATCGCCATGCCCTGGCCGCCGCCGACGCACATCGTCTCGAGCCCGAACTGCTTGTCGTGGTGGCGCAGCGAGTTGATCAGCGTCGAGGTGATCCGGGCGCCGGTCATGCCGAACGGGTGGCCGACGGCGATCGCGCCGCCGTTGACGTTCAGCTTGTCGAGGTCGATCCCGAGGTCCTTGTAGGACGGGATGACCTGCGCGGCGAACGCCTCGTTGATCTCGACGAGGTCGATGTCACCGATGGACATCCCGGCGCGGGCGAGGGCCTGCTTCGACGCTTCGACCGGGCCGTAGCCCATGATCTCCGGCGACAACCCGGAAACGCCGGTGGAGACGACCCGGGCGAGCGGCGTGAGGCCGAGTTCCTTCGCCTTGGTGTCGGACATGATGATCACCGCGGCCGCGCCGTCGTTGAGCGGGCAGCAGTTGCCCGCGGTGATCCGGCCGTCGGGGCGGAAGACCGGCTTGAGGCCGGAGACGCCTTCGAGGGTGACGCCGGCGCGCGGGCCGTCGTCCTTCGAGACCACGGTGCCGTCCGGCAGGGTGACCGGCGTGATGTCCTTGGCCCAGAAGCCGTCCGCGATGGCCTTCTCGGCGAGGTTCTGCGAGCGGACGCCGAACTCGTCCATCTCCTCACGCGAAACGCTCTTCAGCCGCGCCAGGTTTTCGGCGGTCTGGCCCATCGCGATGTAGACGTCCGGCAGGGCGCCGTTCTCGCGCGGGTCCGTCCAGCTGTCGGCGCCCTCGGCCGCCACCTGCGCGGTGCGGGCCTCGGCGTCGGCGAACAGCGGGTTGTGCGTGTTCGGCCAGGAGTCGGAGCTTCCGTTGGCGAAGCGCGACACGGTCTCGACGCCGGCGGAGATGAACACGTCGCCTTCGCCGGCCTTGATCGCGTGCAGCGCCATGCGGGTGGTCTGGAGGCTGGAGGAGCAGTACCGGGTGATCGTGCAGCCGGGCAGGTGGTCGTAGCCGAGTTCGACGGCGACGGCGCGGCCCATGTTGAAGCCCTGCTCGCCGCCGGGGAGACCACAGCCCAGCATGAGGTCTTCGATCTGCGTCGGGTCGAGTTCGGGGACCTTGTCGAGCGCGGCGCGGACCATCTGCGCGGCGAGGTCGTCCGGGCGGATGCTCACCAGCGATCCCTTGCCGGCGCGGCCGATCGGGGATCGGGCGGTGGAGACGATGACGGCTTCGGGCATGGAACGACACTCCCTTGTTTTCGATCCAGACACGCGCTAAGCGGTTGCTCACCTCGCATCCTCCACCGGAGTGAGGTGCGGGTCAAAGGCGAACGCGATCCACGCCACTCTTTCCGACGACACCGCCTTACGGCGGAGTTCGAGCAGGCACATCGCGACCTGCGGCGTTTAGGCTGTGAGTGTGGAATACGTCGAGCACATCGTGGACCTCGTGGGCAACACCCCTCTGGTCAAGCTGAACGCACTGGCCGAGGGGCTCCAGCCGCTCATCCTGGCCAAGGTCGAGTACGTCAACCCCGGCGGCAGCGTCAAGGACCGCATCGCGCTGCGGATGATCGAAGCCGCGGAGCGGTCCGGCGAGCTGAAGCCCGGCGGCACCATCGTCGAGCCGACGTCCGGCAACACCGGCGTCGGGCTGGCCATGGTGGCGCAGCGCAAGGGGTACAAGTGCGTGTTCGTCTGCCCGGACAAGGTCAGCGAGGACAAGCGCAACGTGCTCAAGGCCTACGGCGCCCGCGTCGTGGTCTGCCCGACCGCGGTCGCGCCGGAGCACCCGGACTCGTACTACAACGTCTCCGACCGCCTCGTGCGTGAGATCGAGGGCGCCTGGAAGCCGAACCAGTACGCCAACCCGGAGAACCCCGCCAGCCACTACCACTCGACCGGCCCGGAACTCTGGCGCCAGACCGAGGGCAAGATCACGCACTTCGTCGCGGGCGTCGGCACCGGCGGCACGATCTCGGGCACCGGCAAGTACCTCAAGGAGGTCAGCGACGGCCGCGTCCAGGTCATCGGCGCGGACCCCGAAGGCTCGGTGTACTCCGGCGGATCCGGTCGGCCGTACCTGGTCGAGGGCGTCGGCGAGGACTTCTGGCCGGACACCTACGACCGGAACATCGCCGACCGGATCATCGCGGTGTCGGACGCGGACTCCTTCGACATCACCCGCCGCCTCGCGCTCGAAGAGGGGCTGCTTGTCGGCGGCTCGTGCGGCATGGCCGTCGCCGCGGCGCTCAAGCTCGCCGAGGGCCTCGGCCCGGACGACGTCGTCGTCGTGCTCCTGCCCGACGGCGGCCGCGGCTATCTCACCAAGGTGTTCAACGACAGCTGGATGTCCTCCTACGGTTTCCTGCCGCCGGACTCCAGCGGCCGGACCGTCGGCGACGTCCTGACGAAGAAGAGCGGCTCGCTCCCCAGCCTGGTGCACAGTCACCCGAACGAGACCGTCGCCGAAGCGGTGGCGATCCTTTCCGAGTTCGGCGTCAGCCAGATGCCCGTGGTCAGCGCGGAACCGCCGGTCATGGCGGCCGAAGTCGTCGGCGCGGTCAACGAACGCGATCTCCTCGAGGCGCTCTTCACCGGCAAGGCCCAGCTGGCCGACCGGCTCGAGCAGCACATGTCGCCGCCGCTGCCGACCATCGGCGCCGGTGAACAGGTGAGCGTGGCGATGAACGCGCTCTCGGGCGCGGACGGCGCGCTGGTGCTGGTCGACGGCAAGCCGGCGGGGGTCGTCACCCGGCACGACCTGCTCGCGTTTCTCGCGGGACGGTAAAGAGGCATTTCATCGGATGGTCGGGCCGGGGCGTTACGAGCGGCCCGACCGGCTATCCGATAGCGTGTCCGGTGAGTTGAACTTTTATGTCCTCGTCAAGGGGGTTCAAGACCCAAATGAGTGCTCCGCAGCCACCGAATCAGCCTTGGGGTGGCGCCCAGCCACCGCAGGGACCCCCGAGTGGCCCTCAGCCGCAGCAAGACAACCCGTTCGGTTCCCCGGAACCGACCCAGGTGGTGCAGCCCGGCCAGCCCGCCCAGCCCGACTACGGGCAACCGCAGTACGGGCAGCAGCCCTCCTATGAGCAGCAGCCCCAGGGAGGCGGGTTCGGCGACACGCCGGAGCCCACGCAGGTCGTGCAGCCGGTCCAGCCGGGTTCCAACGACGCGAACGCGACCCAGGTCGTGCAGCCGGTGAGCGGCGGCGGGGAAAGCCCCACCGCCGAGTCCACCCAGCTCGTGCCGCCGGGTTCGCAGCCGCCCGCCATCCCGTACGCCCCGCCGCCGAGCGCGGCCGACAACCCGTCCGCCGGTGCCTACGGCGCCCAGGGTGGCGGCTTCGGTCAGCAGCAGGGCTTCGGCCAGCCCCAGCAGGGCGGCTTCGACCCCTCGCAGGGCCAGCAGCCTGGTTTCGGCCAGCCGCAGCAGGGCTTCGGCGGACCGCCGCAGGGCGGCTTCGGCCAGCAGCCCGGTTTCGGCGGACCGCCGCAGGGCTACAGCCCCGCCGCCGCGGGCGGTGGCGGCGGGAACCCGATGTTCGGGTTCATCGCCGGCGGTGTCGTGGCGTTGCTCGGCCTGATCGCCTTGATCGTGTCGTTCGTCTACTTCGGTGACGCGAGCGACTACTCGAAGGTCTTCGACAGCGCCCCGAACCAGGAACAGATCGACAAGTTCCTCGACGAGGCGGGCGTGGCCGGTCCGGGCGCCACGTGGTTCTACGTGATCATGCTTCTGGTCGGATCGCTCGTTTCGCTCGCCGGTGGTGTCGGGCTCGCCCTCGCGGGCAAGCTCCCGGGCACGGTGAAGAAGATCGCGCCGATCGTCGCCGCCGCCGGTGGCGCGCTTCTGGTGCTGTTCGGCGTCCTCCTGCTCGTCGGTTCGACCCCGTCGTCGGACTTCCTGGAGAAGCTGCCGCCTTCCGCCAGGGAAGGCGCCGGTATCGGCGGTGGCCTGCTGCACCTGCTCCTCGGCATCGTGATCCTGATCGTCGGTGTGCTGGGCCTGATCCCGGCGACCGCGCAGTTCGTGGGTCTCGGTGGCGGCGGTTCGGTGCTGGGTGCCCCGCAGAGCGGCCAGCCCGGCGGTTTCGGCGGTCCGCCGCAGGGTGGCTTCGGCCAGCCCGGTCAGCCGGGTCAGCCTGGTCCGTACGGACAGCCGCAGGGTGGCTTCGGCCAGCCCGGTCAGCCGTCTTCGGGTGGCTTCCCGCAGCCGGGGCAGCAGCCCGGTGGCTTCGGGCAGCAGCCCGGCCAGCAGGGTCCGCCCAGCGGTGGGTTCGCCCAGCCGGGCCAGCAGCAGGGCGGCTTCGGTCAGCCTCCGCAGCAGCCCGGCGGTTTCGGGCAGCAGCCCGGCCAGCAGGGTCCGCCCAGCGGCGGTTTCGGCCAGCCGGGCCAGCAGCCCGGTCAGCCCCCGCAGCAGTGGTGATTCACCACCACTGAACGGTTTCGTTCGGAACACCCCCGGCACTCGCCGGGGGTGTTTCCGTTTAGCCGGGGGTATCCCGATTCGCCTGCCGTGGCCAGGTCCCGCGGGCTAGGGTGAGCGCCGTCAACCCACACCTGGCCGACGGGAGCGACGTGACCGGTCCGTACGGATATCCCGCCCAGCAGCCCGGACCGCCGGTTTTCGGATATCCCGCTCCGCAGGCCCGGCCCTCCGGGGCGACGGCGATCATCGCCGCGGTGCTGGGCCTCGTCGGTGCCCTCGCGTCGGGCTTCATCCCGATCCGCTACTTCATCGAGCTCCCGTCGGGGTTCAGCCTCTCGAACCTGCCGGGCTTCGCGCTCGTCGAGCTGGTGCTGTACCTGCTCGCCGCGTTGTTCCTGCTGATGGGCGCGTTGACGACGTTCTTCCGGTCGCTGATCGGCGCCATCCTGCTGATCCTCGGCTCGCTGCTCGCCATCCTGGCCGTCGTGCTGGAACCGATCGCTTTCCGCGTGCCGTACCGGATCCACCTCGACATCCTGCTCCGGTTCGCGACCTTCGACGGCGTCCTCCGCCTGGCCATGGTCGTGTTCGGGCTGCTCGCGCTCCTGCTGGCTGTGCTCCCGCCGACCTTCAGGTACCTGCGCTGGCGGCCCGCGCCGGTGCAGCCGTACCGGCCGCAGAACCAGTTCCCCCAGCAGGGCGGATGGTGAGATCCGGCGTACTTCACGGCCCAGGAATTCGACAGGGGGAGACATGACCTTCCAGCAATACCCACCGCAGGGCTATCCGGCACCCGGTGCCTACCCGCCGCCGATGCGGCAGCCGAGCGGTGCGACCGCGATCATCGCCGGGATCCTCGCGATTCTCGGCGGGCTCTGGTTCCTCGCCGGGCTGGCGTCCCACGTCATCGAGCTGTCCCACTACGTCATTTCGTTCCTGGTGGTCGGGGCGGCGCTGGACCTCGTCAGCACGGCTTTGCTCTTGGGCGGCGGGATCATGCTGCTCCTGCGCAAGCGGGCCGGACGGGTGCTCACCGTGATCGGAGCCGCGTCCGCGATCGGGTTCGTGGCGCTGACCTTCCTGCTCCGGGCGATCGGGCATTTCTACTTCTCGTACGGCGGGGTGAGCCTGCACTTCGGCTTCGGCTGGCTCCTCTTCGTGGTCCTGATCCCGGCGATCGCGACCCTTGTGCTGGCGCTGGTCCCGCCGACGGCGCGCTGGCTGGCGGCCAAGCCGAAGACCGACGGCGCCGTGCAGCCGCCGAACTTCGGATACCCGCCGGCTCCCGGTGCCCAGCAGCAGGGACAGCCACCCGGGCAGTGGTGAGTTCGATCCCAGACGATGGGATCCCGCACGGGTGGTCGTACCCTTGACCGTATGGCCGACGATTACTCTCTGCTGGGCTTCGAGACGCGCGCGATCCACGCCGGGCAGACCCCTGATCCCCGGACCGGCGCGGTCATCGTGCCGATCTATCAGACCTCGACTTACGCGCAGGACGGCGTCGGCGGCACGCGCGAAGGCGACTACGAGTACTCCCGCACCGCGAACCCGACGCGCACCGCGTTGGAGGTCGCGCTGGCGGCGCTCGAAGGCGCGCGGCACGGTCTGGCCTACGCGTCGGGTATGGCGGCCAGTGACGTCCTGCTGCGGGCGACCCTCCGGCCCGGAGACCACCTCGTGCTCGGCAACGACGCGTACGGCGGCACGTTCCGGCTGATCGACAAGGTGCTCAGCCTGTGGGGCGTCGAGCACACGGTCGCCGACCTGGGGAACATCGACGAGGTCCGCGCGGCGATCCGGCCGGAGACGAAGCTGATCTGGTGCGAGTCGCCGACGAACCCCATGCTGGGGATCGCCGACATCGCCGCGCTGGCCGAGGTCGCGCACGGCGCCGGCGCCCGCCTGGTCGTCGACAACACCTTCGCCACCCCGTACCTGCAGAACCCGCTTTCGCTGGGCGCCGACGTCGTCCTGCACTCGACGACCAAGTACCTCGGCGGGCACTCCGACGTCGTCGGTGGTGCGATCCTGACGAACGAGGACGAGTTGCGCGAGCAGCTGTTCTACCTGCGCAACGCGGCGGGCGCGGTACCCGGCCCGTTCGACGCGTGGCTGACCCTGCGCGGGGTCAAGACGCTCGCGCTGCGGATGGAGCGGCACAGTGACAACGCCGAACTGATCGCCCGGATGCTGCTGAAGCACCCGAAGGTCGATCGTGTCTACTACCCGGGCCTGCCGGAGCACCCCGGCCACGAGGTCGCCTCGAAGCAGATGCGGCGCTTCGGCGGGATGATCTCGTTCACCCACATCGACGGCGAGCAGGCCGCGCTCGACGTCGCGTCGAAGACGAAGCTGTTCATCCTCGCCGAGTCGCTGGGCGGGATCGAATCGCTCATCGAGCACCCGGGGCGGATGACCCACGCGAGCACCGCCGGGTCCACCCTGGAGGTGCCGGACAACCTGCTGCGGCTGTCCGTCGGCATCGAGGACGGCAGCGACCTGGTCGACGATCTGGCCAAGGCCCTGGGCTGACCGCCGCCGAGCCCAGGGAGTGAGCAAGGGACCTTTGCTACCGCTCTCCCCGGAGGGCAGGAGGGTGTGCGGGAATAGAGACGTTGAGTGTCCTTATTTCCCCACACCCCTCACCCCGCGTAGCGACGCTGACCGACCGTGTGGGTTTTGGGACGTCAGCTGTCCCAAAACCCACACAGTGACCCGTGGGCCGAGCCGGGCCGCTGCGCGCGTGGGAGCAAGGGACCTTTGCTACCGCTCGCTTAGCCAAGCTAAGCAAGCGGTAGCAAAGGTCCCTTGCTCTGTTCGCGCTGGTCAGCGCGGTGTGGTGGGTGGAAGCGCCCGGCTATGGGCGGTAGTTGCTGGGAGTGACGCCGCTCTTCGCGTCGGCCTCGTGGGAAGTCCCCTTTGGGGCGGCCGGCAGCTCGGAGCCGTCGACGCAGCCGCCGACGAGTTCGATGTGGTTGTCGTGCCGGATGTACTGGCCCGGATCCACGCAACCGGCGCGGTCGACCGTGTAGACGGCGGCGCCGGTCAGCAGCGCGGCCGAGGTGAGAGCCAGCACGACCGGGAGCATCCCGGCGGAACGGGTCGCCCGGACCCTGCCGATGTTCCCCCGTGCCATGTGCGCTCCCTGGTCGCCTTCGCCGCCGCCGTCAAGAGTACCCGGACCGTGAACCTGTCACGTGACGTATCCGTCAGGTGGCATGATCCGGCCTCGAATCACCCGCGCAGCACCGGGTCCTAAGTGGACGGTTGACCGGTGATCGCGGCGACCGCGAGTTCGCGTTCGGGCTCTCCGACCTCGGGCAGGGTGAACCGCAGCGCCCGGATGTGACCGAGCAGCTCGGGATCGGGCGCCACGTCGTGCTCACGCAGGTAGTAGGCGACCGCGCCCGGCCAGTACCACCGGCCGTCCGTGCGGAAGTTCAGCGGCACCAACGGTTCCCTGTCGGGATCGAAGGCGTCGGCGTCGTAACTCCGCGACGCCAGCACGACCGGGGCACCGTCGAGGTACTCCAGCACACGGTCCCGCTCGGCCGGGGAAAGCGGCTCACGGTTCACCATCGGGCGCCCGGACTCGTCGAGACCGTCGTAGACCCGCGGCGACTTCAGCGCCTCCGGGGTCTCGGCGAGCGGAGTCGCCACCGAAGGCTCGCCCGCCGGTGCGATGTCGAGCCCGGCGCGCTGCCGCAGCCACGGCGGGATGCTCTGCTCGGCGCGGGGGAAGAACCGCAGTTCGTCCTGGAAGCCGATCGGAGGCGGCGCCTGCCGCCACGGCGGCTCCACGTCCGCGAGGAAGTCCGTGCTGAGCACGGTCGCCGAACCGTAGACCAGGATCGCGCTCAGCCACGTCCCGCGGCCGGGCTGGTACATGCCCGCCCGCAGGTTCCCGAGCAGTTGCACGGCTTCCGGACTCGGCTGCACCGGACGCGGCAGACCGTCCTGACCGGTGACGAGCAGGTCGACCTCGACGTGCCTGCCCGCCGCCCGGTACTCGACGCGCATCTGCTGCCAGCCGGGCGGCAGCGGCGTCGCGAGGGCATGGCCGATCTGCCAGACGAGCTGCTGTTGCTGCTGCTGGTTCAACGGCCCCTGTGGCTGGCTCATCCCCTCATCCTTTCAACACCTTCGTGGCGGCGGCTTACGTCGACATCTCGCCGATCCGGGTGCCGTCCAGCAGGTGAATCGGCAGGTAATCCGATTCGACCTCGATGGTCACCCCGGCGTCGTGGGCGAGACAGGCGATGGCAAGCGGCCCCAGCGCGACGAAGCCCTCGGGATCCCGCAAGCGCTCTTCGTCGGCGGTCCAGTATCGCTTGTGCAGTTCCAGCGCGTTGGCGAGTGAGTCGTTGAACTTGGCGTCCTCGCGTTGGGTCAGGAGGTAGAACATCTCCATCGGCGGATAATAGAGCTGAAGGACGGGAGCGGCTTCGAAGCGTTCCAGCCGCTCGGGGTCGGTGCCGCTCATCGCCTCCAGCACCGTGTCGATCAGGTTCTCTTCGCCGCGCCAATAGCTCTGGAGGGCGCGTACCCAGGAATAGAGGAACTCGTCGTACTCGTGGCCGGATTCGCGGAGCAGGTCGATGGGAATACCGGCCAGCAGGTCGATCCGCGGGCGCTCGCGGCAGATCATGGCCAGATACAGGGCGGTCAGCCAGTTCGCGGCGTTGGTGTCGGTGGTAGGGCCGGTCGCCTGCCGCCGGATCGTCTCGTCGCCGAACCGGAACTCGACGTCGCCATCCGTACTGCTCGCGGCCTGGAAGAGAGCGGCTGACGACTGCATTGCCCGGATCAGTGCGTACCAGGTGTCGGCCCAGGCGGCCCTCGGGTCGTTCGCGCAGCGGTTGCCGAACTCGGACAGGGATCGCGACATCGCGAAGCCCGGGCCGAGCGGAATCTCTTCGATGTCCTCGCGTACCTCATGGGCGCGGGCCACGAGAAGCTCGACGGTCTCCTCTGCGTTGGGCGCATCGACGTCATGCCGGGCGATAGTGCGCACGAGGTGTCACTCCCTGCGGTTCTTGGGCGGACGTGGCGTCAGGTCGAATTCCTTCAGGTTATAGCCACCGTACACCGGTCGTTTCAGGTTCTTACCCGGGTTATCGGGGTCGGGAATCGGCTTCCCGGCGGGGTCGAGCACGTCTTCCTCGCGTACTCGGGCCCTTGCGACCGAGTACTCCAGAGTGCCCCTGCGCTGGGCGCGGTCGATATCCATGGCGAGCGCCTTTTCCGCGGGCGTGCCGTTGTTCTCCATGTTCTTGGTGATGCTTTTGACGTACTCCGGGTGGCCCTGTTCGTAGCGGAGTTTCCCGGCTCCCTCGCGGACGCCGAGCCCGGCGTTGGGACCCTTCGCCTCGACGATGACGATATGGGTCTCACCCGTGTGCTTGTTCTTGACCTCGTAAATCTGGTCGAACCGGCCCGAGCCGGGCTTTTGGCCGTCCCGGTGGGTGTTGTCCCCGTGCCGATCGGTCGGCAGCGGTGTGCGCTCGTAGTCCTTGTCCGGATACTTGTCCCGGATCGCGTCTTCACCGGCGTGCTCGCCGAGTTCTTCGCCCTTGTCGGTCCGTACTCGGTGGGCGTCGCTGCGTTCCTTCTCGATCTCTTCGGTGAGCGTTCCCTTTTCTTTCGCGTCCTGATAGTCGGATTCCGCGGTCTTGGCGCGCTCGTTCGCCTTCGCGCGTTCGTCGATGAGTTTCTGCGCGTCCTCTTTTTGTTTCGCCGAGGCTGGGTGTTCGACTTCGCGATCCCTGTGGTAACGCGATTCCTCGAAATCGTCCGACTTCGGCGAGAACTTTTCACCATCCGGCTTGGACGGGTTCTCTTGAATCTTCGGCACGCGTTCGTCGGTGGCGTCGGGCTGGTCCGCGTTCTTACGCGTGTACGAACCGTCCTTGTGCGGTCCGTCGTAGTACTTGGCGCGGTAGTCCGGGTCGTTGATCTTTTCCTGCATGGTGGCGCGAGGTACCCGGTCCCGGCGCTCGATAGCGACCTCTTCGTCCGGAATCTCACGACGGCCGCGGTCGCGGGCGCTGTCGGCGTCCACGTCCTGCTTGTCCGCGTGCGAGGTGTCCGGGGTGAAGCCGTCGTCGCTCGCCCGGCGGGCGGTGCCGTCGGGGCTGTGGACGTCCCATTCGCCGTTCGGCGGGATCTTGGGCCGGGGACGGCCGTCGGGGCCGATCTCGTAGTCGGACGAGAAGACGCGCCCGTTCGAGTCGGTCCAAGCCGGCTTGCTCGGCGCCATCACCTCGGTGTCGAGTTCCCGCGACAGACGGCGCGCGAAGTCGTTCGAGCCGGCGTCACAGCCGATCAGGCGGATCGGGCGACCGTCGTAATCCCCGTTGCGCCGCAGGATGTCCGCGAACTCTTCCGGGGTGTAGGTGCGGTTGCCGATCCGGGCGTGCCCGTCCGGCGTGACGTGTACGTCGACGGTGTAGCGGCCGTCCGGATCCGGCTTGACCCGGTGCGGCAGGTCGCCCATGTCCGAGTCGCCGCGGTGGTACGAGCTACCCGCGGGGGTGCTCTCCGAATGCCGCTGGTTGACCTCGTCGGGCGTCAACGGACGATCCGGCTCGCCGTCCGGGCCACGGTCGTGCGGCGTGCTGTCGGGATGCCCGTTCGGGTCCGGGCGCGGTCCGTGCCCGTCGGGTCCGTGCCCGTCCGGCGAATGCGGCGGCCCGGAGTGGCCACCGGGGCCGCGGCCGCCCGGACCGGTGTTGCCGGGGCCCGTGCCGCCGGGCCGGTTGCCCGGGCCGTGGGTGCTCGGTGAGCCGGTGTGCGGCTGGGCGCCGGGGCCGAAGTCGTTGCCACGAGCGACCGGCTGCGGCTGATGCGGCTGGTTCGGCCGTCCACCGGGACCGGTCTGGCCGGGTCCGCGGCTGGGGCCGGTGTGGGTGTCAGGGGTGCGCGGGGCGTTCGTGTCCGGGGTGCGCGGCGAACCGGGCGTTCCCGTCCAGCCGCCACCCTGCGGCCTGCCGCCGGGCGAACCCGGGGTGCCGCCGGGGGCGCCACCCGGAGCGCCTTGCGGCGGCATGCCGCCGGCGATCGGCTGGCCCTGCGGCGGGACACCGTGCGAAGCGTCGCCACCGGGACCGCCGCGCTGAGAAGGAGCGTGTGACGGGCCGGCGTCGCCGAGGCGGGGTGCCGTGGGCGCGGTGCCGCTGGTCGTCGTTCCGCTGTCGGTCGGCCGGGTGGGGCCGCCGCCGTCGTTGCCGCCGTGGTGGCCCGGTGACGGGTCGGACCGAGGGGTGGGCGAACCGCCGCCGTCGCCGCCGTGCGTCCGGGGCGAGCCGCCGCCGTCGCCTGTGTGGCTGGGGGTGCCGCCGGTGTCGGCGCGGGTGTGTGGGGTGGGGGAGCTGTCGGGTGTGTGGCTGGGGGTGCCGCCGGTGTCGGCGCGGGTGTGTGGGGTGGGGGAGCTGTCGGGTGTGTGGCTGGGGGTGCCGCCGCTGTCCGCCCGCGTCTTCGGGGCGGGCGAGCCGCCGGTGTCCGCGCGGTTCGGGCTGGGCGAGCCGTCGTCGGACGCGCGGTTCGGGGTGGCGGAGTCGCCGGGAGAGTCACCGTCGGACCGGGTGTGCGGTGCCGACGTGTCGGAACGGGCTGTGCTGGGGGAACCATCACCGCCGGCGGAGTTTCCGTCCGAAGTGGACGGTCCGTCGCCGCTACGGTTGGGGGAGCCGCCGTCGGAGCGGGTGGACGAGCCGCCACCGTCACCACCGCGGGTGGTGTTCGACGGGGTGTGTCCGCTGGACCCGCCGTTCGAGCCGGAATCACCTGAACCGCTGGTGTCTCCGCCGGAGCCGTCGTTCGGGCCGCTGTTGGTGTCGCCGGAGTTGCCCCCGGAGTTGTCGCCGTTGGAGCCGCTGCCGGACCCATCGCCGTTGCCGGAACCGGAACCGTCGCCGTCCGGGCCGTCGCCGGAGCCCGAGCCGCCACCGCCGGTCCCACCGGATCCGCCGCCGCTGCCACCGCGCTGGATGAACCCGCCCGGCTTGATGTTCTTGGTGTTGATCACGTCCAGGCCGGTGACCTTGCCCGCGATCTTGCCGAAGATCTTGATGATCTTCTCGAAGACGTCGGCCAGCTTGCCCAGCAGCGGTGAGACCCGCCGCATCGCGTCGCAGAGTTCCTTGAGCTTGTCGGCGATCTTCGCGGCCCACTTGGCGATCGCGGTGACGGCCTGCGCGACCACCACGGGCGTGCCGAAGCCGAGGGAGAACACCGTCTCCATGACCCACGCGATGAGCTTGCCGACCGCGTCCGCGATCAGCTGGCGGATGAACTCGCGGACGAACGCGACGATCTCGCCGAAGATCATCACGACGGTGCTGATCGCGCCCGCGACCGTCGCCGCGCCGCTGATCGCCTCGGCCTGTTCCGCGGCCTGCTTGCGGTACTGGTCGGCCGCGTCGCCCGTCCAGCCGGAAGTGCCGTTCTTGACCGCGTTCGAGAACTCGACCTGGGTGTCTTCCAGTTTCTTGGCGACGTTGCCCCAGGTTTCGGAGTACGACTGGATGACCGGCGGATCGCCGGCGACGGCGTCCAGCATGTCCTTCAGCGGCTGCATGTGTTCCATCAGGAACGACGCCACCGACGACATCAGGTAGCCGAACGGGTCGATCGCGGCGCTGGCCATCTCGCCGGCGAGGCTCAGCACGCCGAGCCCGCCACCGATCCAGTCACCGTTCGAGATGCCGTTGAAGGCGTCCATGGCCGACTCGGCGACGCCGATGCCCGCCGCGTAGCCGTACTCGCTGTTCCCGGCCGTCAGCGGTCCGGGGCCGTCGCCATCGGTCGGTGCGTTCGCGACGAGCGGGTTTCCCTCGGGCATCAGTCAGGCACCTGCACGTTCTTGAATTCGGCGGCGAAGTTCTCGTCCTGCGTCTGGTAGGCGTTCGACGCGGACCGCACGTTGTTCGCCACCGTCGTCGCGGCCTCGACGGCCTTGGTCAGCGCGTTGATGCCGAACTCCTCGACCGGGTCGAGCATCATCCGGAACGGCTGGCAGATGATGCCGTACGCGTCGGTCGGCATGCTCACCTGCTGCGCGGCGTCGACCGCCGTGCGCAGGCCGTCGGCGATGCCGTCGATCTGCTTGGCGTGCGCGTCGAGGTCGGCGCCGAGCTCATACCCCTTGCCTGCCATGGTTTCTCCCCTCTACCAGGCCGGATGGACGTCTACGAAAGGATGCTGCCGCCGAAGTCGTCGTCATCGTCGTCCTGCGTGCGGCGGCGGCGCGGGATCGGCTTCGGCTGAGGCGGATTCTGGGGCGGATTCTGGGGCGGACTCGCCTGCGAGGACGGCGGCTCTTCTTCCTCCGGGCCGAAGCGGTGGTGCCGCTCGGGTTCCGGCGGTGCGAGGTTCTCCTCCGGCGGGGCTTCCGGGAAGGTGCTCTGCGCTTCCGCGATCACCCGGTTCGCCGTCTCGTCGGTGGTTCCGACCGTCTCGGCCATCGCCGCCTGCAGCAGCTCCGGGATCCGGGACTGCGCGAGCTGGACGAGGCGCATGACCTGCGACGAGACCTCCGCCATCCGTTTGCCGCTCGCGGCTTCGGAGATGACCAGGTTCGTGAGCAGGCCCTTCGAGTCGATCGTGACCTCGATGGTGTTGTCCTTCGACCGCTCGGTCACGGTCTGGCCCTGCATGCGTGCGGCCATCGCCTGATAGCGCGCGGCGGTCTCCTGGATCTGCTTCGTCCAGTTGTCCACCATTCGTTCGCTGGCGTCGACGTTGTCCGGCATCGGGACCCTTCCAAAGCTGCATGCTGACGTCTTCACACTGACGGTCCGAAGACGCCACCGGTTCCGGTGTGCTCGAAGTTGCGTCGAACAGCCTAGTGCTCATCCGATGTACCACTCAGGCACGACAAAGTCGGCCCTATCACGCAGCGAAAGGGCCCCTCACCGCACGAAGTGCGATGAAGAGCCCTTTCACGCCTGCGAACTGCCGGAGTCAGAGATTGCCGCGGCGCTCCTGCTCACGTTCGATGGCCTCGAACAGGGCCTTGAAGTTGCCCTTGCCGAAGCCGAGCGAACCGTGTCGCTCGATGAGCTCGTAGAACACGGTCGGGCGGTCGCCGATCGGCTTGGTGAAGATCTGCAGCAGATAGCCGTCCTCATCGCGGTCGACCAGGATGCGGTGCGCCTTGAGCGTCTCGATCGGCACCCGGACCTCGCCGATCCGCGCGCGCAGCTCCGGGTCGTCGTAGTAGGAGTCCGGGGTGTCGAGGAACTCGACGCCCGCGGCGCGCATCGCGGTCACCGTCGCGACGATGTCGTTGGTGGCCAGCGCGATGTGCTGGCAGCCCGCGCCGCCGTAGAACTCGAGGTACTCGTCGATCTGCGACTTCTTCTTGGCGATCGCCGGCTCGTTGAGGGGGAACTTGACGCGGTGGTTGCCGTTGGAGACCACCTTGCTCATCAGTGCCGAATACTCGGTCGCGATGTCGTCGCCGACGAACTCCGCCATGTTCACGAAGCCCATGACGCGGTGGTACCAGTCGACCCAGTAGTCCATCTTGCCGAGTTCGACGTTGCCGACGCAGTGGTCGACGGCCTGGAACAGCCGCTTCGGCGCGCCTTCCGGGCGGACGACGCTGCTCTCGCGCGGCTCGTAGCCGGGCAGGTAGACACCGGTGTACTTCGACCGGTCGATCAGCGTGTGGCGGGTCTCGCCGTAGGTCGCGATCGCGGCGATGCGCACGGTGCCGTGCTCGTCGGAGACGTCGTGCGGCTCCTCGAGGACGGTGGCGCCCTGCGAGCGGGCGTGTTCGATGCACCGGTCGACGTCGGCGACCTCGAGCGCGAGGTCGATGACGCCGTCGCCGTGGCGGCGGTGGTGGTCGAGCAGCGGGGAGCCGGGCTTGACGCCGCCGGTGATCACGAAGCGGGCCGAGCCCGACTTCAGCACGAACGACTTGCGCTCGAAGTTCCCGGTCTCGGGGCCGGAGTACGCGACGAGCCGCATGCCGAAAGCGACCTGGTAGAACCACGCGGTCTGCGTGGCGTTGCCCGCGATGAACACCACCGCGTCCATCGACTTCACCGGGAAGGGGTCGGTCGAAGAGTCGTGATCGACGAGGCCGACGAGCTGACGCAGCTGGTCGTAGCTCACGTCGTCAAGAGCACCCTGGGGTTCCACTGTGTGCGTCATGCCCTGAAGCATCCGAGCGCGTGACAAAATGCGCAACGGTCAAAGATTTCACTGCGCACTATGTCCAGTCGAAGGCCGGATGTCGCAGTCAAAGTGGACAACCTGCGTAGGAGGTAAGGCCGATGTCGGAAGCACTCGACGCGCTCGACGCGCGGCTACTGCTCTTGCTCACCGACTCGCCCCGGCTCGGTGTACTCGAATGCGCCCGCCGTCTCGGCGTCGCGCGGGGCACCGTGCAGGCGAGGCTGGACCGGCTGACCGAACGCGGGATCCTCGGCGGGTTCCCGCCCGAACTCGACCTCGCGGCTATGGGGTACGGCCTCACCGCGTTCGCCGTCCTGGAGATCGCGCAGGGCCGCCGGGCCGCGGTCGCGGAGGCGCTGGCCGCGATCGACGAGGTGTGCGAGGTCTACGCGACGACCGGCCAGGGCGACCTCTTCGTGCGGATGGTGGCGCGCAGCAACGACGACCTGCAGCGTGTGGTGGACGAGGTGGTCGGCGCGCCATACGTGCGGCGGACGTCGACGTCGATCGCGTTGTCGACGCCGGTTCCGCCGCGCGTACGGCCGCTGCTGGAACGGCTGGCGAGGAGCTAGCCCACCTGGCTCAGGTACCGCTTCGCCGACCGCTGGACCGCCTCGTGACCGTCGGTGCGGATGATCGCGTCCCACCAAGCGCCGTAGATCGCCTCGAACTCGTACGGTTCGAGCATCTCGGCGGCGCGCCGGACGACCTCGGGACGTTCCGGGATCAGGTTCGGATAGCTGTACATCATGCCGACGAAACGGCGGTCGGGGATGACCTGCAGGATGTCGCCCGAGAGCACCGCGCCGCGGCCGTTCTCGCCGTCCGGCCAGTGCAGTACGGTCCCGCCGGCGAAATGCACGCCGAGGTTGATCAGCCGCAGGTCGGGGGCGACGTCGAGGGTCGCGCCGCTCCACAGCTTGATCGCCGGATCCGGCCTGCCGATCCACTGCTGGTCGCCCTCGTGCAGGTAGACCGGCACGTCGAAGGCGTGGGCCCACTCGACCATGGTGGTGTAGTAGTGCGGGTGGCTGATCGCGATGCCGGTGATCCCGCCGAGTTCGCGGACCTTCGCGACCAGATCGTCGTCGATGTAGCCCGCGCAGTCCCACAGGAAGTTGCCGGATCCGGCCTTGACCAGCAGAGCCCGCTCGCCGATGGCGAAGTTGGGTGTGGATCCGACCCCGATGAGGCCGGGTCCCTGCTCCTCGACGCGAGCCGTGTACGTCCCGCTCGCGCGGACGGTGTTCAGATCGGTCCACCGTTGTCCGGCCTGCGGGATGTACTGACGTTCGTCCTCGCAGATCGGGCAGTCGGACCTGGGTTCCGCGTACTGCATGCCGCAGGCGACGCAGATCGGTAGCTCGCTCATGATTCCCTCCAGAATTCTCCGGAGGTCACGCTAACGGCTCATATGCGTGCCCGGCCATATCGGGCCGGGTGACGCCGAAGAGGCGCCGCCCGCATCCAACTCGCGTTGTGTGCGGAGGGCGCCCCTTCATCGAGTTCCCTGGGCCTTCGGCTCAAAAGCAGCGCGCGGAGGCTCACTTGCCGGTGTACGGCACGGCCTTGACGAGCGTCACCTTCTGGATGCTGCCGTTGGGCAGCTCGTACTCGCGGGTCTCGCCCTCTTTGGCGCCGAGCAGCGCCTTGCCGAGCGGGGACTCCGGCGAGTAGACGTCCAGGTCGCCCTCGGTGCCCTCTTCACGGGTCGCCAAGAGGAAGTTCTCGTCTTCGTCGTCACCGTCGTAACGCACGGTGAGGACCTTGCCCGGTCCCGCGCTGCCGTCGTTGGCGGGCGGCTCGCCCACCTTGGCCGAGCGGAGGAGCTCCTGGAGGTGGCGGATGCGGGCCTCGTGCTGGCCCTGCTCTTCACGGGCGGCGTGGTAACCGCCGTTCTCCTTGAGGTCGCCCTCTTCCCGGCTGTCGTTGATCTTCGCAGCGATGACCGGGCGGAGCTCGATGTAGTGGTCGAGTTCCTGCTTGAGCCTGTCGTAGGCATCCTGGGTCAGCCAGGTCACCTTTGTGTCGCTCACGGTCACCATCTCCTAGTAGGGCCTGCCAGGCTTGGGTGTACAAGCCGGCCACCGGACCGGCATGGCGCGCCGGCCTGGCTGAGATAAAGGAAAAACACGGCCCGTCTTGGGCCGTGCCGGTAGATCAGAGTAACACGGCGCGAGGCATCGCCGCCGGTGGAATTCGGTCGCGCCTCGGCGTTGGGCGCCGGTTTCACCCCGTTGGCCGCTATGGCCTTGACAGGTACCGTGGTACGTCGTATGAGCACCCGAAGATATCAGCCGTGACCGGCCTTCCGATGCTCTTGATGGTGGTTGTCACCCTGCTGTTCTTCGAACCGGGCTGAATCAAGACCTCTTTACGGCCGCTTTCGGCCCCCGCCTTGTCGCGGACCCGGACCACGCACACGCCAGGCCGGTTCACATCGTCCCTGGTCACGTTGATGGTGATCTCCATCGCGTCGCCCGGCTTCTCGTCGAACGAGACGCGCTCGCCCTCGATGGGCGCGCTGCCGAAGTTCGTGTACGCGACATAGGTGATTCCGCCGCTGACCAGCAGCGCGACCAGGCCGAACACCAGGCGCCGCCAGCGCGCGGGCTTCGCGGCGCGAGTCTTGCCGTAGCGGTCCTCGGGCACGTCCGTCCGGGTGCTTTCCGCGCTGGGAGCATCCTGTCCCGTGCTCAACCCGGGCCTCCGGTAGGTCTCGTCGTGCTCGCAGGGACAATGGGGTCGTATGCGAGTGGTTCCCCTCGAGTATCCGCGCCCGGCCGGGCAGGCCGTCAGGCAGGGTCTGGAGGGGAATAGGGAACGAGAAGGGGACGTTCGGAGCATGGTGTCAGCCGATGAACCGCCGAAGTCACGCCTCCGCCTGATGGCGGTGCACGCGCACCCCGACGACGAGTCGAGCAAGGGTGCCGCCACCATGGCCAGGTACGCCGCCGAAGGGCACGAGGTCATGGTCGTGACCTGTACCGGCGGCGAAGCGGGCAGTGTGCTGAACCCGGCCATGGACCGTCCCGACGTACTGGCCAACATGACCGAGATCCGCCGGGAGGAGATGGCCCGCGCGGCCAAGATCCTCGGCGTGAGCCACACGTGGCTCGGGTTCATCGACTCGGGCCTGCCCGAGGGCGACCCGCTTCCCCCGGTCCCCGAGGGGTCGTTCGCGGTCATCCCGCTCGAAGAGTCCACCGGCGCCCTGGTGAAGGTCATCCGCGAGTTCCGCCCGCACGTGATCGTCACCTACGACGAGAACGGCGGGTATCCGCACCCCGACCACATCCGCACGCACGAGATCTCGGTCGCGGCCTTCGACGCTGCGGGCGAGGCGGAGCGGTACCCGGACGCGGGCGAGCCGTGGCAGCCGATGAAGCTGTACTACGTGCACGGGTTCTCGCGCGCCAGGATGACCGTGTTCCACGAGGGCCTGCTCGCGCGCGGCCTGGAGTCGCCGTACGAGGAGTGGCTCAAGTCGTGGGACCCGGAGAAGGCCGACGTCATGGAGCGGGTGACCACCCGCGTCGAATGCGGCGACTACTTCGAGCAGCGTGACGAGGCCCTCAAGGCGCACGCCACCCAGATCGACCCGAACAGCCGCTGGTTCGCCGTCCCCCGCGACCTGCAGCGCGAGGTCTGGCCGACCGAGGAGTACGAGCTGGTCCGCTCACTGGTGGACAGCACCCTGCCGGAGGACGATCTGTTCGCCGGCTTGAAGGAGGGCTAGATGAGTTTCGTGGTGCCGGCGTTCGCCGTCGTTCCGGTGACGGTGTCGTCGCAGTTCCTGGCGCAGCAGCCCGGCAACGGCGACAACGGCGGCCAAGGTGAGGACTTCGGCAAGTCGTCGCCGGTGGGTTTCCTGATCCTGATCCTGTTCCTGATCGCCGTCGCGCTGCTGGTGCGGTCGATGACCAAGCACCTGAAGCGGGTTCCGGAGAGCTTCGACGAGCCTGCCGCTCCGGCGGAGGAGGCTCCTGAGGATCCGAAAGCCGACGCGGAGGAGTCTGCGGCGAAGGCCGAGAAACCGACCGCCAAATCCGACTGACGCTCGTGAGTGGTAAGGACGGTTCTAACCGTCCTTACCACTCACGAGCGAAAGCGCGTCAGAGGCGCGGGTCGACCGGATCCGACTCCAGTGCCAGCACGGCGAACACGCACTCGTGCACCCGCCACAGCGGTTCCCCGCGCGCCAGCCGCTCCAGTGCCTCCAGCCCCAGCGCGTATTCGCGTGACGCCAGGGCCCGCTTCCGGTTCAGCCCGCGTTTACGCAGCCGCTCCAGGTTCTCCGGCAACGTGTAGTCCGGCCCGTAGATGATCCGCAGGTACTCCCGCCCGCGCACCTTCACTCCCGGCTGCACCAGCCCGCGCGCGCCGCGCGTCAGGTTCGCCGCCGGTTTGACGACCATGCCCTCGCCGCCCGCGCCGGTCAGGTCCAGCCACCACTCGACGCCGCGAGCCACCGACGCCGGGTCAGTGGTGTCCACGACCAGAGTCCGCGTGCGCGTGAACAGGTCGCCGGTGAGCCGGTCCAGCAGTGAAAGGTGCCAGTCGTGCGGCCGGTCGTGGTACGCGCGTCCCTCCGACGCCAGGATCTGGAACGGCGCCAGCCGGACGCCGTCGAGGTCGTCGGTCGGCCAGCAGTAGCGCCGGTACGCCCGCCGGTACGCGTCCACAGTGGACTCGCGCACCCGTGTCCGCTCCATCAGGTCCGACACGTCCACCCCACGAGCCGCGGCCGCGTCCAGCGAGGCGACGGCGGCGGGCAGCACGGCTTGGGCCGCCGCGCCGACGGCCGCGTACTGACCCGAGATCAGCGACCCCGCTTTCGCGCTCCACGGCAGCAGTTCCGTGTCGAGCAGCAGCCAGCCGGTGTCCAGCTCCTCGAACAGTTCCGACGCCGCTTCCCGCACACCGGCGAGCAGCCGCGCGTTCTGGTCCGGGGTGAAGAACGGCCGCCCGGTGCGGGTGTACACCGCGCCCGGACCTTGGATCCCGAACCGCGCGGGCGCCACGTCGTCGTCACGGCACACGAGCACGACGGCCCGCGAGCCCATGTGCTTCTCTTCGCACAGGACGTGGTCGACACCCGCCGCGCGGAACTCGGCGAAAGCCTCCTCGGGATGTTCGAGGTAGCCGTCCGTGGCGGACGTCGAACACGGCGCCATGGTCGGCGGCAGGTACGGCAGCCAGCGCGGGTCGACGGCGAAGCGGCTCATCACCTCGAGCGCCGCCGCCGACTGTTCGGCGGAAACCCCGACCCGGCCGTGGTGCCGCGTCTCGATGATCCGCTTCCCGGTGACGTCGCCCAGTTCCAGCACCGCCGGTTCGCGTCCGCCCAGCGGCCGCGCCGGTTCGAGCGGGCGTGACGGCTCGTACCAGACCTTCTTGGCCTTCACCGAGACGACTTCCCGCTCCGGGTAACGCAAAGCGGTCAGCTCGCCGCCGAAGACGCAGCCCGTGTCGAGACACATGGTCCCGTTGATCCACTCCGGTTCCAGCGTCGGCGTGTGTCCATAGAGGACCATCGCCTTGCCGCGGTAGTCGCGCGCCCACGGCAGCCGCACCGGCAGGCCGTATTCGTCGGTCTCACCGGTGGTGTCGCCGTACAGCGCGGTGCTCCGGACCCGGCCGGACGCGCGCCCGTGGAACTTCTCGGGCAGGCCCGCGTGCGCGACGACAAGGTCGCCGCCGTCGAGGACGTAGTGCGCGATAAGGCCTTCGCAGAAAGCGTGCGCCTTCGCGCGGAAGTCCTCGTCCTGTGCGGCAAGCTGTTCCAGCGACTCCGCGAGACCGTGCGTCGTCTTGACGTTGCGCCCGTTCAGCGCGCGGACCAGTTTCTGCTCGTGGTTCCCGCAGACGACCAGCGCGCTGCCCGCCTCGGCCATCGCCATCACCCGGCGAAGCACCCCCGGCGTGTCGGGGCCGCGGTCGACGAGGTCGCCGACGAACACCGCGGTCCGGCCTTCCGGGTGCACGCCGTCGACGTAACCCAGTTCGGTGAGCAGTTCGTCCAGTTCCTCCCGGCAACCGTGGACGTCGCCGATCACGTCGAACGGCCCGGTCAGCTCGCGGCGGTCGTTGCGCAGCGGCTCGACGACGATCTCCGCTTCGGCGACCTCGGCTTCGCTCCGCAACACGTGCACGCGACGGAAACCCTCGCGCTCCAACGACTTCAGCGAACGATGCAGCTCGCCGCGCTGACGCCGGACGACGTGCTCGCCGAAGTCGCGGTCGGGCCTGGCCGCGTTGCGTTCGTGACAGACCTTCACGGGCAGATCCAGCACGATCGCCGTCGGGAGGACGTCGTGCTCCTTCGCCAGCTTCAGCAGGCTCGCCCGGGACGCGCGCTGGACGTTCGTCGCGTCGATGACGGTGATCCGGCCCGCTTCGAGCCGCTTCGCCGCGACGTAGTGGAGCACGTCGAAGGCGGCGGCCGACGCGCTCTGGTCGTTCTCGTCGTCGGCCACCAGACCTCGGAAGTAGTCGCTGGACAACACCTGCGTCGGCGCGAAATGCGTCCGCGCGAAGGTCGACTTGCCGGAGCCGGAGGCGCCGACGAGCACGACGAGGGACATGTCGGGGATGGTCAGTTTCATGCCACGGCCTCCTTTCGAGACGTGAAGACCGCCATTTGGGTCGGCGGTCCTGATTCCTGGGACTCCTGTCCCACCGGCAGGTGGCGGACGTCGTAGCCGTGTCGTGCCGCGACGCCTTCGGCCCATGAGCGGAACTGCTCGCGTGTCCATTCGAAACGGTGGTCGGCGTGCCGGAACCGGCCTTCTCCGAGGAATTCGAAGTGCCGGTTGTACTCGGCGTTCGGCGTCGTGACGAGCACGGTCCGCGGCGCGGCGACACCGAACACGGCGTGCTCCAGCGCGGGCAGGCGCTCCTCGTCGACGTGCTCGATCACCTCCATCAACACGGCCGCGTCGTATCCGGCCAGCGACGGATCCGCGTACGTCAGCGCGGACTGCTTCAGGGTGATCCGCGTCTTGTCCTTCAGCCGCTTTTCGGCGATGTCGAGCGCGCTCGCGGACACATCGACGCCGACGATCTCGGTGAACGACGGCTCCTTCTGCAGCACCCGCAGCAGCGCGCCACCACCGCAGCCGAGGTCGAGCACACGCCGCGCGCTCGCCGCCCGGAGTGCCGCGAGCACACTGCCCTGGCGCTGGACGGCCAGCGGCTCTGGCCGGTCCGGCAGCTCGGTGACCAGGGCCTCGGCTTCGGCCGGCACGTCGTCCGCCTCGGCGAGTCGGGCGAGCGCGTACGAGACGATCGGGCGCCGTCGTTCGAGGTACCTGTTGGTGATCAGGTCGCGTTCCGGATGCCCGGCGAGCCAGCCTTCGCCGACTCGCAGCAGCTTGTCCGCTTCGTCCTGGCCGATCCAGTAGTGCTTGTCGCCGTCGAGCGCGGGCAGCAGGACGTACAGGTGCCGCAACGCGTCGACGACGCGCTGGGTGCCGGTCAGCTGGAGATCGACGTAGCGGGAATCGCCCCACTGCGGGAATTCGGGATCGAGCGGGATGGCCTTCGTTTCGACCTGCCAGCCGAGAGGTTCGAACAGCTTGTGGACGACCTCGGCGCCGCCGCGCGCGGTCAGCGACGGCACGCGGATCTCCAGCGGGAGCCGCTCGTCGGCCAGCTCCGGCCGGTTCGCGCACCGGCCCGCCAGCGCCGTCGTGAAGACCGCCCGCAGCGCCACCGCCAGATACGAGCCGCCCGCGTACGGCCGGTCGTTGACGTACTGGGTCAGCGACGTGCCGCCCCCGCGCACGAGCTCGACCGGGTCGATCTCGACCAGCAGCGCGACGGTGCAGCGCTCGTCGGACGCCTCGGGGTAGAAGACGTGCGCCGTTCCGGCCGAGAGCGTGAAGGACTGCGCCTTCTCCGGATGCTTGTGCAGGAGAAAGCCCAGGTCGGTGGCGGGGTTCCGAGTGGTCGTCATGGTCAAGAGCACCGGATGAGTGTCGCGCAGAAGGCCGTTCTGCGCGCCCGCTTTTCCGCGTGCGACCCTGGTGACATGTCGAACCGCCTGAAGGCCGCGACCAGTCCGTACCTGCTGCAGCACGCCGGCAACCCGGTGGACTGGTGGCCGTGGGGTGAGGAAGCGCTGGCCGAGGCGAAACGGCGGAACGTGCCGATCCTGCTTTCGGTCGGCTACGCGGCTTGCCACTGGTGTCACGTCATGGCGCACGAGTCCTTCGAGGACGAGGCCACCGCCACGCTGATGAACGCGAACTTCGTCAACATCAAGGTGGACCGCGAGGAGCGCCCGGACATCGACTCGGTGTACATGGCGGCCACACAGGCGATGACCGGCCAGGGCGGCTGGCCGATGACGTGTTTCCTGACGCCGGAGGGTGAACCGTTCCATTGCGGCACTTACTATCCGCCGTCACCGCGGCCGGGGATGCCGTCGTTCTCGCAGCTGCTCGTCGCGGTCGCCGAGGCCTGGGGCGAGCGGCCGGACGAGTTGCGTTCCGGTGCCCGGCAGATCATCGCCCACCTCACGGAGAAGAGCGGGCCACTGCCTGAGTCCGTTGTGGACGGTGCTGCGCTGGATTCCGCGGTCGCCACGCTGCGCAAGGAGTACGACACCGGGAACGGTGGATTCGGGGGAGCGCCGAAGTTCCCGCCGACAATGGCCTTGAACTTCCTGCTGCGTCACCACGAGCGCACCGGTTCCGGCCTCGACATGGTCGAGCACACGGCCGAAATGATGACGACGGGCGGCCTTGACGATCAGCTCGCCGGAGGGTTCGCGCGCTACTCGGTCGACGCGCGCTGGGAAGTGCCGCACTTCGAGAAGATGTTGTACGACAACGGTCTGCTGCTGCGATTCTACGCGCAGTTCCATGGGGTGACCGGGCATGAGTACGCGCGGCGGACGGTCGAGGAGACCGCGGAGTTCCTGCTGCGCGACCTCGGGACGGCCGAAGGCGGTTTCGCCGCGTCGCTCGACGCGGACACCGATGGCGTCGAGGGGCTGACCTACGTCTGGACTCCCGCGCAACTGGCCGAAGTGCTCGGCGAGGAGGACGGCGCCTGGGCGGCCGAGCTGTTCCAGGTGACCGAGCGGGGCAATTTCGAGCATGGCGCTTCGACACTGCGGCTGCGCGAGCCGCATCCAGAGGACGAAATGCGTTATGAGCGAGTTCGCCGCGTGCTGCTGACCGCGCGAAACGAGCGACCCCAGCCCGCCCGCGACGACAAGGTGATCGCCGCGTGGAACGGGCTCGCGATCGGCGCGCTCGCCAAAGCGGGCGCGCGGCTCGATCGTCCACAGTGGATCGAAGCGGCGGCTCGCGCGGCGGCTTTCCTGATGGACACCCATTTCGTGGCCGGACGCCTGCGCCGGACTTCCCGCGACGGCGTCGTCGGCACGACGGCCGGGGTGCTGGAGGACTACGCGTGCCTCGCCGAGGGGCTGCTCGAACTTCACCAGGCGACCGGGGAACCGCGGTGGCTCGCCGACGCCATCACCTTGCTGGACCTCGCCTTGGCCCACTTCGGCGTGCCGGACGCGACGGGGGCCTACTACGACACGGCCGACGACGCGGAAGTCCTGGTGCAGCGGCCTTCCGACCCGACCGACAACGCGAGCCCGTCGGGGGCTTCGGCGCTGGCGAACGCGTTGCTGACCGCGTCCGTGCTGGCCGGGCACGACCGGGTGGGCCGCTACCGCGAGGCGGCCGAGCAGGCGCTGGCTCGGGCGGGACGGCTCGCCGCCCACGCGCCGCGGTTCGCCGGGCACTGGCTCACGGTCGCCGAAGCCGCCGCTGCCGGCCCGGTGCAGGTGGCGATCGTCGGTCCCGATGTCGCTTCACGCGCGGATCTGCTGGCCGCCGCCCTCGCTTCGTCGCCGGACGGCGCCGTCGTCGTGAGCGGCACGCCGGACGCGGACGGAGTACCGCTGCTGGCCGATCGGCCGCTGGTCGACGGTGCCGCCGCCGCGTACGTATGCCGTGGGTACGTGTGCGAACGGCCCGTCACGACCGCCGAGGAACTGGGCTCTCAGCTCGGCTGAACCCTTTTCGCCGGGGGAGAACACACCTGACTCTCCCCTGATACGCGCGTAGCGTCGGTAGCGTTGTAATCATGTAATCGCGGAGGCGAGCATGCACACCTACTTCAGGACGGCGAGGCAGATGGGACGTGGAGGCTGGAAAGGCCGGGGCGGCTGGCAGCAGGCGGACATCCCGTCGGCGGACGACGCGGCCGCGTGGTTCGGCGGCAGGCTCCCGGAGGGCTGGTTCACCGGCGACCCCGAGGTCACGGTGGATCGCGAAGAGATCGTCATCGTCGGCGAACTCCAGCCGCTCACCGGCGAGTACGCCGACGACGCCGCCCGCGCGGCGGCCGAGGACGGCCGGATCAGCCGGTTCCGCGAGGAGACCCGCGACGAGCGGATCGAGATCGCGCGCCAGGCCGAGCACCGCTATCAGCGCAAGGTCGCCTGGGGCGCGAGCCTCGGCGGCACACGGCACCTGTTCACCACGCATTCGGCGCCGGTCATGACCAGGCTGCGGCAGCCGGAACGACTGGTGCTCGACACCCTCGTCGACGCAGGCGTCGCCCGGTCGCGGTCGGAGGCGCTCGCCTGGGCGGTCCGGCTGGTCGGGGAACACGCGGACGCCTGGCTGGCCGAGCTTCGAGAGGCGATGACCAAGGTCGACGATCTCCGCTCACAGGGACCGGATCTTTCCTGAGGCCGGGGTCCGCCCGTAGAGTCGGGATTCCGCCGTCTTCACCGAAGTCCTCTTGTGAAAGAAGGCGTCATGGACGGCAGATTCTCCCGGCGTTGGCTGATCAAGGGCGGTCTCGTGGTGGCCGCGAGCCCACTGCTCGCGCCCACCGCCTCGGCGGCCCCGGCCCTTCCCTGGCCCGCGGCCGACGACATCGTCGCGCGGACGAAACGGCCGGTCTTCCCGGACCGGACGTTCTCGGTGCTCGATTTCGGCGCCAAGGGCGACGGGAAGACCGACAACACCGCCGCGATCAGGAAGGCGATCGAGACGGCCAACGCGCGCGGTGGCGGACACGTCGTCGTGCCGAAGGGCACCTTCGTCACCGGTGCGGTGTATCTCAAGAGCAACGTGGACCTGCATCTCGCGGCGGGCGCGGTGCTCGCTTTCGGTTCCGACGCCTCGAAGTTCCCGAACGTGCTCACCCGCTACGAGGGCATCGAGTGCGTGAACCGGTCGCCGATGATCTACGCGTACAAGGAAGCCAACATCGCGGTGACCGGGAAGGGCACCCTCGACGCGGCGGGCACGGCGTCCTGGAACAAGGGCAAGGACCGCGAATACCTGGAATCGCTGGTGGCCAAGGGAATCCCGCCGGAGCGGCGGATCGTTCCCGGTTCCGGGCACGCGATGCGCTCCACGTTCGTCGAGCCGTACTCGTGCGACACCGTGCTCATCGAAGGCGTCACGCTGAAGAACCCGATGTTCTGGCAGCTGCACCCCACGCTCTGCCGGAACGTCACGATCGACGGTGTCCGCACGGACGCGAGCACCGCGCATTCCAACACCGACGCCTGCGATCCGGAGTCCTGCGACCACGTCGTGATCGTGAACTCCCACCTCGGCGCGCACGACGACAACGTCGCGCTGAAGTCGGGTCGGGACGCCGACGGCCGCAGGATCGGCGTGCCGTGCCAGAACATCGTCGTCGCGAACTGCGTGATGGACGGCAACTGGGGCGCGATCACCTGCGGCAGCGAACAGACCGGCGGCATCCGGAACGTCTACGCGTACAAGCTTTCCGTCACCGGCGAGACGAAATACGGGCTGTACGTCAAGTCGAACACCTTGCGCGGCGGGTTCACCGAGAACGTCAACCTCGACAGCGTCTCCGGCACGTTCGTCCGCTCGGTCGTGTACGTCCTGCCGGACTACAACGGACAGACCGGCGCGTACGTCCCTCGGTTCGGGCCGTTCACCATCAGCCACTCCGCGAGCACGAGATGCGGGCAAGCGGCGTTCAACGTCCGGGGGTTGCCCAACTCACACGTTCGGGGATTGCGGGTGAGCGAGTGCCGCTTCGACGGTGTCGCGAACACGGAAAACGTCCTGAAACACGTCGATGACCTGCGGTTCGAGAACACGACGATCAACGGGAAACCGGTCTGATTCGTGCTGCGCTTCCCGATGCGGTGCGGCAGGCTTGGTGAAGACCGCACCGCATCGGAGGAACCGTGGACACACCAGGACTTCCCGCGAAGATCGACTCGGACGCGCTGACCACCGTCCTCGATGGACGGTGGGCCGGGCTCCGCCGCGCGGTGCGCGCGCAGATGGCGGCGGAGGACTTCAAAGACCCGGTCGACATCGACACCGAAGCCCATCGCGCCCAGGTGCTCGAATGGCTGCGCAAGCTCGCCGAAACCGACCGCCCGGGGCTCGGTTTCGACCCGGCGTACGGCGGTGGCGGCGACGTCGGCGGCGCGTTGACGTCGTTCGAGATGCTGGGCTTCGGCGACCTCTCACTGATGGTGAAGGCCGGTGTGCAATGGGGCCTGTTCGGTGGCGCGGTGCAGCTGCTCGGCACCGAACGCCACCACGAGCGCTACCTGCGGAAGATCAAGGATCTGGAGTTGCTGGGCTGTTTCGCGATGACCGAGCACGGTCATGGCTCGGACGTCCAGCACCTGCGCACCACCGCGACCTACGATCCGGCGACGCGCGAGTTCGTCGTGCACACGCCGGACCGGGGCGCGATGAAGGAGTACATCGGCAACGCCGCCCGCGACGGCGAACTCGCGGTGGTGTTCGCGCAGCTGATCACCGGTGGCGAGTCACGCGGCGTGCACGCGTTCGTGGTGCCGATCCGGGGCGAGAACGTGAGCGGTGTCGAGATCGAGGACTGCGGCCGCAAGGCGGGCCTCAACGGCGTCGACAACGGGCGGCTCACCTTCACCCAGGTGAGGGTTCCCCGCGAGGCGTTGCTCAACCGGTTCGGTGACGTCGCCGAAGACGGCACGTACAGCAGTCCGATCGAAAGCGACGGCCGCCGGTTCTTCACGATGCTCGGAACCCTCATCCGCGGCCGGGTCAGTGTCGCGGGCAGCGCCGGCAGCGCGACGAAGCGCGCGCTCGCACTGGCCATCCGGTACGGCGAGCAGCGGCGGCAGTTCGCGCGGCCAGGCGGCGAGGAGGTCGTCATCCTCGACTACCGCGCCCACCAGCGGAAACTGCTGCCCGCGCTGGCGACGTCGTACGCACTGCACTTCGCGCAGGAAGCACTCGTCTCGAAGCTGAACGACCTCGCCGAGGACGCGCCGGAGGAAGAGCAGCGAGAGCTGGAATCACGCGCCGCCGGCATCAAGGCCGTCTCGACCTGGCACGCGACCGCGACCATCCAGGCCGCCCGTGAGGCATGCGGTGGCTCCGGCTATCTCTCGGAGAACCTGCTCGCCGGGCTGAAAGCGGACACGGACGTCTTCACCACCTTCGAAGGTGACAACACCGTGCTGCTGCAACTGGTCGCGAAAGGGTTGTTGACCAGCTACAAGGATCATTTCGAGGACCTCAGCCCGCTCGCGACCGCGCGGTTCGTGGCGGAGCAGCTCGTCGAGGCCGTGATCGAACGGACGTCCGCGCGCAAGGTGGTCGAGCGGCTCACCGAAGCGGATGACGGCGACGTCCTCTACTCGCGCGAATGGCACCTGAAGCTGTTCGAAGACCGCGAAGAGCACGTACTCGGCGGCGTCGCGCAGCGCCTGCGTAAGGCGGGTTCGGACCCCTTCGGTGTCTTCAATGACGCGCAGGATCACGTGCTGCGCGCCGGGCGCGCGCACGTCGACCGGGTGGTGCTGGAAGCGTTCGTCGACGCCATCGAGCGCTGCGCCGACGCGGAAGCCCGTGAGCTGCTGGAGCGGGTCTGCGATCTCTACGCGCTCGCGAACATCGAGGCGGACCGTGGCTGGTTCCTCGAACACGGGCGCCTGACCTCCGGGCGTTCGAAGGCCGTCACCGCCGCGGTGAACGCGCTGTGCGCCGACCTGCGCCCGCACGCGCGGACCCTCGTGGACGCCTTCGCTATCCCCGAGCAGTACCTAGCGGCTCCGATGCTGCGGGACTGACCACCGCACGCTGTTCGGCGAGCTCGGCCCGCAACGCCTTGACCTCACGGGTCAGCTCGTCGAGATGCTCGCGGGTCACGGCCTGCGCGTTCTCGTCGGCCTCGGTCACCCGGCGGATCAGCCACGACGCGAGCGTCGCGGTGACCACACCGAGCAGGGCGATCCCGGCCACCATCAGCCCGACCGCGACGAGCCGGCCGGTGCCGCTGACGGGATAGCGGTCGCCGTAGCCGACCGTGGTGATCGTCGTGATCGACCACCACACCGCGTCCGGGAAATCGGTGATCGGCGCGTCCGGCGCGGCACGTTCGGCGTCGAGCACGGCGACCGCCGAACAGAACACGATGAGCGCCGTCGCGCCCACCGTGTAGACCACGACGCGGCCGCGCAACGACAGGCCGGCGTTGCGGTTGAGGACGTTGAGCACCGTGACCAGCCGGAGCAGACGCAGCTGCCGGATCAGCGGGAGCACGATGATCAGCAGGTCGAAGAGGTTGTGCTTCAGGAAGGCGCGCTTGTCCTCGGCGTGCTTGAGGCGGACGCCGTAGTCCAGGGCGAAGACCGCCCACGCGAGCCAGGTGACGACCTCGCACCAGACCCGCCCGGTGTGCCCGAGCGAGGGCTGGAGGATCGGCCAGGCGTACGCGGCCAGGAACAGTACGGCGGCGGTGTTGAGCGGCCACTCCATCCGTTTTTCCCACATCGAACGTCTCCTCACCTGGCCTTTCCCAGGTGCGTACGTTAAGCGATGTCGAGGGCCGTTCCATAGAGTTTGTCGGTTTTGAGGGTGATGTAGAGCCTTCGTTCGGCCGCGATGGTCTCGAGGAACTCAGCCTCGTCGTCGGGCTTTTGCCGTTGCGCCGCCAGGTATTCGAGACCGGCGGTGTCGCCGGGTGTCCGGGTGACTTCGGAGAGTTCCGCTTTTCCTTCCACGACAGCGAATTTCCAGTGGTCGGCGCTGGAGACGTAGAGGGAGGCGGTGGGGTTGTTGCGGAGCTGCTTGACCTTGAGGCGGTCCTCGGTCGTGCTGATCCGGATCTCGCGCGTCTCGGGGTCCCACGTGTAGACGACGGTGGAGAGATGCGGGCGGCCGTCACGTTTGACGGTCGCGAGGGCGCCGAAGGTGTGTTCGGCGAGGAAGTCGCTGAGGGCCGCGTCATCGAGGCGGCGGGGCGGTGCGTTCTTGGCCATGGTGGTGATCATGGCTTACGCGGCGGGGGCGCGGAAGAAGGCACTTTCTTGTGCCAGAGGGAACACGCGTGTGTCCGTCCTGGTCAGACCGTCGGCGTGGGTCGAGAAGCGGCCCGCGGCCCGCGCCGGGCGTGATCTGGCGAGAAATGAATTTGGCCAGAATCCGCCACGGATATTCCACAGCGGATGCGCGTGCCGTGCGAAAGATATAAAAGTCCCCGGTGGTATGGACATTTCCAATCGCCCTTACCCTTCGCGACCTGCGCGTGAACAGCATGCCGGTGATTTTGTCCCCAACTCACCGTTGTCTGTGATAATCCCTCCGATTTCGATTGCGCCCCAAGGGGTGTCGAGAATTTTCGAACGTTGCGAGAAATGGGGGAACGTCCTGGGAATCCTTGTTCCGATGTCATAGAGTCGGCCACTTCCGCGAGGGCGGCGCGACGATCACCTGTCGTATCGCGTTTCCATTCCGCACGCCTGAAGAGAAAGTAGTGAGTGGCGCTTATGCCCCGGTCTTCCTTCGAACTGCTCGCGCGGGCGCTGACCGTATGTTGCGACGACGGGGTGTCCGGCGCGTTGTCTCTGTCCGGCAGGCCCGGCGGGGTGATCCACCTGCGCGAGGGCGCGGTGATCGCCGTCGACACCCCTGGTGCTCCAGGGGTGGACTCCGTGCTGCTGCGGTCCGGGCGGATCAGCGAGGAGGACTGGTCCGCCGCGTTGCGGGCGGGGCCAGGCGGTCCGACGCCGCGGGACGAGCTTCTCGCTCGCGCCGGGATCGGGAACACGGAACTGCAGCTGGTCGCCACCATGGCCGCGCAGGACGGCGCTTTCGTCATCGTGACGGGTGACATCGAGGAATACGTCATCGACTACAACCGGTTCGACGTGCTGTTGCCGGTCACTCCGGCGATCGAGCTCGACTGGCTGCTCGACGAGACCAGGCGTCGCCTTGACGCTCTCGCGTCATTGCCGGTGGCGGTCTCGCCGCATCGCGACCGGATCGTGCCAGTGGCCGGGGTGGCCTCGTCGGGAGTCGCGTCGACCGCGGCCCGGCGCGACATCCTCGCCGGCGCCAACGGCCGCCGCTCCGCCCGCGACATCGCGTTCGTGTTGGGGCGCAACGTCTTTCCCGTGACGATCGAGATCTCCCGGATGATCGGCGACGGTCTGGTCGAGATCGCCGTCGAGTCTCCCGAGGATCCCGGCGGGGGCTCGCGGAAGCCGCTGCGTCCCCGGATGCCCGCAGCCGGAGCCCAGTCGGTTCCCGGCGGTGACATGAAAGGCCTTCCCCTGCGCAGCCCGGGGGCGAGCGGTGTGTCGGAACTGCTCAAGCCGTCACGGGCGGCCGGCTGGCAGGTACTGCCCAGGCTGCTCAACCGCGTCCGGGCCGGGCCTTCCACGAACCGCACGAACTCGGACGAGACCTCGCAGCAGAAGGGAACACCAGGTGGATCGTGAAACGCTGGTCGACGAGCTGAACGACTTGAGAAGGCAAGTGAGCGGGGTGACCGGAGCCCTGATCGCCGGTGTGGACGGCCTGCCCATCGCGGCCGACGCCGAGGACCGGATCGATCCCGGCGCGGTGTCCGCACTCGGCGCCGCTCAGCTGGGCCTCTCGCTGACCATCACCTCCGCGGTCGCCCAAGGCGCGTTCCGGCACGCGGTGGTCCGTAGCAGCGGCGGTTACCTGGCCGTCTACTCCATCGACAGCACGTCGTTGATGGTCGTCCTCGGCGACGAGGGCCTCGACATCACCCGGTTGCACCGGGCTTCCCTGCTCACGATCGAGCGCGTCCGCTCGATTCTCGCGGCCGTCATCGCGAACGCCTGCTGAGCTCCTCCACCCGAAGTCACGGACGAACACCGAAAAGGAGAACGGACATGCTGGGTAACGGCCAGAATATGTCGGACCAGATGACCTTGATGGTCAAGCAGTTGCGCCAGGAGGTGCCCGACTGCCTCGCCTCCGGAGTGGTGGATCTGGCGACCGGCATGTTGTTGGCCGTCGAAACCACCGACAGCCATCCGTCGGAGGTCCTCGACCTCCTCGCCGGCGCGACCTTGGATCTGTTCCAAGGCCGCACGGTCGTGATGATCGAGAACATCTTCAAGGAGCGCCGAGGCGTCAGCAGCGCCGAGCACTACTTCCAGGAGATCCTCGTCAACAGCGCCAACCTGACGCACCTGTTCATCAGGAACAACCACAACGCCGACGTCGTGGCCGTCGTGGTCTGCCCGAAGTCGGTGAACATCGGGATGCTCTTCGCGGGTACCCGGCGGGTGATCAAAAACCAGGCGTTGTGACCGGCCGCCTGCCGGGGCCCGCGCTGGTGTCGGCAAGGATGCCTTCCCTCGCCCGTGAGGGTCCATGCCAGGAACTTGAGCGCCGCAACGAGGTTTCCCAGCCGTCCATAAAGGATACCTGGAAAGTCGAATTATCCGATTAATGCTCGCTTGGCCGAGTTGTCCGGTACGTGAAGGCCCCCTTCCTTGCGGCTAGCCGCAAGGAAGGGGGCCTTCACGTACTCTGACCGACCGAGCGCCACGGGATCATGACGGCTCCCCGCCGATGGTCCACCAAGATTCGGTATCGCTCCACCAAAAGTCAATCCGACCAGGGAAAAGACGCCAGAAACAGGACCATGCCACTCTTGAGCTCCTGGCATGACCTTGAGGATGGGCAAGGCGCCTTCGCGGACCCGCGACCGGCCGTCAGTCAGCTCCGGTAGGTGGTAAGGCATCTTCGGTGCCGACGACCCACATCACTCACGACCTGGCTAGGCGTACATGGCCAGCCAGATCGCGATGTAGTGGGACACCGCGGCGAGAACCGTGCAGGCGTGGAAGTACTCGTGGTACCCGAAGGTGTCCGGGAAGTGGTTCGGCCACTTCACCGCGTAGAACACCGCGCCCAGCGTGTAGAACAGCCCGCCCACGCAGAGCAGGACGAGCGCCGCGACACCGGCGTGCGTGGCCAGTTCCGGCAGGACGAAGACGGCGACCCAGCCCAGCGCGATGTAGATCGGCACGCCGAGCCAGCGTGGCGCGTTCGGCCACAGCATCTTCAGTGTGACGCCGCCGATCGCGCCGCCCCACACGATCGCGAGCACGATGTACCCGGTCGGCTGGGACATCGCCAGAAGGGTGAACGGCGTGTAGGTGCCGGCGATGAACAGGAAGATCATCGAATGGTCGGCGCGCTTCATCCATTCGTATGCTCGTGGGCTCCACAAGCGACGGTGGTACAGCGCGCTGACGCCGAAGACGCCGAGGACGGTCAGGCCGTAGACCGAAGTGGACAAAGCGGCGATACCCGACACTGTGGACGCCGCGAGGCTGATGAGGGTCGCGGCTCCGGCGACAGCGCCGAAGAAGGACCAGAAGTGGATGTGCCCACGCAACCGAGGACGCGTGTCCACTACGGGCGCGGGGCCGGACGGCCGGGGTTCGGTCACTACGCTCACTCACCCAGGTTACGGCACCGTAGGTTTTTCGCCAGTGTCCGTGGCGCGTCCCACTGAGGCCCGCGAGGTGACTACTCTCCACTGGCGTGAGTCTTCGGTCCTTCTTGTCAGACGTCGTGTACAGCGCCTACGGCAGGCGCCTGATCCAGCAGGCCAAGGGGCGCCATCCACGCCACATCGCCATCATGCTGGACGGGAACCGCCGCTGGGCGCGCGAAGCGGGCTTCACCGACGTCGCCGACGGGCACCGGGCGGGCGCCAAGAAGATCGCCGACTTCCTGAGCTGGTGCAACGAGGCCGACGTCGAGGTCGTCACCATGTGGCTGCTCTCGACGGACAACCTCGGCCGTGCGGCCGAGGAACTGAGCCCCTTGCTGAAGATCATCACCGACGTCACCGACGAACTCGCCGCGCCGCACACGCCTTGGCGGCTTCGCATCGTGGGGGCGCTCGACCTGCTGCCCCCGGAGGTCGCGAAGGCCCTCAGCGCGGCCGCGGAGCGCACCGAGGGGCGCACCGGGATGGAGGTCAACGTCGCGGTCGGTTACGGAGGGCGTCAGGAGATCGCCGACGCGGTCCGCAAACTCCTGCTCCAGCACGCCGACGAGGGCACCTCGATCCGCGAGCTCGCGAAGATATTGGACGTCGACCACATATCCGAACACATGTACACCTCGGGCCAGCCGGATCCGGATCTGATTATCCGCACCTCGGGTGAGCAGCGGCTTTCCGGATTTCTGCTCTGGCAATCGGCGCATTCGGAATTCTGGTTCACCGAAGCGTATTGGCCCGCGTTCCGCCGGGTCGATTTCCTGCGCGCCATGCGCGATTACGCGTGGCGGCACCGGCGCTTCGGTTCCTGACCGGAGACATGACGAAGGCCCCGGCGTGCACTCCGGGGCCTTCGACGTCGACACTGAAGATCAGTGGTGGTGGTGCTCCAGCGAGTGGAGGATCAGAGCCGGGGTGGTGGCGACACCGGTGTAGGCGCCGGCGACCAGGGAAGCGGCGCCGTAGCCCAGCGCGCCGCCGCCCTCGATGAAGGTGTTGTAGGCGTCGCCGAACGTGGGGTCCGGGGTGCCCGAGGTGTCACCGGTGGCGGCGAACGCGGTCCCGCCGACCATCATGATGCCCGCGGCGACGGCGGAAACGAAACCAGCCTTCTTCAGCACTTCGCACTCCTTGGTAGAGATGTTCAGGGATCGGGGGCACCGAATCCGGTGGGGGTGTCCCGCAGTGAGAAAATTACTCGCTATTCAGGATTTGTGACCGTCTCGTAAGCCCATTGTGTGAGGCATGAAAGGCCCGTTTCACTCGGTCCGGTTCTCTGTCTCGGGCACAAAATGCGTCCCGCCACGATGCGTGGTAGAACCCTCCGTCTCATCAGGTGAACGCCCTGTGTCGCGTTAATCCTTCCGGGTCACGTCGACGAGCGTCCCTGAATGGAGATCATCACTACACACCGTGACGGTGACCAGGCGTTGATGTCATGCGACCGACAGTGAGATGACGGTTTGGCGAATCACCGTGGTGGCTGCCTGCGCGATCGGCCGGACGCAGGTACCTTCCGGAAGTGAGGGTTCGCGTCCCATGCGGACTCTCACGGGAGGCCCTGGTCGTGGCGGTTGTCGACAGGGCGGCACAGCCGCCCAGTGGATGCACGAGGGGGCCGGCACCCGGCCCTCGTGGCCGTGCCGACTGACGTGAAAGACGTCGGAAGGAACGGTTAGCCAGGGAAGTGCCCGGCCCAGCGAGTGCGGGCGTGGTGCCACGCCCACGAGGGAGATGCCGTCGTGACTGCGCAGCGTTCACCCCGCAAGGCCTCTGGCCGTTCTTCGACCGGTGCCCCTGGCCCGGAGAAAGCCTCGATCTCGCCCGAATCCCAGCGGTCCACTTACGTGCTCGACACGTCGGTCCTGCTCTCTGACCCCTGGTCGGTGACCCGGTTCGCCGAACACGCGGTCGTGCTCCCGCTGGTCGTCATCAGTGAACTGGAGGCGAAACGTCACCATCCCGAACTGGGGTGGTTCGCGCGCGAAGCGCTTCGCATGCTCGACGACCTGCGTCGTCAGCACGGCAGGCTCGACGCGCCGATCCCGATCGGTGAGCACGGCGGCACCCTGCAGGTGGAGTTGAACCACTCCGACCCCACGGTGCTCCCGGTCGGCTTCCGCACCGACTCCAACGACCACCGCATCCTCGCCTGTGCGCTCAACCTGGCGGCGGAACGCGCGTCGGTCACGCTGGTGACGAAGGACATTCCCTTGCGTGTCAAAGCGGGCGCCGTCGGCCTCGAAGCCGACGAGTACCGCGCGCAGGAGGTGACGCCCTCGGGCTGGACGGGGATGGCGGACGTGGACGTCCCGCAGACCCTGGTCGACGCGCTGTTCAGCGGGTCTTCCGTGGATCCGGCGGAATTCGGGATGCCGGAGGTCGGTGAACTGCCCTGTCACACCGGGCTCAGGCTGCTCGCGGGCAGTTCGAGCGCGCTGGGGCGGGTCACCGCGGACAAGCGGATCCGGCTCGTCCGGGGCGACAAGGAGGCGTTCGGGCTGCACGGCCGGTCGGCCGAGCAGCGGGTGGCGCTGGATCTCCTGCTGGACTCCGACGTCGGCATCGTCTCGCTGGGCGGACGAGCGGGCACGGGCAAGTCGGCGCTCGCGCTCTGCGCGGGGCTGGAGTCGGTGATGGAACGCCGCCAGCATCGCAAGGTGGTCGTGTTCCGGCCGGTGTACGCGGTCGGCGGCCAGGATCTGGGCTATCTGCCCGGTTCCGAGAGCGAGAAGATGCAGCCGTGGGCGCAGGCGGTGTTCGACACCCTCGGCGGGCTGGTCAGCCAGGACGTCCTCGACGAGGTCTTCGACCGCGGCATGCTCGAGGTGCTCCCGCTGACCCATATTCGCGGCCGGTCGCTGCACGACACGTTCGTCATCGTCGACGAGGCGCAGTCCTTGGAGCGCAACGTGCTCCTGACCGTGCTCTCACGGCTCGGCACCGCTTCGCGGGTCGTGCTCACGCATGACGTCGCGCAGCGCGACAACCTGCGGGTCGGGCGGCACGACGGCGTTTCGGCGGTGATCGAGAAACTCAAGGGTCACCCGCTGTTCGCGCATATCACGCTGACCCGGTCCGAGCGCTCGCCGATCGCGGCGCTCGTCACGGAGATGCTGGAGGACCACGGGTAGCCGGAACCGGGGGAGTCCACTTGGGACAGTCCTAAGTGGACTCCCCGGAGTTTCACCAGCCCGAGGGCAGGGGGCGTCCTTCCGCGAAGCCGGCGGCGGACTGGATCCCGAGCAGCGCGCGTTCGTGGAACTCCTCCAGCGTGCGCGCGCCCGCGTACGTGCAGGCGGAGCGGACACCGGAGCCGATGGAGTCGAGCAGGTCTTCGACGCCGGGGCGAGCCGGGTCCAGCGCCATCCGCGACGCCGAGATGCCCTCTTCGAACAGGCCCTTCTTGGCGCGTTCGAAGACGTTGTCCGTGCGCGTGCGGGCGCCGACGGCGCGCTTCGACGCCATGCCGAACGACTCCTTGTACGGCTTGCCCTGCTCGTCGTAGCGCAGGTCGCCGGGGGATTCGTGGGTGCCCGCGAACCACGAGCCGACCATCGCCGCCGACGCGCCCGCGGCGAGCGCCAGCGCGACGTCGCGCGGGTGCCGCACGCCGCCGTCCGCCCAGACGTGTTTGCCCAGTTCGCGCGCCGCCGCGGCGCATTCGGCGACGGCGGAGAACTGCGGGCGCCCGACGCCGGTCATCATCCGGGTCGTGCACATGGCGCCGGGGCCGACGCCGACCTTGACGACGTCCGCACCCGCGTGGATCAGGTCGCGCGTGCCCTCGGCGGTGACCACGTTCCCGGCGACGACCGGGACTCGCGGGTTCACCGACCGGACGGCCTTCAGCGCCGAGATCATCTTCTCCTGGTGGCCGTGCGCGGTGTCGACGACCAGCACGTCGACGCCCGCCGCGAGGACGGCCTCGGCCTTCGCCGCGACGTCGCCGTTCACGCCGATCGCGGCGGCGACGCGCAGGTTGCCGCCGTCGTCGACGGCCGGGGTGTAGATCTCCGCGCGCAGCGCCGCGATCTCGGTCAGGACGCCGGCGAGCCTGCCGTTTTCGTCGATGCCGAGCGCGAGACGGCCTCCGTGGTCGTGCAGGCGCTCGAACACCTCACGCGGCGGCGTGTCCAGCGGGACCGTGACGACCGCGGGCTCCGCGACGTCGGCGAGACGCGCGAAGCGGTCTACGCCGGCGCAAGCCGCTTCGTCGACGACGCCGACGGGCTTGCCGTCCTCGTCCACCACGACGACGGCGCCGTGGGCGCGTTTGCCGACCAGGTTCAGCGCGTCGGCCACCGCGTCTCCGCCGGTCAGCACGAGCGGGGTGTCCCACACCGTGTGACGGCTCTTGACCCAGCTGACGATGTCGGCGACCGCGGCCACGTCGACATCCTGTGGCAGGACGACGAGCCCACCTCGCCGGGCGACCGTCTCGGCCATCCGGCGGCCCGCGACGGCGGTCATGTTGGCCACCACGATCGGGATCGTCGCGCCGGTGCCGTCCACAGTGGACAGGTCGACGTCGAAACGGGACTCCACGTCCGACCGGTTCGGCAGGAGGAACACGTCGTCGTAGGTCAGGTCGTGAGCGGGCCGATGCCCGTCGAGAAAGCGCACGAGGCCCCAGGATACCCGCGTGGGACACTGTCGGCATGACCGACCGGGACCGTGACGAAGCCGGACGAGCCCGCAACGCGCGCCCGCGGGATGGTCTCGGCAGGCCGCTTCCGTACGGCGCCGACGGTGTCGAACGCCAGCCCGAGGGCATCGAACGGAGCCCCGAGGACACCGTTTCCGAGGCGCAGCGCCTGCTCGACGCGGGCCGCCCGTTTCACGCGCACGAGGTGTTCGAGGACGCGTGGAAGTCCACCGACGGGCCGGAGCGCGAGCTGTGGCGCGGGCTCGCGCAGCTCGCCGTGGGCCTGACCCACGCGGCCAGGGGGAACGGGAACGGTGCGGCCTCGCTGCTGGAGCGCGGCGCCGAGAACATCGAGCCCTTCCGCGAGGCCCGGCCGCACGGGATCGACATCCCGGGTTTGCAGGCTTGGGCGCGGACCATGGCTGAAGAGGTGAAGGTGCGTGCGCGGGTGGAGCCGGTCGCGCCGCGCCTACTGCGTGAGGGCCTGTAGCGCCGAGCCCGAGCGGTACAGCTCGATCAGCAGCGGCCGCGGCGAGAGTCCCGCCTCGGTGAGCCGATAGCTGGTCCGGCTCGGGAAGCCCGGCAGTTCCTCTCGGACGGCGAGGCGGCGCGCGGTCAGGTCGCCGAGGCGCTCTGTCAGCACCTTCGCGGACAAACCGGGCAACGCCGTGCGCAGGTCGCTAGGCGAGCGCGACCTCGACCGGACGGTCCGGCTCCGGCCTCCGCGTCCGGCCGCGGGCGTCCGGGACGAGTTCGCCGTCGAAGGTTTCCGTTCGGTGACCTGCTTCGCGGTCGGTTTCGCTGTCCGCATGACGCAGTCCCTCAGTGTGCCTTTGACCGCCGACCCCGTCGAAATCCTCGACACGGTCTACGAGCCGGACGCCGTGTTCGTCCGCCGGGACGGCGCGTGGGTGAGCGGCGCGGAACGCCGGGCCGCGAACGGCGGGATCCTCGCGCTCGGGAAGCCCGTCAAGGTCACTCCGCGTCAGGTGCGCGTGGCCGGTGACCTGGCCTTGCTGATCGTCGACTGGGTCATCGCGAGGCGTGGCCAGGACGGGCTCTGGCGCTACGTGATCGACAACCCCTTCGGTGTCGGCACACCTTGAGTGCTCGACATACCGCGAGTATGTTACTTCGAGTAGGGATACTGCTCAGTAGGTAACGGCGGGAGGAAGCGCGGATGAGCGAGCCCAAAGAACTGCTGGCCGAACCGCTGAAACTGCGGTGTGGCGCGATCCTGCCTAACCGGCTGGCCAAGGCCGCGCTCAGCGAGCAACTCGGCGATCGCCGCAACCGGCCGACCGCCGAACTGGCCGAGCTGTACCGGACGTGGTCGCGAGGCGGTGCCGGGACACTGATCACCGGCAACGTCATGGTCGATCCGACCGCGCTGGGTGAACCGCGCAACGTCGCGGTCCCTCGGGAGCCGGACGCGACCGAGTTCAAGCCGTGGGCACGGTCGGCCGACGGGACCGAGTCCCGGCTGTGGGTTCAGCTCAACCATCCCGGTCGTCAAAGCCCGCGCTTCCTGTCCCGTCAGCCGGTCGCGCCGTCGGCGGTGCCGTTCGGCGACCGCGGCATCCGCTCGGTGTTCGCGACGCCGCGAGCGCTGACCGTCGACGAGATCGAAGCGATCATCGACCGGTTCGGCGTGGCCGCGCGGACCGTCGTCGACGCCGGGTTCGCCGGCGTCCAGATCCACGGGGCGCACGGCTATCTCGTCTCGCAGTTCCTGTCGCCGCTGACCAACCGGCGCACCGACGGCTGGGGCGGTGACGCGCTCCGGCGGCGCCGGTTCCTGCTGGAAGTGGTCGCCCGCGTGCGCGCCGAGGTCGGCGACACGGTGCCGATCGCGGTCAAGCTCAACAGCGCGGACTTCCAGCGCGGCGGGTTCAGCGAGGAGGACTCGCTCGAAGTCGTTCGCGAACTGGGCGAAGCGGGTATCGACCTCTTGGAAGTCTCCGGCGGCACCTACGAGAAGGCCGCCATGATGGGTTCCGCCAAGGCGAGCACTCTCAGCCGTGAGGCTTACTTCCTCGACTACGCCGCGAAGGCGCGGCAGGTCACCGACGTCGCGCTGATGGTCACCGGTGGCTTCACCAGCGCGCGAGGCATGGCGGAGGCGTTGCGCTCCGGCGCGCTGGACGTCATCGGCCTCGGCAGGCCGCTGATCGTCGACCCGGCGCTGCCCGGGCGCCTGCTGGGCGGCGAGGACGTCCGCGCGCGGCGCACGGCACCGAAGACCGGCATCCGGCTGGCCGACAGCCTGCTCGAGATCCAGTGGCACACCCAGCAGATGCACCGGGTGGCCGCCGGGAAACCGGTGGACCGGCGGCTCGGCGCGGTGCGGACGCTAGTACGTGCCGGCGTCGCGGATCCGCTCAACGCTTTCCGGCGGGTCCGGGGCTAGTCCATCCATGCCCCCGCCGCCACCCTCAACGGAGGAGCCGCGCTCCCAGTCCCAGTTCTCGTCGGGTTCGTCTCGTCGGCTGAACGTGCGGTCGAAACCGACCGCGGCCGCCGCGAGACCGATGAACAGCACCCCGATCAGCACGCAGTTGAACGCGACGCCGCCGTAGCTGTTGATGCCCGGGTCGACGAACGGGTACGGGTAGAACCCGATGATCGCGCCGCGCACCAGTGTGACCGCGAGCCAGGCCAGCGGGTACAGCAGCGACCACCACAGGATCCGCCACGACAACTGGCCGCGCGGCCCGAACAGCAGCCAGCCCGCGACGCACATCAACGGCGACACCTTGTGCAGCATCGTGTCGGCGAAAACGGCCCAGCCGTGCAGTTCGTAAAGATCGGCGAGCGCGACCTGGAAGACGACACCGGTCACGGTGATGCCGACGAGCCCGGTGAGCCGCAGTACGCCGAACAGGGTCGACCGGCCCGCGACCCCGAGCGCGAGCAGCAGGCTGCCGGCGCCGACCAGGATGTTCGAATCGATGGTGAAGAAGGCCAGCAGGTTGGCCACCCGTCCGGCCGGGGTGTGGAAGGTGCCGCCGGTGGTGCCCGCGGAGACCGGGATCTGGGCGGCGAGACCGGCGATCACCACCAGCGCCGTCGCGCCGAACCAGGCACGCGCGATCTTGGAAGCCTGCATTCGCCTACTTTATGGGTGATCGGGTGGGGACGTCCCGTCACCACCGCACGCCGCCACTCGATCGGGGCGGGACGCCGCCGGGTCTTCCCGGCCATCGGGTCATATCGTGGGAAGCGATGGACGTCGAGCGGAGGCCCGGACGCCGCGGACGGGTCGCGCGTGGTCCGGCGGAGGACAGCGGACCCGTCGCCGAGTTCGCGCGGCGGCTGTGGGAGCTGAAACGGGCCGCCGGTGACCCTTCCTACGACCGCATGCGCGACGAGTACGGCGCGCTCGCGTCGAAGTCCGCGCTTTCGGCCGCCGCCCGCGGCGAGCGGCTGCCCAGCTGGGAGACGTCCTGGGAGTTCGTCCGCGTGCTGGCCGCCGGAGTGCTCGGCGGTGACGAGGACGAGGTCCGGCACGAATGGCGCGGTGAATGGGAACGCGCGCGCGACGCGCTGGCCGCCGGCGCGGCGCCCGAACCCGCGCCGGAGCGTTCGCGCCGGACGGCGTTCCTCCTCGCCGGAGCCGTGGCGGTCGTCCTCGTCGCGGCGCTGGTGTTCGTCTTCGCCGCGCCGTTCGGTTCCGAGCCCGCCGCCCCGGCCGGCGACGCGTCGGAATTCGTCGCCGACGTGACCGTGCCCGACGGCAGCGAGGTCGCGGCCGGGTCGACCTTCGTGAAGATCTGGGAGTTCCGCAACGCGGGATCGGTCGGATGGGTCGGCCGCTATCTGGTCCGCGCCGGTTCGTTCGGGAACCCCGGCGAGTGTCGCACCCCCGACCGCGTCCCCGTCCCGCAGACCGCGCCCGGCGAGCGCGTGCGCGTCTCCGTCGAGGTGCGTGCGCCCGACCGGCCAGGACATTGCCAGGTGTACTGGAAGATGGCCGACGAACAAGGGCACATCCTGCTGCCGAACACCCGCGCGGTGTTCTTCTCGGTCCGCGTCATTTGACCTTCCGGGCCGATGGTCAAAGTGCTGACCTGCATGGACATTGATCTGTCGGCCATGGCCATTTCGCGGTCGTGAATCGCTTCCGGAGTGGCTTCGGTGGCCTTTAACGTCATCGGCGTCCGGGAATTCCGGATGGGGATTTTCCGAAACACTCTCACATTAATTGCGGAAAGGGAATCCATGCGTCCGTACGTCAAGGTCGCCGCACTGGCCGGGGCCGCGCTCACCGTGGCGCTCCTGCCGGTCACCGCCGCACAGGCGGCTCCGGCGCCCGCTTCGGGCAGTGATCCGATCATTACCTGCGAATCCGGCTACCACGGCTGGATGCGCCGGGCCGGGAAGGACGCGATCTGCCTCAAGCCGGGCACGCGCACCTGGGACGTCAAGGTGTTCGAATGCGCCGGGGATCTGACGGTGCATTTCAAGAACGGCGAGAAGGCCTATTGCGGGGGAAACATGAAGATCGGCCTCGACCTGGCCGTCCAGTCCAATGTCGTCAAGACCGTTGTGGGGAACCGATGAAGAAGAAGCTGTTCGCCGTCGTCCCGGTCGCGCTGGCAGGCACCCTGTTGATGGCACCGTCCGCTTCGGCGGCGTCGAAGGTCTGTGAGGGCGGGCCGCTGATGGGCGGGAAGACCAAGGTCGTCGAGGTGAGCGCGGGGCAGAGCATCGACATCACCGTGCACAACCACGACTACCGGGGAATGCTCGTCCAGATCATCGACGACGTCTTCGACAAGGGCCTCTGGAGCGGGGCGATCGCGCCGGGCAAAGAGCGCACGGTCAAGCACGGCGTGCTCGGGGAGCCGCCGGTGTATCACAAGATCCGGTTCGAGGTGACCTCCAACCTGTCGAACAACTACACCTACCGGATCTCTTCGGACCGCTGCTACTGAGGCGTTTCGTCCTCTGAACGCGGTAGTTGCACGCGCAAGGACCGCGTTCAGAGGACTAAATGCGGGGAGTTCAGGGCTTGAGGAGGCCGCGGACGGTGTCGATGGTGTCGGCGTCGGCGGCCTCCTTGTCCGGCCGGTACCGCACTACGCGCGCGAAGCGCAGTGCCAGCCCGCCCGGATATCGCGTGCTCACCTGAGCCCCGTCGAGTTCGATTTCGACGACGAGCTCCGGCCGCACGTGCACCACCCAATCCGTGCGGTGGGTCTCGATCTCCTGGAACGTCTTCGTCTGCCAGGCCAGCAACTCGTCGGTCATGCCCTTGAACGTCTTGCCGACCATGATCGGCGGCCCGCCGTCGGGGTCGCGGGCGCCGAGATGCAGGTTCGACAGCGTGCCGGTGCGCCTGCCGTGACCCCATTCCGCGGCGAGCACGACCAGGTCGATCGTGTGCACCGGTTTCACCTTGAGCCACGCGCGCCCGCGGCGGCCCGCCGCGTACGGCGACGCGAGGCCCTTGACCATCACGCCTTCGTGTCCGGCGGCCATCGCCGCTTCCAGCACCGCCTCGGCCGAGGCGGGCGCGATCTCGCCCGGGATGACGTGCTCGCCCGCGACCTGACGCAGGGCGGCGTTCCGCTCGGACAGCGGCGCGTCCAGCAGGTCGACGCCGTCGAGGTGCAGGCAGTCGAAGAAGTACGGCCGCAGCAACAGCGCCTTGACCTGCTCCTCGCGTGTGCTGCCGAACCGGCTCATCGTCTCCTGGAACGGCCTGGGCCTGCCGTCGTCGGTCAGGGCCAGCGTCTCGCCGTCGAGCACCACCGATGTGCAGGGCAAGGAGCGCACCAGATCCACCAGTTCGCCGACGCTGCCGGTGATCTCCCGCAGCGTCCGCGTGTAGACGTGCACCTCGGCGCCGTCGCGGTGGACCTGGATCCGCGCACCGTCCATTTTGTACTCGACGAGCGCCTCGGTGTGCTCGGTGATCGCCTCGTCCAGTGACTCCGCCGGGGAAGCCAGCATCGGCCGGATCGGCCTGCCCAAGGCCAGCTTGAACTCCGCCAGCCGCTCCTGGCCGCCTGTCATGGCCGCCAGGCCCGTCACCGGGAGCTGCCCGGACAGCATGAACGCCCGCCGTACGTCTTCGGCCGGGATCTCGGCCGCCGCCGCGATGGCGTCCACCATGATCCCTTCGAGCGCGCCCTGCCGGAGCTCGCCGGTGAGCAGCCGGAACAGGAACTCCTGCTCCTCCTTGGTCATCTTGGTGAACAACGCGCGCAACGTCTCCGTGCGCAGCTTCACCGACCCCGAACCCGACGCCGCCCCCACCGTGCCGAACGCCGTGTCCACCTCGGCGACGGTCAACGACGGCTCAGCGGCCGGGGCCGCCTTCAGCTCGGCCAGCGTCCGCCAGCCGGTGCCGATGCGGCCCTGTGTCGGCTGGCCGGTGAGGAACGCGATGACCGCGGGCAGTTCCAGCTCGCCCGCGGCGCGCAGGACCGCGGCCAGGGTGGCGATCTTCGCCTTCCTGGACCTCGTGGCGGCCAGTTCGGCCGACGCGGTCACCACCTCGGTGAGCAACATGGGTCCATCATGGACCCGGGCACCGACAGTTTCGCGCCGAGCGGGCTCGGGCGGCGACGTAGTGAAGGCCTCCTTGCCTACTTTCAAGGTAGGGAAGGAGGCCTTCACGGCCTTGGCGCCAAGTGGGCTCAGGCGTGCGCGGGATCGGCGACCCAGCTGGCGAGCAAGCGGAGCGCGCGTTCGCTGTCGGAGCCGGGCTCGGCGGTGTAGATCACCAGGGCCTGGCCCGGATCGTCGGGCAGCCGGAGCGTCTCGTAGCGCAGCCGGAGTTCACCCACGATCGGGTTGATCACGAGCTTCCACGCGTGCGCCTTCTCGCGCACGGTGTGCTTCGCCCACAGCTTCCGGAACGCCTCGCTGCCGAGGGAGAGCTCGCCGACCAGCTGGGCGAAGCGCGGATCGTCCGGATACTTCCCGCTTTCGGAGCGCAGGTTCGCCACGATCTCTTTCGCCACGGTTTCCCACTCCGGGTGCAGCTCGCGGGCGTGTTCGTCGAGGAAGAACATCTTCGGGATGTTGCGCTCGCCCGCCGGCCGCGTGGCGAAGTCGAAGGACAGCGCGGAGCCGAGCGAGTTCCAGGCCAGCACGTCTCCGTAGCGGTCGAAGATGAGCGCCGGGGTCTGGATCGCGTTCAGCATCGGCTGGAGTTCCGGCCGGATCCGCCGCGCCCGCGGCCGTGCGGCGCGTTCGCGTTTCGGGGCGGCCAGATTGCGCAGGTAGGCCTCCTCGTCACGATGCAGCCGCAACGCGCGGCTCAGCGATTCGAGGACGGAGTCGGACACGTTGCGCGCCCGGCCCTGCTCCAGGCGCGTGTAGTAGTCGACGCTGATCCCGGCCAGCTGCGCAAGCTCTTCGCGCCGCAGCCCGGCGACTCGCCGCTGGTTGAACCCCGTCGGCAGGCCGAGGTCCGCCGGGTCCAGCGCGGCCCTTCGTGCCTTGAGGAAGTCGCCCAGTTCGGCCGTCTCGGTCATGGCGTCGAGTATCCCGGAACGCGAGGGATGCGTGCCTGGTCCTGACAGACCCAGGCTGGTGAGGGCGTGCTGTGGCTTTCGCGACGTCGGCGGGGACCCGGCCTTCACGGACCCTTCGGCGCACTTATGGTCCGGTCGATCAAGCATGATTTGGCTCTTCGGTTCGGTCCAAAAAGCGGCCACCGTGAAGGTATGGACAACGAACGAAGAGGCGTGACGATCGGCGTACTGGGGGTGCTGATCGTCGGCGCGTCCGTGCCGGTGACGGGAATGCTCGACGGGTACCCGGTGATCACCGGGCAGGCGCTGCGGTACGCGCTGGCGGGCGTGCTCCTGCTGGCGTGGGCGCGGCTGAGCGGGCGCCCGCTGCCGTTGCCGGGAGCGCGCGACGTGCCGTCGCTGATCGCCCTCGCGGCGACCGGGATGATCGGGTTCCAGGCCTGCCTGCTGTTCGCGCAGCGCTACGCCGAACCCGGTCTGGTCGCCGCGTTCCTCGGCGGCACGCCGCTCGTGCTCGCGCTGGCGGGCCCGCTGGCCAAGGGGAAGCGGCCCTCGTGGGCGCCGGTGACCGGAGCGGTGCTCGCCGGCCTGGGGATCGCCGTGCTCTCCGGCGGCGGCGCGGCGCGCTGGCAAGGGCTGGTGCTCGCGGCGCTGGCCATGGTGTGCGAAGCGCTCTTCACGCTGCTCGCCGTCGGCGTGCTCGAAAGGCTCGGGCCGTTGGCGACCGCGACCTGGGGGTGTTTCGCCGCGGGGGCCGGCGGAGCGGTCGTCGGGACGATCGCCGACCCGTCCGGCGCCTGGGCGTGGCCGGACGGGCGTGAACTGATCGCGCTCGGCTACCTGACGGTCGTCGTCACCGCGATCGCGTTTCTTCTTTGGTACTCGGCGGTTTCGGCACTGGGCGCGGACCGGGCCGGGGTGCTGGTCGGGCTGATGCCGGTCTCCGGCCTCGCCGTCTCGCTCCTGCTGGGCATGCAGGATTTCCGCTTCTCCCAAGTGATCGGGGTCGCGCTGGTGTCCTCAGGCGTCGTGATCGGCCTGCGCCGCCGCGAGCTTCGCGAGCCTGGCGCACTTGACGTCGAAGTGCTTGACGACGTCGCCGCCGATGATCGCGACCATGACCGAGCGCAGCGGCCCGCCGAAGGTGACCTTCTGGACGAATTCGGTCCCGCCGTCGACCTCGGTCAGGTTCAGCACGAGCTCCATGGCACCCAAGGGAATCGGCTGGCGGAAGGCGATCTCGCGGTGCTCGGTCAGGGACGTGATCGTGAACGGCTCGGCGACCCGTGAGTGCACGCGGCCGCGGAATCCGTCCGGTACGAGGAAACCGGTCGAGCCCACCGCGGCGGGGCCGTGCAGTTCGACGCTGGCGAGGTCGGGATCCCAGTCGGGCCACCGGGTGAGGTCGGCCAGCGGCGCCCAGAGCGCGGACGGCGGGCAGGGGAGGATTTCGCGGGAGGTCCTGGTCCAGGTCATACCCGGACGATATACGGAACTGTCAGTCTCGTAAACTGGGGTCATGGCGAGAGGCAGGCCGAGGGAAGAAGGAATCGACGACGCGGTCCGCGCGGCCGTGCGGGCGTTGCTGACCGAGTCCGGTTACCAGCGCTGCACGATCGACGCGGTCGCGGCGCGCGCGGGCGTCGGCAAGGCCGCGGTGTACCGGCGGTGGCGGTCCAAGGCGGAGCTCGTGCTCGCGGCGGTGATCCATCCCGTCGAGCTCGAACCGCCGTCGGACACCGGCTCGCTGCGGGGTGACGTGTCCGCGGTCCTCGAAGTGATCCAGTCCTCTTTGGACGGTGTGGAACTCCGGCAGGCGCTGCCTTCGCTGCTCGCCGACGTCCGGGCGGATCCGGCGCTGGAAACGCGGTTCGGCGAGGTGTTCCTCGGCCGCGAACGCGGATATCTGGTCCAGATGCTCGATCGGGCCGTCACGAGAGGGGAACTCTCGCGACGGCCCGATCCGGCCCTCGTGCACGCGATCCTGCTCGGCCCGGTGCTGACCTGGCTGCACCTGTTCGCCGAGACACCGCCTTCGGGTGGGCTGGCGGCTTCGCTCGCCTCACCGCTCCACGCGGCCGTGGTCGCTCTCGGCGCTTAGCGGCCTCCGCGCGCCATGCGGAGTACGTCGAGGGCTTCGTCCAACTGGGCTTCGGTGAGCTTGCCGTTCGCGACGTGACCACGTTCGATCACGACCTCGCGGATCGTCTTCAGCTCCTTGAGCGCCTGCTTCGCGATGGCGGCGGCCTCTTCGTAGCCGATGTATTTGTTGAGCGGCGTCACGATCGACGGCGAGCCCTCGGCGTACTCGCGCGCGCGGCCGGCGTTCACCGTCACACCCGTGAACACCTTGTCCGCCAGCAGTCGCGAGACGGCCGCGAGCAGCCGCGCCGATTCGAGCACGTTGCGCGCGATCACCGGCAGGTTCACGTTGAGCTGGAAGTTGCCCGCCGCGCCCGCGAAGGCCACCGCCGCGTCGTTGCCGATCACCTGGGCGACCACCTGGAGCGTCGCCTCCGGGATCACCGGGTTCACCTTGCCCGGCATGATCGACGAACCCGGCTGGAGATCCGGCAGCGCGAGTTCGGCGAGCCCGGTGCGCGGGCCGGAACCCAGCCAGCGCAGGTCGTTCGCGATCTTGTTCAGCGACACCGCGACCGTGCGCAGATGCCCGGACGTCTCGACGACGCTGTCCTGCGTCGCCTGCGCCTCGAAGTGGTCGCGTGCCTCGGTCAGCGGGAGTCCGGTCACCGAAGCCAGTTCCTGCGAGACCGCCGCGCCGAAGCCCTCCGGCGCGTTCAGCCCGGAGCCGACCGCTGTCCCGCCGATCGGCAGTTCACCGAGCCGCGGCAGCCCCGACTTCAGCCGCTCGACCCCGAACCGGACCTGCGACGCCCACGCGCCCGCCTCCTGGCCGAAGGTGATCGGCACGGCGTCCATCAGGTGTGTGCGGCCGGACTTCACGATGTCCGCCCATTCGCCCGCGCGCGTCTCGATGGCGGCGGCCAGGTACTCCAGCGCCGGGATCACGTCGGACAGGACGGCCTCCGTCGCGGCGACGTGGATCGTCGTCGGGAAGGTGTCGTTGGAGGACTGCGAGGCGTTGACGTGGTCGTTCGGGTGCACGTCGCGGCCCAGCGCCTTCGACGCGAGCGTGGCGATGACCTCGTTGGCGTTCATGTTCGACGAGGTCCCGGAACCGGTCTGGAACACGTCGATCGGGAAATGCGCGTCGTGCTTGCCCTCGGCGACCTCGTCCGCGGCCTTCGCGATGGCCTCGGCGACCTCGGCGTCCAGCACGCCGAGCCGCGCGTTGACCCGCGCCGCGGCGGCCTTCAGCAGGCCGAGCGCGCGGATCTGGGCGCGCTCCAGGCCCCGGCCGGAGATCGGGAAGTTCTCGACGGCGCGCTGCGTCTGCGCGCGGTAGAGGGCGTCGACGGGGACGCGCACCTCGCCCATGGTGTCGTGTTCGATCCGGTATTCCTGTTCAGCCATACCTCAAGTCTCGCGCAGCGCCTCTCGGCGCGCTCCGTGTCTTTCGGCACGCGAGCGCTAGGATCGATTGTGTTCTCGATCACGCCGCCCACCACCGGCCGGGAGAGTGCCGAATGAGCGAGTCCGCTGGGGAAACGTCGTACGACCTCGTCATCATCGGGGCAGGTCCGACAGGGCTTTTCGCCGCCTACTACGCGGGATTCCGCGGCCTTTCGATGGCCGTCGTGGATTCACTGCCGGAAGCGGGCGGCCAGGTCACCGCGATGTACCCCGAAAAGATGATCTACGACGTCGGCGGGTTCGCCGAGGTCCGTGGCCGCGACCTGGTGCGGGGCCTGCTCGACCAGGCGGCGCCGTTCAAGCCCGCGTATCTGCTCGGACGCAAGGCCGAGAAACTCGAAAGCGTCGAAGGCGGCGTCACCATCACCCTCGACGGCGGGCAGGTCCTGCGCGCCGGCGCGGTGCTGATCACCGCCGGGATCGGCGAGTTCACTCCGCGGCCGCTGCCCGCGGGCGATGGCTGGCTCGGCCGCGGCATGGTCCATTTCGTGCCCTCGTTGAAGGCACACGAAGGGCAGCACGTGGTGGTCGTCGGCGGCGGGGACTCGGCGTTCGACTGGGTGCTCGCGCTGCACCCGGTCGCCGCGAGCGTCACCCTCGTGCACCGGCGCGCGAAGTTCCGTGCGGCCGAGTCGATCGTGCGGCAGGCGCGGGAACTCGGCGTGCGGATCGTCACCGACGCCGAGGTCACCCGGTTCCTCGACCGTGACGGCACGCTGGCCGAGGTCGAGATCCAGGTCAAGGGCGCCGAACCCGAGATCCTGCGCGCCGACACGGTCGTCGCCGCGCTCGGTTTCACCGCGGATCTCGGGCCGATCGAGAGCTGGGGGCTCCAGATCGACCATCGCGCGATCGCCGTCGACTCGACCATGGCGACCCCGCGGGAGCGGGTCTACGCGGCGGGCGACGTCGCGGCGTATCCGGGGAAGGTGAAGCTGATCGCGACCGGGTTCGGGGAAGCGGCGACGGCGGTGAACAACATCGCGGTCATGCTGGACCCGGACGCGCATCTGTTCCCGGGGCACTCGAGCAACGCGGAGTAGCGCGTGCGATGAAGGGGCCTTTCATCGCAAAATTTGCTATGAAAGGCCCCTTCATTGCACGTCAGGCGGGCGTAGGCGGCGTGATCTTCTCCGCGATCCACTGCGCGTACGCCACCACCGAAGTCGCGATCGACGGCGAGGTCGCGCACACCGGATCCGCGTTGCCCGGGCGGCTGATCGTGCCCAGCAGCACCCACTTCTCGTCGACCTTGGCGATCTCCGGCCCACCGGAATCGCCGTAGCACGAACCCGTGTTCCCGCCGGGGTTGTCGGTGCACAACTCGACCGCGCCGTCGAACTTCGCGGTGCACCGTGTGCCTTCGACGATCTTCGTGTCCAGTTGCCGCAGCTTCGCCGGACCCTTGCCGCAGCCCGAAGTCGGGCACGTCTGGCCCCAGCCGAGCAGCCGCGTCGGCGTTCCGGGCGCCACGACGGCCCCGATCGTGATCGGCGCCGCCTTCACCGGCGCGGCCAGCCGCACCAGGGCGAGATCACCGCCCGCGTGCTCGGGTTCGGGGTTGTAGGACGGGTTCACGACGATCTCGGCGAGCTTCGCGATTTCGCCGCCCTGGCTGTTGTCGGTGCTGCCGATCCGCGCGCTCAGGTTCGCCGGGTTCTTGCCCTCGACACAGTGCCCTGCCGTCACCAGCCAGTCCACCGCGATCAGCGTCCCGGCGCAGAAAGCCTTGCCGGAGGCCGAATGCAGGGACGCGATGAACGGATACGGCTCGTCGGCCTCTCTGCCGCCGACGAGGTCGCCCGCGCCCGTGGCCTGCCCGGCAGGCGTGAGGAGCATCGCCGCGAGCAGGACCACGAGCACGCGCTTCAGCACGGTTTCTCCTTAGGGGAGAGGGGGAACTACGTCGTCTTCCAGCGAATCGTCGAGGTGGCCGTCGAAGTTGACGGACGAGTACGAGCGGAGCTTGGTCAGCCGGTGGTAGCCGTCGATCATCCGGACCGTGCCGGACTTCGAGCGCATCACGATCGACTGGGTCGTCGCGCCGCCCGCGCGGTAGTGCACGCCGCGCAGCAGGTCGCCGTCGGTGACACCGGTGGCGCAGAAGAACACGTTGTCACCGCGGACGAGGTCGTCGTTGCCGAGCACGCGGTCGAGGTCGTGGCCCGCGGCCAGCGCCTTCTCGCGCTCCGCGTCGTCCTTGGGCCACAGGCGGCCCTGCAGTTCGCCGCCGAGACACTTCATCGCGCAGGCCGCGATGATGCCTTCGGGGGTGCCGCCGATGCCGAGCAGCATGTCGACGCCGGTGCTCGGCCGGGCCGCGGCGATCGCGCCCGCGACGTCACCGTCGGAGATGAAGCGGATCCGGGCGCCCGCCTCGCGGACCTCCTTGATCAGCTTTTCGTGCCGCGGCCGGTCGAGGATGCACACGGTGACGTCGGAGACGCTGGAGTTCTTGGCCTTCGCGACCCGGCGGATGTTCTCCGCGATCGGGGCGGCCAGGTCGACCTTGCCGGCGGCGTCCGGGCCGACGGCGAGCTTCTCCATGTAGAACACCGCGGACGGGTCGAACATCGCGCCGCGTTCGGCGACCGCGAGCACGGCGAGCGCGTTCGGCATGCCCTTGGCCATCAGGGTCGTCCCGTCGACCGGGTCGACCGCGACGTCGCAGTCCGGCCCGTCACCGTTGCCGACCTCTTCCCCGTTGAACAGCATCGGGGCTTCGTCCTTTTCGCCCTCGCCGATGACGACGACACCGCGCATCGACACGGTCGAGACCAGCTGGCGCATCGCGTCCACCGCGGCACCGTCCCCGCCGATCTTGTCCCCGCGTCCGACCCAGCGGCCCGCGGCCATCGCGGCGGCTTCGGTCACGCGGACCAACTCCATCGCGAGGTTGCGATCAGGGGCTTCAGGGCGTCGAGAAGAGCTGGCGGACGAGGTGGGGGTGGGCATGCGGCCTCCCGGGTCAGGAACTCGGCGGGGTCCCAGTCTCTCAGATACCCACGGTGGTTCGGTGGCTCAGGAGCATGGTGAACGTCACTGACCGTCGCCGGTCTCGTCTTCCACGGAGGACAACGCTGCCTCGATTCGTTCCCGAGCGCCTTCGAGATGGTGCTCGCAGACCTTCGCCAGCTGCTCGCCCTTCTCCCACAGGGCGAGCGACTGTTCCAGGGACAGCCCGCCCGCTTCGAGCTCGCGGACGACCTCCACCAGCCTGTCGCGGGCCTGCTCGTAGCCGAGTTCGGCGGTCTCACCACCGGGTTTGCTCACGCTGTGCTTCCTTCTACCGGACGTCGGTGCTTGCCGATACCCGCGCACACTACCGCGCCGGCCATGGCGTTGTCGTAACCCACGAAGGCGAGGGCGAACTCCTGGCCGTCACTCTCCGCGATCGCCGCGACCAGGTTCTCCTGGGCCCGCGCCACCCGTTTGCGGTGCACGGTGCCGTCCGCGAACCACCATCGGGTGCCGACATGCTCGGCCGTCGCTTCGGAGAGTTTGCGCAGCTGGGCGTCGAGGCCGCGTTTGGTGGAGAACTCACAGCCCGCCAGGAGCACGGTCCAGCACTCGGCGGCCGCGTGGTCGGTCAGCAGCGCGTTGCGCAGGACCTCGGGGGCGTCGGCACGTCTCGCGGCGTCGATGGTCAAAGGCAGGAAACTCGCCGTCAACGCCCCTCCTCCGGCTCTCCTGAGACGACGGCGCCGAGCGCGCCGTCGACCACGCGGACGCGCAGTTTCGCGCCGTCCGCGACTTCGGAGACGGACCGGAGTACCTGGAGGTCGCCTTGCGCGTCGGTGTACTGCACCACGGCGTAACCGCGTTCGAGGGTCGCCGCCGGGCCGAGCGCGGTCAGCCGCGCGCGGGCGCTGGCGATCTCGGCCTGGTCCTTCGCGAGCAGGGTGAGCATCGCGCGGCGACCGCGTTCGCGGTGGATCTCGACGTCGTCCGAGCGCCGCTGGATCGGGCCGAGCGGGTCGGCGAGCACGGGACGGCTGCGGATCTGGTTCAGCAGCCTGACCTGCGTGTCCACCCACCCGTGCAGGGCGCGGCGGCCGCGGTCGCGCATCTGACGGACGCGCTGGGTCTCCTCGCGCACGTCGGGCACGATCCGCTTGCTGGCGTCGGTCGGCGTCGAACAGCGGAGATCGGCGACGTGGTCGAGCAGCGGGGTGTCCGGCTCGTGCCCGATGGCGCTGACCACCGGGGTCCCGGCCGCGGACACGGCGCGGCACAGCGCTTCGTCGGAGAACGGCAGCAGGTCTTCCACGCTGCCGCCGCCGCGCGCGATCACGATGACGTCGACGTCCGGATCACGGTCCAGTTTGGACAGTGCCTGGAGGATCTGCGGGACGGCGAGCGAACCCTGCACGGCGGTGTTGATCACCTTGAACGCGACATGCGGCCAGCGGGCCTGCGCGTTCACCAGCACGTCGCGTTCGGCGGCCGACGCGCGTCCGGTGATCAGCCCGATTCCCTTGGGCAGGAAAGGGATCTTGCGTTTGCGTTCCGGCGCGAACAGGCCCTCGGCGGCCAGCAGCCGCCGCAGCCGCTCGATCCGCGCGAGCAGTTCGCCGATGCCGACCGCGCGGATCTCGCTGGCGCGCAGGCTCAGCGAACCGCGGTTCATGAAGAACGTCGGCTTCGCGTGCACCACGACGCTCGCGCCCTCGCGCAGCGGAGGTTCGATCGTGCGCAGCAGGCCCATCGGGCAGGTCACCGACATCGAGACGTCGGCGGACGGGTCGCGCAGCGTCAGGAACGCGGTGTTGGTGCCTTGGCGGGCCGAGATCTGCGTGACCTGACCTTCGACCCAGACCGCGCCGAGCCGGTTGATCCACTCGCCGACCTTACGGGCGACCGTGCGGACCGGCCACGGGTTCTCGGCGGTCGTGGACGGGCCCGCCGTGGCGGAGGCGGGTTCGGCGCTCACTGGCCTTCCGCGCCGTCGCCGTCGGCCTTCTTCACGTTCCCGATGCGCCGCGCGAGCATGCCGACGAACGACGCCCTGTCGGCGTTCGCCCGTTCGTAGGTCAGCAGTTCCTCCAGCTGCGCGAGGTCGAACCGGCGCAGGCGGGCGCGCAGCTGCGGCAGGGTGAGCGTGTCGTAGTCGTCCAGCCCGGCGGGACCGGAGGTCACGGGCGCGCTCGCGCTGTCGAACTCGCCGTCGGCGTGGTCCTCGGCGAGCGCCCGCTCCTCCTCGGCCCACGGGTCCTCGGTGAGCGCTTCGAGGTCATGGAGGCGCCCGTTCCTCTCGGCGCGAGGTTCGGGGACTTCGGCGTCCTCACGCAGCGGGATCACGCACGAGTCGCGCTCGTACCGGCGTTCGCCGAGGTCCGGCGGGAGATCCTCGTCGAAGGTGGCCCAGCTGGGCGTGTCCTCGACCGGGCGAAGGCCCGACAGCGCGTCGTCGCCCTTGATCGCGAGTTCGGTGACGTGCTGCTGCACGCGCATGGAGAACTGGAGCACCTGGCTGACCACCGTGACGGGGAGCCCGGTGAGCTGCTTGGGAAGTTCGCGAACCCGCTCGGCGGTGGTGACGGCGAGGCCCGCGGCGACCCGGAGGGGGAGCGGGAGAGGCTTCATATGCCTAGCCTGCCGTATCTCGTCCATCCTGCCCAACCGAACGGGTGTGTCGGCTCACAGGACGTGACTCCACGCACATACTTCAGAGGGGTTCCCTGGTCACCTGAACGTGAGTGCGAGGAGCCCCCAGGGCAGCCCGTACCCTGGGGTCATGAGTTCTGCGAGTCCCGGAATCACGCCCGCCGGCAGTCCGACGATCACCGAGTCCGGTGTGCCGGCAGGTGGCAAACGTGTCCTGCTCGCCAAGCCACGCGGCTACTGCGCGGGTGTCGACCGCGCGGTCATCGCCGTCGAAAAGGCACTCGAGCTCTACGGCGCACCGGTCTACGTGCGCAAGGAGATCGTGCACAACCGGCACGTGGTGGAGACCCTGCGCGAACGCGGGGTGATCTTCGTCGACGAGACCTCCGAGGTGCCGGAAGGCGAACTGGTGGTGTTCTCCGCGCACGGCGTCTCCCCCGCGGTGCACGCCGAGGCGGCCGAGCGCAACCTGCGGACCATCGACGCGACCTGCCCGCTCGTGACGAAGGTGCACAAGGAAGTCAACCGGTTCGCGAAGGACGACTACGACATCCTGCTGATCGGCCACGAAGGCCACGAAGAGGTCGAAGGCACCGCCGGCGAGGCTCCCGACAAGGTGCAGCTCGTCGACACCGCCGAGGACGTCGACAAGGTCGAGGTCCGTGACCCGTCGAAAGTCATCTGGCTGTCGCAGACCACCCTTTCGGTGGACGAGACCATGGAGCGCGTCGATCAGCTGCGGGACAAGTTCCCCGGCTTGGCCGACCCGCCCAGCGACGACATCTGCTACGCCACCACGAACCGTCAGGTCGCGGTCAAGGCCATGGCCGCCGAGTGCGACCTGGTGCTGGTGGTCGGCTCGACGAACTCGTCCAACTCGAAGCGGCTGGTCGAGGTCGCGCTGAAGGCGGGGGCGCGCGCGTCGCACCTGGTCGACTTCGCGCACGAGGTCGACGAAGCGTGGCTCGAAGGCGTCGAGACCGTCGGCGTCACCAGCGGCGCTTCGGTGCCGGAGGTGCTGGTGATGGACCTGCTGGCGTGGCTGGCCGAGCGTGGCTGGGACAACGTCGACGAGGTCACCACGGCCAACGAGAAGATCGCGTTCGCGCTGCCGCACGAGCTGCGCAAGGCCGCGAAGGCCTGACGCCCGCTACGCGAAAGGGCCGTCCGAGGAGTTGCCCGGGCGGCCCTTTTCGCTGGTCAGCGCGCTAGGTGGTAGCAAAGGTCCCTTGCTTCACCGCTCGTCGTCCCACGGGCGGCGGCGGGGCGGCTGCCCTCCGCGGCGCGGATCGTCCGCGCGCGGCGGACGGCGGCGCGGGGCACCGGGGGCGCTTTCGCCGCGGGGATCGCGACGGCGCGGTTCGCCGTCTTCCGGCGGACGCGGCCGCCGGGGCTGACGTCCCGGCGGCGGCGGTTTGCGGGCGCCGGGTTCGGCGTCGCGGCGGGGACGTCGCTCGTCGTCGACCGGGCGGCGGCGGGGCGGCGCACCGTCACGCGGAGCACCGCGGCGGGAAGGCGGGGGCGGCGTCTGGCCGGTCCGGGACGCGGGGCGGCCACGGCCCGGCGCGGCGGGACGGGCGGCGGGCTTGCCCTCGTCGCGACGCTCGGGTTTGGTACCCGGCTTCACCTTCACCGGAGCGTTGGGATCGCGCTCGCGGTAGATCCGGAAGATGCCGATCGCCAAGGTGACGCCGGTGGTGATGGCCATCGTCGGGAAGCCGTTGATCAGCGGCGTGCCGACGTCGAAGGCTCTCGATAGCAGGTCAGTGCCCTTGCCGCCGTCCGAGGTCAGGAGGATGACCCCCGGGACGGTCACGGCGAGGACCAGGGGCGGCTGCACCATCGGGCCGAACAGCCCGCGGCGCTGGACGGCCACCACGGCGGCCACCGCGCCGAGCGCGTAGCACGCCTTGAACAGCAGGCCCAGGTCCTTCTGCATCATCATGTCGACGAAGGCGCCAAGGATGGCGAGCCCGAAGCCCACCAGGACGGCCGCCCACCAGGGCAGCCCCCGCCTGGCGCCGACGAGCGGACGCTCGTCCCAGGCAACGGGGACGTCGTCGGCATCAGGATCGCTCTGGCGATCGCGAATCGCGGTCACAGGCCCCACCGTATATCCAAGCTACGGGCATACCGCCAACAGGCGGTGTGTCTATCGCCTGGTAGTGGTCACTCCGGACCACCCGGACGGACTGTCCGGGTGCTTACCGGAAGTACTACGAGTGAAGGACCCACAAGGTTGCCGGGCGGGCCGGAACGGAGCTCGCGATTCCGGAAGTCGCAGGTCAGGCGGTGCGGTCCGCATCCGGCCCGTGAGTGGTCAGGACGAGTGTCGAGGGTCCGGACAAGGTGGCGTGGTACTCCAGGCTCGGCCGGTGAGGGACAAACGTCTTCGCCCCTCGCGTCACGCGGGATTTCGTGAAGGGCCCCTTCACTACCTTCAGGGTAGGCAAGGAGGCCTTCACGACCGAACGAGCCCGCCGCTCCCGCCGGCTCGGACACGCCACCTTTGCCCCTGGTGAGAACCGTCCCGAGCATCACGAGGCCGGGAGTTCGTCCGTCTTCCTGATCAGCGGGACCGGCGCCGGGCTGCCCGCGGCGTCGGTCAGCGGCGAGACCGTGCTCCGGAAGCTCTCGAGCGCCTCCAGCTCCCGCCGCCGGGCCGAGATGAAGCGCTGCAGGTGGGTGCTCGACAGGTTCAGCGCGTCGACCGCGTTGCCCGCGGCCCGGTGCGCGGCCGCGGCGCCCGCCCGGACCTGCTCGACGTCCTCGACCAGCGCCCGTTCGGTCGCGGCGAACAGCGCGGCGGACGCCAGTACGGCGAACCCCGTCGGCCCGCAGAGAAAGACCCGCCGGTCCAGCATCCAACGCAGCAGTTCCGGGTCGGTGTCCAGCGCGGCGACCACGGCCGCGTCGGACGGGACGAACATGATCGTCCCGTAGATCGCGTCGGCCCAGCGCTGGTAGCCCTTGCCAGCCAGCTCGGCCGCCCGCGACCGGAGCTGCCGGACGTGGACGCGCAGCGCGTCCAGCCGTTCTTCGGGGTCGTCGGTCTCGACGGCCTCGGCCCAGCAGGCCATGCTCGCCTTCGCGTCCACCGGCACGGTCCGGCCGCCGCCGACCCGCAGAACCATGTCCGGTTTCGCGGCGCCGCCGCCCGCCAGGTCCGTTTGCAGCGTGAAGTGCAGCTCCTCGCGGAGCCCGAGCGCTCGTGCGGTCTCCAGGAGGACCTGCTCGCCCAGCTCGCCCCGGCCGCTGATCGAGGCGAACGCGACCTCGTACCGGCGCAGCGCGAGCTGCTGCTGATCGGCCTTCGCCCGCTCGGCGGCGACCTGTTTCGCCGCCGCGTCCGCCCTCCGCATGCCGTCGTTGTACAGCCGCCACAACAGCGCGACGGCCGCGAGCAGCAGCAACGCGAGCACGACGGCCGCGGTGGTGATCACCGTCGCCACCGGTACCTCCCCTCCGGATCCGAGTCGGGGACATCATGGCGGAACCCACCGACAAGAATGGAACGGCGCGGTCGCGCTCCGTATCTGACCTGCGCCGTCCCCGGCGTGTCGGAAAGCGCAGTGCCGTCAAGGGCGCGCCTCCCCTCTCCGGCCGGTGCGCGGCCCTACCTTGGGCTGCGTGAAGCTCCTGCACACGTCCGACTGGCATATCGGCCGTACCTTCCACGGCGCCGATCTGCTCGCCGAGCAGGAAACCGTGCTCGGCCATCTCGCCGATCTCGTGGCCGCCGAGTCGGTCGACGTCGTGCTCGTGTCCGGCGACATCTACGACCGCGCGGTGCCCTCGGCGGAGGCCGTCCGCGTGGCCACGACCGCGCTGGGCAGGATCCGTCAGGCCGGCGCGGCACTGGTGATGACACCGGGCAACCACGACTCCGCGCCGCGGCTGGGCGCGTTCGCCGAGTTCGCCGCGGCGGGCGGGCTGCACCTGCGCGCCACGATCGACGGGCTCGCCGAGCCGGTGCTGCTGTCCGACGAGCACGGCGAGGTCGCGCTCTACGGGATCCCGTATCTCGAACCGGAGCCCGCGCGTCACGCCCTTGGCGTACCCGAGGCCCGCGGCCACACCGGCGTCCTCACCGAGGCGATGCGGCGGGTCCGGGCGGATCTCGCGGGACGGCCGTCCGGAACGCGTTCGGTGGTGCTCGCGCACGCCTTCGTCACCGGCGGCGAACCGACCGAATCCGAGCGGACCATCGCGGTCGGCGGCGTCGAACAGGTGCCGGGTTCGGTGTTCGACGGCGTCGACTACGTCGCACTCGGCCACCTCCACGGCCCGCAGACCCTCGCCGAGCACCTGCGCTATTCGGGCAGCCCGCTGGCGTACTCGTTTTCCGAGACGCGCCAACGGAAATCGGTCTGGCTGGTGGAACTCGGCGCCGATGGGCTCGCCGAGGTCCGGCGCCACGAACTACCGGTGCCGCGCCACCTCGCGATGCTGCGGGGCGAGCTGGCGGATCTCCTTTCCGATCCGGAGCACGACGGCCTCACCGAACACTTCCTCTCCTTCACGGTCACCGACCGGGTCCGCCCGATCGACGCCATGCGCAAGCTGCGTGAGCGGTTTCCCTACGCGGTGCACATGGACTGGCAGCCGGAAGGCGGGCACGACGGTGCCGCGCTGAAGTACGCCGAAGCCGTCCGCGGGCGATCCGACGTCGAGATCACCCGGAGTTTCCTGGAGGACTGCCGCGGATCCGCGCCGTCGGAGAGCGAAGAGCGGCTGGTGCTGGCGGCGCTGGGCGCGGCGGGCAGGGAGCGCGAAGTATGAGGTTGCACCGGTTGGAGGTCGCCGCTTTCGGTCCGTACGCGGGCCGCGAGGTGGTGGACTTCGACGTGCTCGGCGCCGATGGGCTGTTCCTGCTGCACGGTGACACCGGAGCGGGGAAGACGACCCTGCTCGACGCGATCGCGTTCGCGTTGTTCGGCACCGTCCCCGGCGCGCGGGGCGAGGTCAAACGGCTGCGCTGCGACCTCGCCGAGCCCGACCAGGTCACCGAGGTCGTCCTGGAACTGACCGTGCAGGGGCAGCGGATGCGGATCGCGCGCAACCCCGAGTACCAGCGACCGAAGCGCCGTGGCGAAGGAATGACCGTCCAGCAGGCGAAGGCGGTGCTGAGCTGGGTCGGCACCGTACCCGCCGGACACGTGGCCGAGGGCATCACGCGGATCGACGAGGTCGCGCGCACGGTCGAGCGGCTCATCGGCATGACGCACGAGCAGTTCTTCCAGGTGGTCTTGCTGCCGCAGGGCGAATTCGCGCGGTTCCTGCGCGCGAACACGGCCGAACGCGAGGAGCTGCTGGAGCGGCTGTTCGGCACCGAGCGCTTCTCCGACGTCGAGAACTGGTTCGCGAATCTGCGTGCCGAACGCGGCCGCGAGTTGCAGGCGCGGCAGCAGACGCTTCGGGAGTGGGTCGCGCGGTTCGCGCAGGTCGCGGGGCAGGAGGCGCCCGAGGAAGGGCAGGCCGAGTGGGTCGGGGAGGTGCTCGCCGAGTCGGCACGGCGCGTCGCCGAGGCCCAGGAACGCGACACGAAGGCTCGGACGGCGGCCAAGAAGGCTGAAGCGGTCTGGCAGGAGAACCGGTCCACCGCCGAACGGATCCGCCGGGTGCGCACCGCGTACACGCGGTTGTCGGTGATCGCCGAGCAGGCGGGCCAGCGTGCGGAGTGGGCGGAAGAAGTCGAGGCGGCGCATCGTGCGGCGGGTGTCGTCGCGGAGGCGGATCTCCTCGAGCGCAGGCTGGATCAGCTCGCGGAGGCCGAAGCCGCCGAGGCGCTCCGGGCTCGGGAAGTGCCGGACGCGGTGGAGAGTTCGGCAGCCGAGCTTCGCGCTCGCGCCGGCGGGTTGCGGGAAGAAGCGGGCGCGCTCGCCGAACTCGTGGCGGAAAGCGAGCAGCAGCAACGGGATCTGGTCAGCCGCGATCAGCTGAACGCCGCCGCTGAGAAGGCGAAGAAGCAGGCCGAGGACTTCGCCGCCGAGCTCGGCGCGGCGCCGGAGAAGGTCTCGGCTTTGCGGGCCGAAGCGGCCGCTGCCGCCGAAGCCGAAGCGAAGCTCGACGGCGCCCGCGCTCGTGTCGACGAGCTGACCGCGCTGGTTCGTGACGCCGAAGAGGTGCCCAGGACACGACAGGCCGTCGAGCGGGCACGCGCGGCGGTCAGCGAGGCCGTGGACGGCCATCAGCAGGCCCGTCAGCACCGGCTGGATCTGCGGGAACGGCGTCTCGAAGGAATGGCGGCCGAACTCGCCGCCGGTCTTCACCCGGGCGAAGACTGCCCGGTCTGCGGCGCGACGGAGCATCCGTCGCCGGCGACGCACACCGGCGGCTTGGTCGACCCCGAGGACGAGCGCCGCGCCGAAGCCGCGGAGCAGCAGGCGCACGCGCGGCGCGAGAAGGCGAAAGCCGCGATGCAGGAAGCCGAAAACCGCCTGACCGTCCTGATCGAGCGGCTGGGCGAGCACACCGAGGAGACATTGCGGGCCGGGCTCGCCGAGGCGCGCGACCTGGTCGCGACGCTGTCGGAGACGGCTCGCCGAAAGCCCGCTCTCGAGACGCGGCTCCTCGAACTGGAACGGAAGATCGAGCAGCTGACCGAACAGCGCGGGGCGGCCGAACGCCGCGCGGTCGAGGTGGCGACCGAGGTGCGCGGGCTGGCCGAGCGGCTGGCCGAGCGCGAACGCCGGTTGGAGGCCGCGCGCGGTGAGTTCGCCGACGTCGCCACCCGGCGGCGTCATCTGCTCGGCTTCGCGACCCGCCTCGACGCGTTGGCCGAAGCGCGGCTGACCGTCGCGGGTGCCCGCGAGCGCCGTGACGAGCAAGCGAAACTGGTCAAGGAAGCGTTGCGGGCAAAGGGTTTCGCGGACCTCGACGAGATGCGCGCCGCGGCGCGGCCGGACGAGCAGATCATGAAACTGGAAGCCAGCCTCGCCGACGCGAACGTGATGGAGCGGGCCGCCCGCGAGGAACTCGCGCAGCCCGAGTTGTTCGGCATCTCGCCGGAGGACGAGATCGACGTCGCCGCTTCGGCGGACACGGCGCAGGACACGCGAGCCGAGGCCGAGCAGGCCTTCGCGGCGCTGCGGACGGCGAAGACGCGGCACACGGACCTGACCGGGCTGGCCGAGCGGATGACGTCCTTGATGGCGGAACTGGCGCCGGTCGAAGAGGAGTATCTCGAACTGAAGGCGCTGGCCGAGGTGGTCAACGGTCGTGGGCAGAACGCGCGGAAGATGTCGCTGCGCTCGTACGTCCTCGCCGCGAGGCTGGAGGAGGTCGCGGTCGCGGCGACGGCCCGCCTGCGGACGATGAGCCAAGGCCGCTACTCCTTCGTGCATTCCGACGCGGCCGGGGCGCGGGGCACCCGCGGCGGGCTCGGCCTCGACGTGCTCGACGACTACTCCGGCACCATCCGGCCCGCGAAGACGCTTTCGGGCGGCGAATCCTTCCTCGCGTCACTCTCGCTGGCACTGGGCCTCGCTGACGTCGTCGCCGCCGAAACCGGCGGAGCGCTGCTGGACACGCTGTTCATCGACGAGGGCTTCGGCACGCTGGACGCCGAGACGCTCGACATCGTCATGAACATCCTCGACGAGCTTCGCGCCGGCGGTCGCGTGGTCGGGCTGGTCTCGCACGTGGAGGAACTGCGGCAGCGGATCCCGACGAGGCTGCGGATCCGGAAGTCGCGTACGGGCTCTTCGGTGGAGATCCATGCCGCCTGACCCTGCCGCCCCGTGCTATGAAAGGCCCCTTCATTGCAAAATTTGCAATGAAGGGGCCTTTCATAGCACTTGCGTGAGGAGGTCAGGCCGCTTCGTGCGTCAGCAGCCATTGCTTCGCCGGGACACCCCACCGGAAGTTCCCCACGCCGCCGCCGGTCCGCACCACCCGGTGGCACGGCACGAACAGCGCCGCCGCGTTCTTCGCGCACGCCGACGCGGCCGCCCGCACCGCCGCCGGATTCCCCGCCAGCGCCGCGTACTCCGCATAGCTGACCGGTTCGCCCGCGGGCACCTTCCGCAGGATTTCCCAAGCGTGCTCCCGGAAAGCGCCGGACCGCTGCCGAACCTCGATATCGGCGACGGCGTCCAGTTCGCCGTCGTGGTAGCGGCGGATCGCGGTGCTCACCGGGCCCAGGTCCCGTCGCTGCTTCACTTCGCCAGGGGTGAGGGAAGGCGAGATCAGCGGCGTCAGTTCGACGACGTCGCCGGTCCAGCCCGAGGCGAGCACGGCCCCGTCGCCCGCCACCACGGCGGTGAACGGGCCGATCTTGGTGTCCATTGTGGACCAGTACGCGATGCTCATCATTCTCCCTTTTCGGCGCGCCACAAGTACATGCCGGCGTACGAGGACCAGGGCTGCCAGGCCCGTCCGCGTTCGGCCAGCGTCGTTTCGTCGTCGGTGATGCCCAGCGCCGCCGCTCCACGGCGCAGCGCCGGGTCACCGGTCAGCAGGACGTCCGGCGCGCCCAGCACGCGCATCAGGACGTAGTCCGCGGTCCCCGGCCCGATTCCCGGGACGTCCAGCAGTTCCGCCCGCAGCTCCCCGGGATCGCGGCCGACGTGGACCGCCACCCCGTCCGCCAGCGCGCGGGCCACCGCGGCCACTCGTTCCGGGCCGTGTTCGGCGACCTGGGCCGCCGTCGGGAACAGCGTGGTCAGCCCTTCCAGCGACTCGTCGCAGCTGGGCAGGCGTTCACCGAGAGCGTCGGCGAGCGACGCCGCCTCAGCGGGGGACAGCATCGCGCGCAGCACGAACTCGTCGCCGTCGACGGTGCCGGGTACCCGGATGCCGGGGATCGCCTCGACCAGCGGCGCGAGGGCGGGGTCGGCCCCGAGGACCCGCGCGACCGCCTCGGGATCGGCGTCGAGGTCGAGCAGCCGCCGCACCCTGGCCACCGCGCTGCTCAGGTCGCGCAGGTCGGTGAGCCGCAGGTCGCAGCGAACGTGGTCGTCCTTCGCCGTCAGCCACACGACGCCGGGGCCGTGCGCGAGCCGCAGCGTGCGCCCGTAGCCGGTCACTCCGGAATCGTCGCGTGTCACGTGCTCGACGCCGGGGACGGCCTGGTCGGCCAGGAAGTCCAGCACCCCGGCCGCGTCGAACGGCTTGCGGAACGGCAGCCGCAGGCTCAACCGTGTCCCGGTCGGCAGCTCCTCGGCCTTACGACGGCGCAGGCTCGCGGCGCGAAGCTGTGAAGGCGTCGTCGCGAAGACCTCCCGGATCGTCTCGTTGAACTGGCGGACGCTGGAGAAGCCCGCGGCGAACGCGACGTCGGTCAGCGGGAGGCCGGACATCTCGATCAGCAGCCGCGCCGAGTGCGCCCGGTGGGCCCTCGCCAGGGCCAGCGGCCCGGCACCGAGCTCCGCGGTGAGGACGCGGCCGAGCTGCCGTTCGGAATAGCCGAGCCGCCGCGCGAGCCCCGGGACGCCGTCGCGTTCGACGGTCCCGTCCGAGATGAGCCGCATCGCCCGTGCGGCGAGGTCGGCCCGGATGTCCCAGTCGGGGGAGCCGGGGACGGCGTCGGGCAGGCAGCGGCGGCAGGCGCGGAAGCCGTTGGCCTGCGCGGCCGCCGACGTCGGGTAGAAGCGGACGTTCTGCTGCTTCGGCGTCGACGCGGGGCAGGACGGACGGCAGTAGATCCCAGTGGTGGCGACGGCCATGATGAACTGGCCGTCGAACCGGGAATCACGGGCGGCGACGGCGCGGTAACACCGTTCGGCGTCGCGCCAGACGGCCCGTTCGGCCAGGGTCTGCTCGGTCATGACATCGATCGTGCCACCAGGTCGGAGGCACGGCTGGCGGAAATCCGACACGGCGATCAAGGCCTCGGCGGATGGGGCGGCGGGCGGCACGTAGACTTCTGGCCCGTGAGTCTCACCCTCGGCATCGTCGGCCTGCCCAACGTCGGCAAGTCCACCCTGTTCAACGCGCTGACCCGCAACGACGTGCTCGCGGCGAACTACCCGTTCGCCACGATCGAGCCCAACGTCGGCGTCGTCCCGCTGCCGGATCCGCGGCTGGACAAGCTCGCCGAGGTCTTCGGCTCCGAGCGGACCGTGCCCGCCGTCGTGTCCTTTGTGGACATCGCGGGGATCGTGAAGGGTGCCTCCGAGGGCGCAGGCCTCGGCAACAAGTTCCTCGCGAACATCCGCGAGGCCAACGCGATCTGCCAGGTCATCCGCGTGTTCGACGACCCGGACGTGATCCACGTCGACGGCCGCATCGACCCCGGCAGCGACATCGAGACGATCAACACCGAGCTGATCCTCGCCGACCTGCAGACCCTGGAGAAGGCGCTGCCGCGGCTGGAGAAGGAAGCGCGGACGAAGAAGGAGAACAAGCCCGCGCTCGACAACGCCCAGAAGGCGAAGGAGATCCTCGACGCCGGGCGGACCCTCTTCCAGGCGCAGAAGGAGGTCGACTTCGAGGCCCTGCGCGAGCTGAGCCTGCTCACCACGAAGCCGTTCCTCTACGTCTTCAACGCCGACGAAGGCATCCTGACCGACGAGTCGCGCCGCGAGGAGCTGGCCAAGCTGGTCGCCCCGGCCGACGCGGTGTTCCTCGACGCCAAGGTCGAAGCCGAACTGCTCGAACTGGACGACGAGGAGTCCGTGCGCGAGCTGCTGGAGTCCGTCGGCCAGCACGAGCCCGGTCTCTACTCGCTGGCGCGCGCCGGCTTCCACACCCTCGGCCTGCAGACGTACCTGACCGCGGGGCCCAAGGAGTCACGCGCCTGGACGATCCCGCAGGGCGCGACCGCCCCGCAGGCCGCGGGCGTCATCCACACCGACTTCGAGCGCGGCTTCATCAAGGCCGAGGTCGTGTCCTTCGCCGATCTGATCGAGCACGGCTCCATGGCCGCCGCCCGGTCGGCGGGCAAGGTGCGCATGGAGGGCAAGGACTACGTCATGGCCGACGGGGACGTCGTGGAGTTCCGCTTCAACGTCTGATCGGTCGGGGTGCAACTCGGGCCCGCGGTTCGCTGCATGGAGTGACTGTTCGGTGTTCGGTATTGGCCGAACACCGAACAGTGTGGAGCATATGGTCGTGGACTTGCTTCCCTCGACGGCTTCGACTCGGCTCGTCAGCCTGCCGTGCACCTGTGTGAAGATCTCACTTCTTCAGGGTGTCGAGGTTCGCCGACAATCTTGAGCCTGGTGTGCATCGGAGAGCCGTGGTGTGCCGCGATGCCGGATCGGCGACGAAACGATCCGAGTTCAGAGTCGTCAGGAACAGCTCGGGCGCGACCTCGGTATGGAACGCTGGTCTGCGTGCTGATCGCCGACCGGATCCTGCTGTCCGAAGTCATGGCTTCGCTGTCCGCCGTCCGTCCGGTCTTCCATTCGGAGGCCGACTTTCAGTTCGCCTTCGCGCAAACACTTGCCGGACTGGCGCCCGAGCTGAAGATCCGACTCGAAATGCGACAGCCCGGCGACCGGCGTGAATTCGTGGATCTCGTGTGCTCAGGCGCCAGGAGGACGCTGGTGGAGTTCAAGTACGCCACCGCCCGATGGGCAGGCGAGCAGGGGGCGGACGCTGAGTGGTTCTCGCTTCGCGACCACACCGCCATGGATCTGGTCCGCAGGAATTTCGTGTTCGACGTATCGCGTTTGGAGCGGTTCGTCGAGAATGGTTGGGGCGACGACGGTCTCGCCATTCTGCTCAGTAATGTTCCGGGTCTCTGGAACCCGCCCGGGTCGAGGCTGACGCGAGACGCCCAATACCGTCTGCACGAAGGGGCGGTCCTGACAGGCAAGCTCCACTGGGGCACCGAGGTCGCCCCGGCACCTGCCAGCGACCGCACGCTGCGCGGCCGCTATGAAGCGAGATGGACGGATTACACCGATCTTACTGGAGACCGCGGGAAGTTTCGCTGGCTCGCTTGGCGCGTCGAGAGCCAGGCGTCGGTGAGTGGTGAGAACGGTTGGAACCCAATGTCACGTGCCTAAGTTGATCTTGGGCGGGGTTGACGGGGGGTGAAGGCTCCCTTCGCTGTGTCTGATGCGACGAAGGGGGCGCCTTCGGTCCTGGTCGTGGGTCGGGTTGGTCGTGGGTCGGGTTGGTCGTGAGTGGCGTTTCGGGTTCTAACCCGAAACGCCACTCACGACCCCTTCGTGCAATCGCCTATCCGGGCATCAGTCGGACATTGAGTCAGCGAAAAGTGTCCTTAGTGGACACCCAGGGGCGCGGTCGGCTCCTGTCGGCCAGGGCAACCGAGCGCGTGCCCTGCGACAATCCTCACCACTCACGACACCTCACTACTTCCGCAGTAGGCTGTACGCCGCCGAGCCGATCAGCTCCAGCGAAACCTGAAGCCGCTCAAGGGAAACGTTGTCCTTGATGGTGTCTTCCGGCGTGTGGTAGGTCGGCTCCAGCAGCGCCGGGCCGGATTCGCCGCGCCAGCTGAAGTTGCCCGAAGCGATCCCGCGCTCGAAGAACGGCACGTGGTCGCTCGAACCGCGCGCCACCGGGCCCTTGACCCGCGGGTCGTAGCCGAGCCGCTTGGCGGCGGCGTTGACGGCGGCGGTCGTGGCGTTGTCGGCGCCGTCGACCGAAAGCAGCCAGTAGGTGATCGCCGGGTCCCAGCTGGTGGCGACCATGTCGTTCTGGAAACAGCCCGCGATCCGCTTGGCTTCCGGGTCGGACAGGTTCTTGACGTAGTGCCGCGAACCGATCAGCCCGTACTCCTCCGAGCCCCACAGCGCGAACCGCAGCGTCTTGTTCGTCGGCAGGTATCGCAGGACACGCGCCAGTTCCAGGCAGAGCACGGTGCCGCTGCCGTCGTCGTTGGCGCCGGGGGAGCCGGGGACGCTGTCGTAGTGCGCGGTCACCATGACCACGCCGTCGTCCTTGCCGGGGAACGTGGCCGGCCGCTCGGCGATGACGTTGTACGACGTCAGGTTCTTGTGGTGGGTGGCCGTCGCCTTCACCGTGACCGAGCCCTTGGCGAGCCGTTCGCGCAGGCGCTCCACCTGCACCTGGGCCAGGCCGAGCACCGGAATGGTGACCGGGGTGGCGAGCGTCGGGGAGAACGCGGACAGCTTCCGTGCCGGGTCGGCGCCGATCCGGCCGAGCAGCACGGCGTCCGCTCCGCGCTGCGCGGCCATCAGGTACGCGTCGGCCTTGTTGGCCACGGCGGCGATCAGCACGATCTTGCCGGTCAGATCGTCGGGCAGCGTGCTGCCGTCACCGGCGTCGACGACGACGGCCTCGCGCGTGACGTCCTGCGCGCCCTGCGGCGACGAGCCGGTCTGCCAGCTGTCGCGCCCGATCGACAGGCTGCCCAGGAACTTGTCGGCGATCGGGAACGGCTGCAGCGTGACCTGGTAGCGCAGGTCCCGAAGCACCTTCGCGATGTAGTCCTTGGCTCGCAGTTCGCCTTCGGTGCCGGCGATCCGAGGACCGATCTTGTCGCTGAGCACCCGCAGGTGCTCCAGCGCCCGCCGCGACCGCACTCGCGCGACCACCGGGTAGTCGCCGAATTCCAGCGACGGCGGGAACTGCGCGCCCGGACGTTGCTGCGTGGCCGCGGCGGCGGTGCCGGGGTTCAGCCCGATCGTCGCCGCGCCCGCCAGTGCCACCGCGCCCGCGAGCACCTCACGTCTGCGCAGACCTGCCATGGAACACCCCTCACTTCTCGAAGAAACTCGTTCGAGTAGCTAAGAGTCACGGGGCCGCCGGGGCAACCTCCGATCGTCCCCTTTTTCCGGTTCACCGCACGGCGACCCGGCGCACTGGATTTCGAGACCACCGGCCCGGAAGCGGCATTCGCGGCTCCGCGGGTTTGCGCAGGGACGAGTGCTACCAGAGTGGTATCATCGGCGAATGGCCATGACCCTGAGGTTGAACGACGAGCAGGAGCGCGCTCTCGCCCTGCTGGCGGAGGCCGACGGCGTGAGCAAGCACGAAGCCACCGTTCGCGCCATCACCGAGGCCGCCGCGCGCCGCGTCCGCGACGATCGTGTCCGTGCGCTGTCCCGGAACGGCCGCGAGCGTTACGCCGCTCTGCTCGACCGTCTCGCTCAGTGATCGAGTACCTGACCGTCGAAGATCTCCTGGCGCTCGCGGAGGATCTCCGTGTGCCCAAGATCCGCGATCTCGGGCTGCTCGACTCCGCCGCGCACCGGCCGCAGGCTTCGTTGATGGGGCGGGACGCCTATCCGACGCTGCACGAGAAGGCGGCAGTACTGCTGGAGTCGGTCGTGCGCAACCATCCGCTCGTCGACGGGAACAAACGGCTGTCCTGGATGGCGACGTTCGTCTTCTACGGTCTGAACGGCTACGACCTCGACGCGCCGGAAGACGACGCGTACGACCTGGTGATCGCGATGTCGGTCGGTTCGCGCTCGTACCAGGACGCCGCGGTCGAACTGGCGGCGTGGGCGAAGGTAACTTCGGACGGGTGAAGCCGTTGAGTCCCGACATGTTCGCGCCCGGCTGCCCGTCGAACCTGACCCCGTTCAGGATCGGCGACAAATGGGCGGGCCTGGTCGTGCTGTGCCTGGAAGAAGGGCCGCGCCGATTCTCCGAGCTGCGGGTGCCCTTGAGGGGAGTCACGCCGAAGGTCCTCACGGAGACCCTGAGGGCGCTGGAGCGCGACGGCATGATCACGCGGACGGTGTACGACGAGACGCCGCCGCGGGTGGAATACGAGCTCACCTCGCTCGGCCGGACGTTGTTCGAGCCGATGGAGGCATGCCGTGAATGGGCGGCGAAGCACCTTCCGGAGCTGGTCGCCGCCCGCGAGGCCTACTCGGGCTAGAAGGAGCTAGCCGAGCAGGCCGAGCACGACGATCGTCAGCAGCGTGATGGCGGCGGCGAACGTGGTCACCCAGGCGCGCTGGGCGGCGGTGATGGAGGCATTGTTCACGGCGGTTCCCCGGGGGAGAGAAGCGACAGGTCCGCCCGGAACAGCGCGTTGATCAGGCTTCGCGTTACCTGCCGGATGCCGGTGTGACCAAGATCACTGATCGTGCTGGTGATGCCGATCGCGCGCCGTGTACCAGAGCACTCCGGCGGCGGCCGCCACCATCGCGCCGAACGCCGAGAACCCCACCACGATCGCTTGCGTCATCACTCGTCCTTTCTCGTTGTGTCCCTACCGGGATGACGTCCGAGAAGCGGAGTCGTGGCGCGATCGTCGCGGACGTCACATGCCGTCGAGTACCCCGTCGATCTGCGACGCGAGCGAGAAGTCCTTCTCCGTCAGCCCGCCGGCGGAGTGCGTGCTGAGCCGGAACGTCACCGTCCGCCAGCGGATGTCGATGTCGGGATGGTGGTCGGCCGCCTCCGCCAATTCGGCCACCTTGTCCACCGCTTCGATGGCCTTGGGGAAGCTCGGCAGCTTCGCCGTCCGCTCGATCGTCACGCCGTCGCGGGTCCACCCGGAGAGCTTGGTCACGGCTTCGTCGGCCTGCTGGTCGTTCAAGATTTCCGCCATGACTCCATGGTGGTACGCCGTCGGCTACGCTGCACGTTTGCCACGGGTCCCCCCTTGAAGAACGCAGGAGGCTAGATGAAACGCGCCCTCCGCACGGTCGTTGCGGCAGGCACGGTGGCCGCCCTCGTCGCGGGCTGCTCGCTCTCCGGGAACACGGGGAACGACCCGCAGGCGCCGGCGACGGTCACGCTCGTGACACACGACTCGTGGCTCGCCCCGCAGGAGGTCCTCGACGCGTTCGAGCGGCAGTCCGGGATCAAGATCTCCGTGCTCAAACAGGGGGACGCGGGCGCGCTGACCAACAAACTGGTGCTGACCAAGGCGAACCCGATCGGGGACGTCGCGTACGGCATCGACTCGACGTTCGCCTCGCGCGCGCTCACCGAGGGCGTTTTCGAGCAGTACACCAGCCCGGAGGCCGATCGAGGCCCGCAGCGCTACTCCGTCGACCCCGAGCACCGGCTCTCCGCGGTCGACCTCGGCGACGTCTGCGTCAACATCGACACCCGGTACTTCGCGGACAAGGGGATCCCGGAGCCGAAGTCGTTCGCGGACCTGGCCGACGCCAAGTACAAGGACCTGATGGTCGCCGAGAGCCCCGCGACGTCGTCGCCCGGCCTGGCGTTCCTGCTCGGCACCGTCGCCCAGTTCGGCGAGGAGGGCTGGCAGGGGTACTGGACACAGCTGAAGGCCAACGGGCTCAAGACGGTCAGCGGCTGGGAAGAGGCCTACCAAAAGGAATTCTCCGGTTCCTCGGGCAAGGGTCCGCGCCCGATCGTCGTCTCCTATGCCTCTTCGCCCGCCGCCGAGATCGGTGACGACGGCAAGCCGCGCACGAAGGCACTGCTGGACACCTGCTACCGCCAGGTCGAGTACGCGGGGGTGCTGAAGGGCGGCAAGCAGGTCGAGAAGGCCCGCAAGGTCGTGGATTTCCTGCTGTCCCAGCAGTTCCAGGTGACGGTGGCGAGCAACATGTACGTGTACCCGGCCCGTCAGGGCGTCGAGCTCCCGCAGGGCTGGGCACAGGCCGCGCCGCAGCCGCAGCAGCCGAAGACGCTCGAACCGGCCAAGATCCAGGCCGGGCGCGAGCAGTGGATCGCCCAGTGGCGCACTCTTCTAGAGGGCTGAGTACTTCCAGGCTGACTTCCCGGGGAGCCGGGCTGGCCGCACTCGCCGTGCTGCCGCTCGGCTTCCTCGTGGTGTTCTTCGCCTGGCCGGTCGCGGCGATCGTCGCGCGCGGATTCGGCTCCGGCGGGGTCGGCACGGCCATCGGTGACCCGCTGACCTGGAAGCTCGCCGGATTCACCGTCGCCAGTGCCGGGGTTTCGACGATCGTGGCGGTGCTGGCGGGCCTGCCGGTCGCGTTCCTGCTCGCGCGGGTGCGGCTGCCGGGGGTTTCGCTGGTCCGGACGCTCGTGCTGGTGCCGTTCGTGCTGCCGACCGTCGTGGTCGGCCTGGCGTTCCGCGCCCTCTGGCCCGACGGCGGCCTGCTGCCCCTGGTGCTGGCGAACGCCTTCTTCAACGTCGCCGTCGTCGCACGCACGGTTTCCGGGCTGTGGAGCCATCTCGATCCGCGCACCGTGGACGCGGCGCGGGCACTCGGCGCGTCGCCGTGGCGTGCCTTCCGCTCGGTGACGCTGCCCGCGCTCGCCCCGGCCGTCGCGTCTTCGGCCGCGGTGGTGTTCCTGTTCTGTGCCACCAGTTTCGGTGTCGTGCTCATCCTCGGCGGGGCGAAGTACCGCACCCTGGAGACCGAGATCTACCTGCGCACGGTCGAACTGCTCGACCTCTCCGGCGCGGCCGCGTTGTCGCTGGTGCAGTTCGCCGCCGTCGTCGCCGCGCTGGTCGTCGGCACGCTGGCGAGGCGGCGCCGGGAGAACGCGGTCCGGCTGCGTTCGCGGAGCGAGACCGCGCGGCGACCGAGGGGTGGCGAGTGGTGGGCGGTGTCCGCCGGGCTCGCGGTGGTCGCGCTCCTGATGACGCCGATCGTGGCGTTGCTGGTCGAGTCAGTGTCCACTTCGGACGGCTGGAGCCTCGCCGGGTACGAAGCGCTCGCCGGGCACGGCTCCCGAGGCACCCTTCAGGTTTCCGGCTGGGACGCGGCGTCGATGTCGCTACGGACGGCGTTCGACGCGACGACGCTCGCGATGATCGTCGGTGTGCTGGCCTCTGTCGTGCTGGTGGCGTTGCGCCGCACGCCGGGCAGGCTGGCCAGGGGCATGGGCGAGACGATGGACGCCGCGCTGATGCTGCCGCTGGGTGTGTCCGCGGTGACCGTCGGTTTCGGCTATCTCGTCACGCTCGACGCGCTCCCCGGCGACTTGCGGACGTCTCCGCTGCTGGTGCCGCTCGCGCAGGCGCTGGTGATCATCCCGCTGATCGTGCGGATGGTGCTGCCGGTGCTGCGGTCGGTCGACGTCCGGCTGCGGCAGGCCGCGTCGACGCTCGGCGCGAGCCCCGGCCGGGTGTGGCGGGAGATCGATCTCCCGCTGACGGCGCGTTCGCTGGTCGCGGCGGCCGGATTCGGTTACGTGGTCGCGCTCGGCGAGTTCGGCGCGACGAGCTTCCTGGCCAGGCCGGACGCGCCGACGTTGCCGGTCGCCGTCGCGACGCTGATCTCGCGGCCGGGGGAGCTGAACAACCAGATGGCCTACGCGGCCTGCGCGCTGCTCATGATCGTGACCGTGGTGGCGGTGGTGCTGATCGACCGGTTCGGCGCGGTCCGCGGGCAGAATTCGGTAGGGGAGTTCTAGTGTCGCTGTCGGTACGGGATCTGACCGTCCACTATGGATCCTTCGCGGCGGTGAAGGACGCCGGGCTGGACATCGCCGACGGCGAGGTGCTGGCGTTGCTCGGCCCGTCCGGTTCGGGGAAGTCGACGCTGCTGCGGGCGATCACCGGCCTGGAGCCGCTGACGTCGGGCACCGTGCGGTGGGACGGCGAGGACCTCTCCGGTGTCCCGGTGCACCGGCGGGGGTTCGGGCTGGTGTTCCAGGACGGGCAGCTGTTCCCGCACAAGGACGTCACCGCCAACATCGCGTTCGGGCTGCGGATGCACGACGTCCCCCGCGCCGAGCACGCCGGACGGATCCGGGCGCTGCTCGATCTGGTCGGCCTGGCCGGTTACGAGCGGCGGAGGGTGACCGAGCTGTCCGGCGGGCAGGCGCAGCGGGTGGCGCTGGCCCGCGCGCTCGCGCCGGAACCGCGGTTGCTGCTGCTGGACGAACCACTGTCCGGTTTGGACGCCGGGCTGCGCGAACAGCTGGCGATCGACCTCGCGGCCCTGTTACGGCGCAGCAAGATCACCGCGCTGCTGGTCACGCACGATCAGGAGGAGGCGTTCACGCTCGCCGACCGGGTCGCCGTGCTCGACGACGGTGAGATCCGGCAGGAGGGCGCGGTACGCCGCGTCTGGCGGCAGCCGGTGGACGAGGACGTGGCGCGTTTCCTCGGGGTGACCACCTTCGTCGACGGCGAGGCGTCGGGCGGGACGGTGCGGACCGTGCTCGGCGAGGTCACGCTGCCCGACGTCGAGGACGGCGCGGTGCGGCTGGGCCTGAGGCCGCACGGTCTGCGGGTCGCCCCGGAAGGTGTCGAGGGCGAGGTCGTAGCGGTGGTGCACCGGCGGGAGCACGTGCGGCTCGTGGTAGCTCCCGGCGGGGATCTGTCCACTGTGGACGCGGTCGCGCCGGTCGCCGCCGATCTGCGCCCCGGTGACACCGTGTGCCTCGCGCTGGACCCGGACGGCGTCGCCCGGCTCCCGCTAACGCTCGGGGGAACGGGCGACGATGACCGGGCATAGCGCGTACGAAAGCACCTGCTGGCTGGTCGACCCGAGCAGCATCCCGGCGAATCCGCCCCGGCCACGGGTACCGACCACGAGGAGCTGAGCACGGTCGGCGTATCCGAGCAACACTTCAGCCGGCTTCCCTCGGGTGACGACGCGCTCGACCGAGACGTCCGGATACCGGCCTTGCCAGCCGGCGAGCCGCTCGGCCAGCACTTCGCTCTCGCGCTCCTCGATGTCGCTGGCGTTGTACGTCCACTCTGTTTCGTCGAACAGTGCCGACGGGAGGACGTCGTCCCAGGTGTGGACCGCGACCAGCGGCGCGTCGCGCCTTGAAGCCTGTTCGAAGGCGAGCGCCAGCGCGGCATCGCCGGTGTGCGAGCCGTCGACACCGACCACGACCTGGCCTTCCGTGGGCGGGTCGTCCTCGGCTACGTGAGAGCGCACCACCGCGACCGGGCACTTCGCGTGCGCCGCGAGGGCGATCGACACCGAGCCGACCAGCAGCCTGCCCAGCGGACGGATCTGTTCCGGGCCGAGCACCAGCAGGCCGGCGTCCTCCGACATCGCCAGCAACGCCTGCGCCGGCTTCTCGTGACGCAGGTCCAGAGCGACCTTCAGGGAAGGTTCCACCTTCCGTGCCACGTCTTCGGCCTCGCGGAGCAGGCGGTGTCCTCGCATCTCCGCCATTTCCGCGAGCTCTTCGCGCGTCGGCAAGGGTTGTGGATACTCCAGGGAGTCCTTGTCGAACGCGAGTACCAGCCGGAGTCCGGCCCCTCGGCGACGCGCTTCCGCCGCCGCCCAGCGGACGGCCAGTAGCGAGGACGCGTTTCCGTCGACCCCGGCGACCACGGGCCTGTCCGCTTGCTCGTTCACGACGATTCGCTCCTTACCTCGGACAGTGCGTCAACACGACTATGTGCCTTCGCGCGGCGTCGGCGGCAGATCCGGACGGCTCGGGTCGTCGGGACCAAATACCCGGAGTGGCGGGCGCCGAAACCTGGTGCCGCTTCGCGGTGCGTGAGGCCGGACAAGGCCTCACGCACCCGCGGGTCACTTGACGCGGACGACCTCTCCCTCACGGCGGCGCTGGCGGTAGTTGGTCATTTCCCGTTTGACGACCGGGGCGAGCAGGTAGAGCCCGATGATGTTGAACAGCGCGAGCAGGAACAGGACGGCGTCGGCGAAGTCCAGGACACTGCCGAGGGTGAGCACCGACCCCACCACCACGAACAGGCAGAACACCACGTGATAGAGCCGCTCACTGAGCGCGCTCTTGCCGAACAGGTAGGTCCAGGCCTTCTGTCCGTAGTAACCCCACGTGATGATGGTGGACACGGCGAAGAGCACCACGGCCACGGTGAGCACGTAGGGGAACCAAGGCAGCGCGCTGGCGAACGATTCGGAGGTGACCGTCACCCCGTCCGGGGTGGGGCCGCCCGCGGCCACGGTGGCCTTGGCGTCGGTCCAGAACTGGGTTTTGGCGATGATCACCGTCAGCGCGGTCATGGTGCACACGATCACGGTGTCGACGAACGGCTCGAGCAGAGCCACGTAACCTTCGGTGATCGGGTGCTTGGTCCGGACGGCGGAGTGCGCGATGGGGGCGGAGCCCAGACCGGCCTCGTTGGAGAACGCCGCACGCTGGAAACCCACGATCAGCGCGCCGATGGCGCCACCGGCCACACCTTCGGGAGCGAACGCGCCGCTGATGATCTCGCCGAAGGCGGCGGGCACCGAGGTGATGTTGGCGCCGATGACGACCAGGCAGGCGACCACGTAGACGATGCCCATGGTGGGCACGAGCTTGCTGGTCACCGCGCCGATGGACTTGATACCGCCGGCGATCACGAGGCCGACGAAGACGGCGAGTGCTATCCCGAAGATCAGGGCCGCGCCGTCGCCGCCGAGGAAGCCTTCGTCACCGCCGGTGACGTTGCGCAGCTGAGCGAAGCTCTGGTTGGCCTGGAACATGTTGCCGCCGGCGATGCCGAAGAACAGGATCATCACCGCCGCGCCCGCCGCGAGGATCTTGCCGAGAGTGCGTCCGCCCTTGGTGGGGAAGCGTTCGGCGATACCTCGGCGCAGGTAGTGCATCGGGCCGCCGGAAACGGTCCCGTCGGCGTGCACCTCGCGGTATTTCACCCCGAGCGTGCACTCGACGAACTTGGTGCACATGCCCAGGAGACCGCAGATGATCATCCAGAAGGTGGCACCGGCTCCGCCGATGGTGACCGCGACGCCGACACCGGCGATATTGCCGAGGCCGACCGTGCCGGACAGGGCCGAGCTGAGGGCCTGGAAGTGGGAGATCTCGCCGGGCTCGTCCGGGCGGGTGAACTGGCCGCGGGCGATCTGGGTGGCGAGGCGGAAGGCCCGGAACTGGACGAAGCCGAAGTAGACGGTGAAGGCGGCCGCGGCGACGACCAGCCAGGCGACGATCCAGGGGAAGGTGACGCCGAAGACGGTGACCTCGGCGAACACGAAGCCGGACACTGCGTCGGAGATCGGTTTGAACACGCTGTTGATCGTGTTCTCGATCCCCGACAGCATGCCACTTTCCGCGGCGAGCACCTGGTCGGATGCGGACAGGGGATGTGGCAGGGACCACGTTGTCTGGAACATGGGGGACAAGTCGACACAAACCGGACCGAGTGCACAAGGGTGTGGCCGATTAGTCTGTGGTTCGTTACCTGCTGACAGGGTTCCCTTAAGGTTGGCCCGGTGTCCGCTCGACCTCCGCGCTCAACTGAGCGCGGAGGTCGTGGATCCTTCAGCCGTCCCGGGTGGTCAGTCGCGCGTAGGCGATCGAGAGCCCGATGGCGATGTAGCAGGCAGCGCGCAGTGCCCCTTCGCCGAGCAACGCGGTGTCCACCGGGTCCATCAACACCGATGCGGGCGCCTGCGACCAGTTCTCGTTGAGCAGGAACGGATGCAGCCACGACACCGCGTCCAGGAAACCGAGGATGGTGAACACGATCGTCCCGGCCAGCACCGAGGCGACGACCAGCATCGGATGTTCGGTGAACGCCGAGATCGCGAGCGCGACCGCGCCGACCGCCCACAGTTGCAGGACCACCCACGCGGCCACGAGCAGGACGCGGCCCAGCGCGTCCCAGACGCTCAGCGTCGAGCCGGTGAGGGTGAACATCGAGTCGGTGCCGCTGATGAGCAGGCCGGTGACGAATCCGGTGAACGTCATGGCCAGTACGGCGATCGTCGAAACCGTCGCGACGCCGAACGCCTTGATCGCGAGCAGCCTGCCCCGGCCGACCGGCGCGATCAGCCAGCCGCGCAGCGTCCCGTGGGCCGCCTCGCCGGCGATCGCGTCCGCCCCGGCCATCGCCGAAGCGAGGGGGAGCAGCAACCCCAGTGTCATGGTCAGTGCCGCGACCGGCAGGATGAAGCCGTTGTTGACCGCGGAAGCGAGCAGCGCGCCATCCCGTCCGCCGCTCGTTTCCGAAGCGTCGACGAACGTCAGCGCGACCCCGATGATCACCGGGATCAACGCGAGCAGGCCCAGTACGGCGAGCGTGCGGGGCCGCCGGAAGATCCAGCGCAGTTCGGCGCGATACAGCCGGAGCAGGCCGACAGTGTCCTGCCCGGTCCGTGCCGCGGGTGCCGCGGCCAGAGCGTGGGTCACGACTCCCCCTCACCGTCTACAGTGGACTCCGGCTGGGTCAGCCGGGCGAACAGGTCTTCGAGTCCGGTCCGCGCCCTCGCCGCCTCGTGCACGGCCACTCCGGCCGTCACCAGATGACGCAGCACGTCGGGGGCTTCGGCGGCGGTCAGGTCGACGCGGACGCCGTCCGGCGTGAGCCTGCTGCCGATCCTGTTCTCCCGCAACGTCTCCACCGCTAGTTCGGCGTCCGGCGTCCGCACCAGCAGCGCCGCGTTCCCCGACTCCAGCAGTTCCGAGAGCTCGCCCTGGGCGATCACGTTCCCGGACTGGAGCACCGCGACGTGCGTGCAGGTCGCCTCGACCTCCGCCAGCAGATGCGACGACACCAGCACGGTGACGCCGTCGGCGTGCAGTTCGCCGATGATCCGGCGGATCTCCCTGGTGCCCGCCGGATCGAGGCCGTTCGTCGGCTCGTCGAGCACGACCATCCGCCTTGGCACGAGCAGCGCGCTCGCCAGCCCCATCCGCTGCTTCATCCCCAGCGAATAGCCCTTGTAGCGCCGGGTGGCGGCGCCGGTCAGGCCGACGCGCTCAAGCGCCGCGTCGACCGCTCCGGGGATTCCCGCCGAGGCCAGCCGCGGTTCGGCCGCGGCCACGCGCAGCAGGTTCTCCCGCCCGGAGAGAAAAGGGTGGAAACCCGGCCCCTCGACCAGCGCGCCGACATCGGGCAACGCGTGCGCCGCCTCGTCGGGCATCCGTTTGCCGAAGAGTTCGACCTCGCCCTCGGTCGGCCGCACGAGACCGAGCAGCATCCGGATGGTCGTCGTCTTGCCCGAACCGTTGGGGCCGAGCATCCCCAGCACGGCGCCTTCGGGGACGTCGAGATCGACGTGGTCCACGGCCACCGTACGGCCGTAGACCTTGCGCAGGCCCCTGGTGCGGGCCGCCATGGGTACCGCCGGAGCGGACGCCTCCTGGGAAGCGTCCGCTCCGGCTTCGAACGTGGTGGTCACTTCGCGGCCAAGGCCTCGAAGAGGACCTGCTCCGGCACCGCGCCGACGGCGTAGCGGCCGTCGTCGGTCAGTACGCCGGTGCCGACCTTGGTGGTCACCAGCCAGCCGCTGCCCCAGGCACCGCTGACCGGCTTGGCGAACCGTGAAAGCAGCGCCTTCGGGTCGACCTGGCGGCCCTGCTCGTCCTTGGCCTCGCCGGCCTTCGCCAGCGCGTCGGCCGGGATCTTGCCGGTGATCGCGGTGTCCCAGCCGTCGCCGACGACCTTGATCTCGGACTTCGCCTGCTCGGCCAGCTCACGGTTCTTCGGGTCGACCTCGGCCGTCTTCTCGGTCACCTTCGCGCCCTTGGGCGGGGTGAACTCGAAGTTCGACCCGGGCTGGGCCGCGAAGTTGATCTCGCTGAACGAAGCCTCGAACGCCGGGGCGGACGTGCCGTTGGCCAGCACCGTGACCCGCAGCGGCAGCCGGGTCTGGTCGTCGATCGCGACGCGGATCTCGCGCAGGAGCGTCCGCTCGGTCGGCTTCGGGGTCAGCACCAGTTCGTACGCGGCCCGGTTCGCCACCGAGGCCGTCCCGTCGACGGCGATCGTGCTGCTCTCGCGCACCTTGGCGAGCAGTTCCGAGGCGACCGAGGCCGGGTCGACGGTCTGGGCCTTGTCCTGGTGCTCCTTGGCCAGATCGGCCGGGATGGTCACCTTGGTGGCCGAGTTGTCCTTGGAGTCGTACTCCCAGACGGTCTGGCCGTTCCGGACGATGGTCTGCTGGCTGGAACCCTCGGTGAGCGAGATCTTGCTCTTGCCCGTGCCGTCGGTCGAAACCTGCGCCGAGTCGATGTTAAGCGCCGATACACCGGGCAGGGTGCTGCCGACCTGCGGCAGGCCGAGGTCGTTGCTGACCTTGACCTTCCCGTCGAACGCCGACGGCTTCGCGTTGAGCGTCGACCGCACCAGCTCTTCGGCGCTGACCTGCGGCAAGACGGGCGCGTCGCCCGCGGTGGCCGGCATCGCGACGACGACGAGCCCGCCGACGCCGAGAGCCGTCCCCACCACCGCCGCGGTGATGGCCTTCCTCTTCGGATCCATGCTGTCTCTCCCTGTTTCCCCGAACCCGGAGTGTGCTCGGGTCTTGGCGACAACGCTTCCCCGGAAACGCTGAGACACCACTCAGACTCCGCCGCCGGAGCTGAGATGGCGCTGAGAGGTCGCGCGTGAGCTGGTCGAAGCGTGAATGATGAGGGACGTGAAACCTCGAGTACTGGTGGTCGACGACGAGCCCGGCGTGCGCAAGGCGTTGCAGCGGGGGCTGCGCGCCGAGGACATGGACGTGGTCACGGCGGCCGACGGCCCCAGCGGTCTGCGGCTCGCGCAGACGGGGTCCTTCGACGTCGTCCTGCTCGACATCATGCTCCCCGGCCTTTCCGGCTACCGCGTGCTCGAACGCCTGCGCGCCCTCGGTGTCACCACACCGGTACTGATGATTTCGGCGAAAGACGGCGAGGTCGACCAGGCGGACGGCCTCGACCTCGGTGCCGACGGCTACCTCGTGAAACCGTTCTCGTTCGTCGTCCTGGTCGCACAGGTGCGCGCGGTGCTGCGGCGGGCCTCGCCGGAGGCCATCCGCGGGCCGCTGCGCATCGGCGCGCTCGAAGTCGACCGGAGCCTGCGGCAGGTCCGCTACGACGGCGTCGAGGTGGCGTTCAGCCCCCGTGAGTTCGCGCTGCTGGAGGTGCTGGCCGGCCGGGCGGGAACGGTCGTCACCAAGGACGAGCTGCTGCGCGCCGTCTGGGGTGACGAGCAGGCCGCGACCCGGAACGTCGTCGAGGTCTACGTCGGTTACGTGCGCCGCAAACTCGACGCGGTCGGCGCGGGCGCGCTGGTCCGGACCGTGCGCGGGCACGGTTACCTGGCGTCGGACCCGCAGCTCGACGAAGTGATCGCCCCGGCGGGACAGGGGTGATCGGCTCGCCGTCTTGGTGGCGCCGCCGATCGCTGGAGGTCCGGATCACCCTGCTCACGGCCACGGTCACGCTCGGTTTCCTGCTCGGGCTGGCGGCGGTCGCGGGGGACAACCTCCAGCCGCTGCTGATCGGCTCGGTCGACGACGAGCTGAGTGCCCAGCTGGAAACCGCGAAGGCCGACGTCGCCGCGGGACGGGCGCCGTCGGGATCGGCGGTCACCGTCCGCGTCCTCGACACCGGCGGCGGCCCGGTGGACGGCCTCCCGCCCGCGAACCTCGGCCCTTCCGACGTCCGCGCGCTGAAGGCGGGCGAACCCGTCACGACCGGCGGTGAGCACAGCTGGCGGTGGGCGGGCACCGTGGTCACCGCCCCCGACGGGCAGCAACGGCTCGTCGTCGCGGGTGCGGGCTTGGTCGGCTTCGGGACCGCTGTGCACTCCGGCGGGCTGTGGCTGTTCGTGGTCGCGTCCGTCGGCGCGGTGGGTGCGGGGATCGCGACGTGGCTGCTGGTGCGGTTCGCGCTGCGGCCGGTGGCGCGGATGCGCGGGTCGGTGCGGGTGCTCCCGCCCGGCGCGCGGCTGCCGCTCCCGGATTCGCACGACGAACTCCGCGCGCTGGCGGAGGAGTTCAACGCGTTGCTGGCCAGGCAGGAGGAAGGCGCCGAGCGGCTTCGCCGGTTCACCGGGGACGCCGCGCACGAGCTCCGGTCGCCGGTCGCGTCGATCCGCGTGCAGGCCGAGGTCGCGGTCACCAATCCCGATCCCGACCTCTCGCAGGAGACACTCGCCGACATCCTGGAGGAGGCGGAACGGCTCTCCGCGCTGCTCGACGGGCTGCTGGCGCTGGCGAGGTCGGACGCGGGGGAGGTCCCGCCCGCGGAACCCGTCGAGCTGGTGAGCGAGGTGCGGGCCGCGGTCGCGCGGATGCCCGCCGGCGCGCCGGAGATCCGGGTGAGCGGCACGGTCGGGACCGCGTGGGCGCTGGCCACGCACGCCGAGGTCGAGCTGGTGCTGAGCAACCTGCTGCGCAACGCCTGCCGGTACGCGCGGGGCCAGATCGTGGTGTCGGTGCTGGCGGCGCGGTCCACCGTGCGGGTGGTGGTCGACGACGACGGGCCGGGGATCGCGCCCGAACACCGGGAGCGGGTGTTCGACCGGTTCTACCGCGTGTCCGATTCGCGGGCCCGGTCGTCCGGCGGCACCGGGCTGGGGCTGGCGATGGTCGCGGAGGCCGTCCGCCGCCGAGGGGGCCGCGTCCGCGTCGGTGAGTCACCCGATGGCGGGGCGCGTTTCCAGGTCGTCTGGCAGGCGGCGCGGCCTGGCGCCTCGGCGTGATTCGCGTGCCCAGGCACGGAACACGCGTGCTTGAAGGCCGAACACACGTGCTTGGAGGCGGAACACCTGTCTTCCGGCTTCAAGCACGCGAGATCCGGGTTCAAGCACGCGTGATCCGGGTTCGGGCACGTGCGGTCGTAGGGTGAGCGCGTGGTGATCGTGGGTGCCGCCATCGTGCGGAACGGACAGCTGCTGGCGCAGCAGCGGGCTTGGCCCGCCGACCACGCCGGGCAATGGGAACTGCCGGGCGGACGGGTCGAGGACGGCGAAAGCGACGAAGCCGCCTTGGCCCGGGAATGCCTGGAGGAGCTGGACGTCGCCGTGACGGTCGCGGGCCGGGTCGGGGACGACGTGCCGCTGCCGAAGGGGAAGGTGCTGCGGATCTACGCCGCTTCGCTGGTCAGCGCGGGGGTCGAGCCGCGGGCGGTTGAGCACAAGGACGTCCGGTGGATCTCCGCGCACGACCTCGACGACCTCGACTGGCTGCCCGCCGACCGGATCCTTCTGCCCGCCCTGCACGCCCTGCTCGCAAGTCCGTGAAGGCCTCCTTCCCCGCCGCCAAGGTCAGGGGCCCGGCAGAGTCGCATAAACGCCTGCCGGTGCCGGGCGATGTCCACAAAGGACGCCAGATGACAGGTGAATATCCGTTTGATGCCTATATATACGTTTTTGCGGAGGGTCGTGAGTGGTAAGGACGGTTCTAACCCTCTTTATCACTCACGACAGTCCTTCGCAAAAAGCCCGAATCGGGTACGGCCATCCCGAAGGTGTCCCCTGTGGACAGTCGAGAAGGTGTCAGGCCGTTGTGACGAGTCCTCCACCGCTCTCTCGACCAGCGGATAGACGACTTCGCCGGGACCCGGAGTCCCTCAAGGAGGCCTTCGCGGACCTTCAGCCGGCGCCGATGAGCCGCAGCGCGGACTGGAGCCGGTGCTCGCCCCGTTCCGCCGCCCGGACGGCACCCGCCTTGCGCACCCGCTCCAGCTCACCCGGGTCCGCCAGCAGTGCCAGCGCGCGCTCCCGGACCGGCCGCAACTCCTCGATGAGTGCCTCGGCGACGGCCTCCTTGACCTGGCCGTAGGAGTCGAACCGGTCGGCGAGGTCCTCGGGCTTCTCCTTGACGCACGCCGCGAGGATGTCCAGCAGGTTCGCCATCCCCGGCCGGGTTTCCGGCGCGTAGGCCGGTGTCGACCCGCCGTCGGTCTTCGCGCGCTTGACCTTCCGGCGGACCTGGTCGGGCTCGTCGAGGACGAAGATCACCCCCGCCTCTTCCTTCGTCGACTTCGACATCTTCCGCGTCGGCTCGGCGAGGTCCATGACCCGCGCGCCGGCGGGCGGCAGCGCCGCCTTCGGCATGGTGAACACGTCGCCGTAGGTGGAGTTGAACCGCTTCGCCAGCGTTCGCGCCAGCTCGACGTGCTGCCGCTGGTCCTCGCCGACCGGGACCTCGTCCGCGCCCTGCAGCAGGATGTCCGCCGCCATCAGCACCGGATAGGTCAGCAGGGACAGCCGCACTCCGGCCCGGCCCTTCGACTTCTCCTTGAACTGGATCATCCTGGCGGCCTCGCCGTAGTTGCAGGTGCACTCCAGGACCCAGTTGAGGGCGCCCAGCTCGCGGGCGATGTCGGACTGCACGAACACGCGATCCGGCTCGATCCCGGCCGCGATCAGCACGGCCAGCTGTTCGGAGGCCATCGAACGCAGCTTCGCCGGATTGTGCGAGTTGGTCATGGCGTGCAGGTCGGAGACGAAGTACAGGTCGTCCGGCCCGCCCTCGTCCGCCCAGCGCCGGACGGCCCCCAGGTGGTTCCCGACGTGGACGTGGCCGGACGGGGTGATCCCGGACAACCTGATCATCTGCCTTCTTCCTTCCGGATTCGGGCCGCCCGGGGTCCGGGCACGAAGAAGGCCGCCCGGTGGGGCGGCCTGGTGGTGCGCGTCTGGTTCAGCGCAGGACTTCGGGGCCGCCGGAGGGCGGCCACCACTGGGCGTTCTGCGCGCGCATGTGGCTCATCCTACAGAGCGGCCCGCGTTTCGTCCTCTGGATGCGGTGGTTCGACGTCGAACCACCGCATCCAGAGGACGAAACGCGGGTGATTTCACTCATTACGGGCACGTAGCGTCAACACTTCATATCGGCCGAGGCAGTACACCCGTCATATTGGCGATGCGGGTCTACCTTCGACTCATGTTTGTCGTCCTGCTGACCTACACCGCGCCCATCGAAGAAATCGACTACGTGCTCCCGGACCACGCCGACTGGCTGACCAAACAGTACGAGAACGGTAATTTCCTCGCCTCCGGCAGGCGCAACCCGCGCATCGGTGGCGTGATCATCACCAAGCCCATGGCCAGGGGAAAGCTGGACGCGATCCTCGCGACCGACCCCTTCTCGATCAAGCACATGGCCGCCTACGAGGTGATCGAGTTCTCGCCGACCAGGACCGCGCCGGAGCTGCGGGCGATCAACGAGGCGGTGGTGCATTGACGATCTTCTAAGCGGCCTTCGCGATCTTCGTCTTCGCCTTTTTCAGGGCGAGGACGGGGCATTTGCCGCACCTCGACTTCGACCGGCAGCATTTCTTCTTGACCTTGCCGGACTTCATCCATTTGCGCACGAGCTTGTGCGGGTCATCGGGTAGTTTCTTGCCCACTCGCGCTCCTTCTCCGACCGGCGTCGGCGACCTCTACACGTTAGGTGAGCCTAACCGATCTGGGGGCGTGGGGCTGCTCACAGTCGGGCTACAGGTATCCTGGTGTGGTCCGCGTATGGCCAAAGTCGGCCGGGCGTGTCTCGAACGCGCGAGCGCGGGCACCACACCCGAACTTGAAACCTTTGGAGCCTTCGCGTGCCCGCAGCCAGCGCCACCGCAGTCGATGCCGGCCGCTCGTCCGGCAAGACCCGGCCCGACCTGCGCAACGTCGCCATCGTCGCACACGTCGACCACGGCAAGACGACCCTCGTCGACGCGATGCTCCGGCAGTCCGGCGCCTTCGAGGAACGCGCCGAACTCGTCGATCGCGTGATGGACTCCGGGGAGCTCGAGCGGGAAAAGGGCATCACCATTCTCGCGAAGAACACCTCCATCCGCCGCAAGACCGACGAGGGCATGGTGACGATCAACGTCATCGACACCCCCGGTCACGCCGACTTCGGCGGCGAGGTCGAGCGCGGCCTGTCCATGGTCGACGGGGTCGTGCTGCTGGTCGACGCCAGCGAGGGCCCGCTTCCGCAGACCCGGTTCGTGCTGCGCAAGACCCTCGAAGCCGGCCTGCCGGTCATCCTGGTCGTCAACAAGACCGACCGGCCGGACGCCCGGATCTCCGAGGTCGTCGAAGAGACCCACGACCTCCTGCTCGACCTGGCCGGTGACATCGAGGACGCCGATCTCGACGCGATCCTCGATCTCCCGGTCGTCTTCGCCTCCGCGCGTGCGGGCAAGGCGAGCCTCGAGCAGCCCGCCGACGGCGCGGTGCCCGAGAGCGAGAACCTCGACCCGCTGTTCGAGACCCTGATGCGCCACGTGCCGCCGCCCTTCGCCGACCGCGAAGGCCCGCTGCGCGCACTGGTCACCAACCTCGACGCCTCCAACTTCCTCGGCCGGATCGCGCTGATCCGCATCCACTCCGGCAGCCTGCGCAAGGGCCAGACGGTGGCGTGGATGCGCGAGGACGGCACCATCCAGAACGTCCGCATCTCCGAATTGCTGGTCACCGAGGCGCTCACCCGTGTCCCGGCGACCGAGGCGAGCGCGGGCGAGCTGGTCGCCATCGCCGGTATCCCGGAGATCACCATCGGCGACACCCTCGCCGACGTCGAGAACCCGGAGGCGCTGCCCCGGATCGCCGTCGACGAGCCCGCCATCTCGATGACCATCGGTGTCAACACCTCGCCGCTGGCAGGCCGCAGCGGCGGCGACAAGGTCACCGCCCGCCTGGTGAAGGCGCGCCTGGACCAGGAGCTGATCGGTAACGTCTCGATCCGTGTCCTGCCGACCGAGCGCCCCGACACCTGGGAGGTCCAGGGTCGTGGCGAGCTGGCGCTGGCCATCCTCGTCGAGCAGATGCGCCGCGAGGGCTTCGAGCTGACCGTCGGCAAGCCGCAGGTGGTCACGAAGATGATCGACGGCAAGCTGCACGAGCCGTTCGAGCGCCTGTCGATCGACTCCCCGGAGGAACACCTCGGCGGCATCACGCAGCTGCTGGCCGCTCGCAAGGGCCGCATGGAGCACATGGGCGGGCACGGCACCGGCCGCATCAAGCTCGACTACGTCCTCCCGGCGCGCGGCCTGATCGGCTTCCGCACCGACTTCCTCACCGAGACCCGCGGCACCGGTATCGCGAACCACGTGTTCGAGGGGTACTTCCCGTGGGCGGGCGAGATCCGCACCCGTCACTCCGGTTCGCTGGTCGCCGACCGGTCCGGCCCGATCACCGCGTACGCGATGATCCAGCTGGCCGACCGCGGCACCTTCTTCGTGGAGCCGGGCGCCGAGGTGTACGAGGGCATGGTCGTGGGCGAGAACCCGCGTGCCGAGGACCTCGACATCAACATCACCAAGGAGAAGAAGCTGACCAACATGCGTCAGTCCTCCGCCGACGTGATGGAGACGCTGGCCCGCCCGCGCAAGATGGGCCTGGAGGAGGCGCTGGAGTTCTGCTCCGTCGACGAGTGCGTCGAGGTCGCCCCCGACGTCGTCCGGATCCGCAAGGTCACGCTGGACGTCAACCAGCGCGCCAAGGAGCGCAACCGCAACAAGAACCGCGGCTGACCCCGCTCGTCCCACGCCGGAGGGCGCCTGCTCACTCACCGTGAGTAGGCGCCCTCCGGCGTTTGCGGGTCCAAATGTGGTCACGCACCGTATTCGGACGGGCGTTCTTCGTTAAAGAAAGGTCCTTTCCCGACAATTTCGATGGAAAGCCGATCTCCTTTTCTGACGGTGTTCACATCACCGGAACACCCGGACGGAACGGCGACGGAGCGGCCACGCGCGCCGGGCGGCGAACGCGGTTCCGGGCGGGCGCGAAACAAAAGACGCTAAATGCGTCCGGATAGGACTCCCGGTCGCGATCGTTTCGGACATCAATCGTGCGCTGGCGAACATTCCGGCGGCCGTTCCGGAATGTTCCGGGTTTGCGGAACCGATTGCCGCGCGAGCGCGCTTCGGCGCGTCCGAAAAGCCTCGGCTCGGCAGGAACCCCGGGGGCCTCCCGGACGTCCACCGGAGGAGGACGGCATCCGGTCGGGCGACGGCCGGGCCGATATGGGAATCTCGCTGCCGAGGCCATGGCCGGCGTGATAGCTCTATGGCGACCAGGCGAGGGACAAACCAGGAGGATCCAGGCGTGCGGTCACCGACCACAGCGGCGTCCATGCTGGCGTGCGCGGCCGTGCTCCTCGCCGCCTGCAGCAACACCCCACCCCCGCCCGTGGTCAGCTCCTCGGCCTCCCCGGTGAGCACGTCGACCACGAAGACGCCTTCGCAGGTGGTCGTGGGTGTCGACGCCGTCCTCGGCGGCTACAACCCGCACAACCTCGCCGACGCTTCCCAGGTCACGTCGGCGCTTTCGCAACTGCTGCTCCCGTCGGTGTTCCGCCCGAAGGACGACGGAAGCTTCGAGCTGGACAAGAACCTGATGAAGTCCGCCGAGGTCGTCTCGCAGCAGCCGTTCACGGTCGCGTACACGATCCGCCCGGACGCCTCCTGGTCCGACAGCGCGCCGATCGCCGCCGAGGACTTCGCCTATCTCCGCGAGGCGATGCGCGACCAGCCGGGCGTCATCGGCGCCGCCGGCTACCGGCTGATCTCGGATATCCAGTCGCGTGAGGGCGGCAAGCGGGTCGAGGTCACCTTCGCGAAGCCGTATCCGGGCTGGCAGACGCTCTTCGGCAACCTCCTGCCCGCGCATCTGCTCAAGGACGCCCCGAACGGGTGGCAGGGCGCGCTGGCGACGACGTTCCCGGCGGTGGGCGGCCCGTACTCGATCAAGGGACTCGACACCGCGCGCGGAGAGATCACCCTGGAGCGCAACGAGCGCTATTGGGAGAAACCCTCCGCCCTCGACCGGATCGTGCTCCGTGCGGCCGATCAGGACGGCACACTGGCCGCCCTGCGCAGCGGCAACGACCAGTTCGCGATGACCAGGACCGACGGCACCGGCCTCAAACGGCTCGGCGAGCTCGGCTCCGCCGTCCAGTTGCACACGGTCGCGCGTCCCACGGTCGCGCAGATCCTCCTTCGGCCGGTGAGCTCGACGCTGTCGGATCCCCAGGTGCGCGAAGGCGTCACCGCGCTGATCGACCGCGGCAAGCTGATCACCGAGGCGACCGACGGCGGGCCGTCCGACAAGCTCCGCGCCGACGCGCAGGTCCGCGTCCCGTCGGCTCCCGGTTTCCAGCCGACGATCCCGGCCCCCGGCCCGCCGTCGGCGGCGGATCCCGCCAAGGGCGAGGAACTGCTCAAATCCGCCGGATACACCAAGGAAGCGGGCACCTGGCGGAAGAACGGGAAGAACCTTTCGCTGGTCGTGGCCTCGCCCGCCAAACAGGAGCCGTACGCGACGATCGCCAAGGAGCTGACGGCGCAACTGGTGGCCGCGGGGATCGAGGTCAACGCGATCGCCCCGCAGCCGAGGGAGCTCTTCTCGACGATGCTGGCCATGCCGGTGCTCAACGGGATCCAGCAGACGACGCCGGAGGGCGCGGGCAACGTCGGTATCGACATCGCGGTGATCGGCCAGGTCACCGGCGGTGCGGACGTCGCTTCGGCGCTGGCGTCCACCTTCGGCTGCCGTCCGGATCAGCTCACCGACAAGACCAAGGCCGTCGTCCCGGGGAACCCGCTGGGCTTCTGCGATCCGGCCCTGCAGGCCCCGATCGACGCCGCGCTGACCGGCGCCACCTCGGTGGCCGACACGCTTTCGGCCCTGGAACCGGAATTGTGGCGTCGGAATGTTGCCATTCCGTTGTTCCAGCTGGCCGATACCCTCGCCATCGGCTCTGGTATTTCCGGAGTAACCGCTGGTCCTCCTATGGTGGGCCCTTTCGGGTCCGCGGTGAACTGGACACGGGGTCCGAAGTAGCCGTTTCGAGTCCGAGTCGGACCCTGGAGGGTGACGTTTCCCGGCACGTTCGAGTGGTGGACTGATTCCTCAAGGTAACCACTGTATTTCTTGATGTCAGCCGCAAGTTACCCTTTGGTCACGATCCCTCCGTAACTGGTGACTGTTCGTGCATTTCCTTTCTAGCGTGCACCGGCAGTGCGCCAAATGAGTGTTGCTTGGCGTGTCATAGGCTCCGGGCCATCTCACCGGAGCGGTGTGGGGTCCTGTTCCGATCTCAGGAACCCAGTGCTAGGAGGGCACACTTCATGAGGAAGTCCAAGGCAGTCTCCGCCTGGTCGCTGGTCGCGGCCTCCGCGCTTGCGCTGAGCGCATGCAGCGGTGGCGACAGCGGCAGTACCGACCCCAACGGGTCATCGACCGACATCAAGAGCATGGCGACCGGCAAGGCGCAGAACGGCGAAAACTTCAAGCTCGCGGACACCCCGGGGTACGAAGGCACCGTCACGGTGGGCATCGACGACGGGTACTCGGGCTACAACAACGACACGCCTGACACCAACTCGTCGTACAACACCTACATCCTGACCGCCGTGCTCGCGGGCGCCGACGTGCTCGACGGCAACAACAAGGTGCTGCTGAACAACGACGTGTTCGACTCCTGGGAGGTCACCTCCAAGGAGCCGCAGACCGTCGTCTACAAGATCAAGCCGAACGTCAAGTGGTCGGACAACGAGGCGTTCGACTGCGACGACATGTACCTGTCGTGGCTGGCGCACTCCGGCAAGGCGAAGACCGCCGACGGCAAGCAGGCCTTCCTCGCCGCTTCGACCACCGGCTACTCGCTGATCAACGAGGCGACCTGCAAGGACGACCTGACCTTCGAGACCAAGTACACCGAGCCGTACCTGGACTACAAGGGCCTGTTCAACTCGACGGCGATCATGCCCGCGCACATCGTCGAGAAGAACTCGGGCGTCGCCGACATCACCAAGCTGACCCCGACCAGTGACGCGGCCCAGCTGACGAAGGCCGGTGACTTCTGGACCAACGGGTTCAAGGGCTTCAAGGCCGAGGACATGCCGGGTTCGGGTCCGTACAAGATCACCGCGTTCGACGCCAACCAGAAGGCCGTCACGCTCGAGAAGAACCCGAACTGGATCGGTGGCAAGGGTGGCCCCTCCAAGATCGTCGTGAAGGCGATGGAGGACACCAAGGCCATGGCGACCGCGCTGCAGAACGGTGAGATCGACATCGCCGCTTCGACCCAGCCGGACGCCACCGCGGCGAACACCATGAAGGGCCTCGCGGCCCAGGGCATCACCTACGGTTCGGCCTCGCAGCTGACCTTCGAGCACTTCGACCTGAACTACAAGCGCATGTTCAAGGACAAGTCGCTGCGCAAGGCGTTCTTCGAGGTCGTCAACCGCCAGGAGATCACCGACAAGCTGCTCAAGGAGGTCCAGGCCGACGCGACCCCGCTGAACAGCATCGTGTTCATGCCAGGTGAGCAGGGCTTCAAGGACCTGTACAGCAGCAAGGCCGGTCTGGGCGCCGAGGCCGCGGCCAAGACGCTGACCGACGCCGGCTGGGTCAAGGGCGCCGACGGCATCTTCGCCAAGGACGGCCAGCGCGCGTCGTTCAAGATCACGCACAACCAGAACGCCCGTCGTACGCAGACCGTCGAGATCGTCATCTCGCAGGCCAAGCTCGCCGGTATCGAGATCACCGACGAAACGGACGCCAACTTCCTGAAGGGTGGCCGTCTCGCGGCGGGCGACTACGACGTCGCGCTCTTCGGCTGGTCCGCCGCTCCGTTCAAGGCCGAGCAGAAGTCGATCTACATCACCCGTGTCGACGACAGCAGCCAGAACTACCAGGGGCTGTCGAACCCGACGATCGACTCGTCCTTCGAGGCGGCCGTGAAGGCCACCGACGAGGCCGTGCAGCTGGAGAACTACCAGAAGGCCGACCAGGCGATCGCGGACGAGTACGCGACGCTGCCGCTGTTCCAGACCCCGTCCATGTGGGCGTTCAAGGGCATCGACCGCACTTACATGCAGTCGTACAACGGTGTCCTGTGGAACGTCGGTGAGTGGGAGCAGAAGAAGTAGGGCTTCCGCCCCGCTTTTTCACCACTCGCTTACGCAATCGGAGGTGGTACGGGGTCCGGCCAAAAGCCGGGCCCCGTACCCGCCGGAAGTAGCTGTTGACCGTAGGGTTACCGCCACTACGGTGGACAACCGGGCAGCGGTCCAGCACTTCGGCGGCCAGGCCCGGATGAGGAGCAGTTCGTTGAACCTGGTGATCTACATTCTTCGCCGTCTGGCGATATCGATTCCCGTCCTGCTGGTCGGGACTTTCCTGTGTTTCGTCATGGTCGCCGGCACCGGCGACCCGCTGGGCGAGCTGAGAAGCAATCCTGCCATGAGTCAGGAGACCTTGAACCAGGTCGCCAGTCAGCTCGGTCTCGACAAGAACATCGTCCTTCGGTACTTCGACTGGCTCGGCGCGTTCGTGACGGGCGACTGGGGCATCTCGATCGCCCAGGGCAACGCGCTGGCCCCGGTGTTCCCGAAGGTCGTCGCCGCGTTCGAGGTCACCGCCAAGCTGGTGATCGGTGCGGAACTGCTCGCGCTGGCACTCGGCGTTCTCGTCGGTGTCGTCGCGGCGGTCAAGCAGTACTCGATCATCGACTACATCGCCACGACGGTGGCGTTCCTGCTGTTCTCGATGCCGATCTTCTGCGTCGCGATCGTGCTGAAGAACTCCGCGATCGAGGTCAACGGCTGGGTCCGTGATCTGGGCCTTACCGATGTTCTCGGTAACCCGTGGATCCGGACCACCAGCCCGGAATCGCTGAACTTCGACGGTCCGGGTGGTTTCCTCGCCAGCTATGTCGGTGCGTACCTGCTGCCGACGCTGTCCATCATGGCGATCAGCTTCGCCGCGTACAGCCGGTTCCAGCGGGCTTCGATGCTGGAGACGCTGAACGCGGACTACGTCCGGACAGCGCGCGCCAAGGGCCTCCCCAATGGGCGGGTCATCTTCCGGCACGCCTTCCGAAACGCTCTCATTCCGGTGACCACCTTGTTCTCCGTCAACTTCGGTGCCGTGCTCTCGGGCGCGATCATCACCGAGACGGTGTTCAACTGGAATGGCATGGGCAAGCTGCTTGTCGAAGCCGTGACCAAGAGCGATCCGCAGGTGATGATGGGCTGGCTCGTGGTCATCGCCACCAGCATCATCGTCGCCAACCTGATCGCCGACCTGATGTACGGCATCCTGGACCCGAGGATTCGCGTTGGCTGACTTGAACTCCCTCATCGAGGCGGATGACGCCGCCGCCGAAGGCAAGCTTCCCCCCGAAGCCCTGCCGGAGCCGCGTAGCCAGGGCAAGCTGGTCCTGCGCAAGTTCCTGCGGCACAAGCTGGCGATGGTCTGCACGGGGGTGCTGCTGCTCCTGGTGCTGACCGTGTTGATCATGCCGATCTTCTGGCCGTACGACTACGAGGACAGTTCCTTCCCGTCGTTCGCCAGGCCCAGTGCGGACTATCCGCTCGGGACGACACAGGTCGGCAAGGAGATGGTGTCGCAGATCCTGCGCGGCACGCAGTACTCGTTGCTGATCGCGCTCATCGTGTCGCTCGTCGCCACCACCATCGGCACCGTTTTCGGGGCCATGGCGGGATATCTGCGCGGCTTCACCGATTCGGCGATCTCACGTGTCACGGACCTGTTCCTGATCATCCCGCAGATCGCCGCCGCCGCCATCCTGGCGAAGGTGTTCGGCGGCGGTGCTTGGTACATCGTCGCGTTGGTGCTGGCCTCCTTCGGCTGGATGCCGATCGCCCGTATCGCCAGGGCCGAAGCGATGTCGCTGTCCCAGCGCGAGTTCGTGGACGCCGCCCGCGCGTCCGGCGCGGGGACGTTCCACATCGTGTTCAAGCACCTGGTGCCGAACATGGTCGGCCTCATCACGGTCAACGCGACCCTCGCGGTCGCGCAGGCCGTGCTGATCGAGGCGGCACTGTCGTTCATCGGGCTCGGGGTGCAACTGCCGGACACGTCGCTCGGCCGCGTCATCCTCGAGAACTACGCGCAGCTCCAGGCGCGGCCGGCGCTGTTCTTCGGCCCGTTCGTCGTGCTGGTGCTGATCTCGCTGACGATCAACTTCATCGGTGACGGCCTGCGGGACGCTTTCGACCCGCGGCAGCGCCGCCAGAAGGCGTAAGGCCCTCTTTAGCGCGTGAAGGCCCCCTTCCCTCGGCTCAGCCGAGGGAAGGGGGCCTTCACGCGCTGCGGGGCATTCGTGCACCGTGACAGGTGTCGCGAAAGCCACTTTCGGGACACGCTGCCAGGTCCCTCTAGCGACTCCAGAGGAGCGAAGGCCTCCTTCCCTACTTTGAGGGTAGGGAAGGAGGCCTTCACGGACCGGGAGCCGTAACTCGCGTGATCAGAGCCGTAACTCGCGTGCTTGGAGGCGTAACTCTCACATCTGTCCGGAGACACGCGAGTTACGGCTCCAGACACGCGAATGCCGCCTTCAATCACGTGAGTTACGGCTCCAGACACGCGAGTGGCGTCCAGATACACAAAGGCCTCCTTCACCGCGTCCAGCGCGGTGAAGGAGGCCTTCACGGAAACGTCAGTCGGCCACCGGGGCCAGCTTGCCCGCCTCCCAGGCCGCACGCCGCTCGGCCTGCAGCACCGGGTCCGCGACCGGGGCGGCCGACAGCAGGCGACGGGTGTAGTCCTCGCGCGGCGAGTGCAGCACCTGGTCACGCGTGCCGACCTCGACCAGCTTGCCGTGCTGCATCACCGCGACGCGGTCGGCCAGCAGGTCGACGACGGCGAGGTCGTGGCTGATGAACAGGCAGGCGAACTGCAGCGAGCGCTGCAGGTCCAGGAACAGGTCCAGCACCCGCGCCTGCACCGACACGTCCAGCGCCGAGGTCGGCTCGTCCGCGATCAGCAGCGCCGGGTCGAGCGAGAGCGCCCGCGCGATGGCGACGCGCTGGCGCTGGCCGCCGGACAGCTCGTGCGGGTAGCGGTTGCGGTAGTGGCCGCCGAGCTCGACCTTGTCCAAAAGGGACGCCACACGCTCGTTCAGGGCCTTGCCCTGCAGGAACTTGTGCAGCACCATCGGCTCGGCGATCGATTCGCCGATGGTCATCTTCGGGTCCAGTGTGGACGCCGGGTCCTGGAACACGATCGAGAAGTAGCGGCGCAGCGGGCGCAGCTCCTTGTTCGACATGTTCGTGATGTCCTTGCCCGCGATCGACACGGTGCCCGCGGTCGGGGTCAGCAGGCGGATCGCGCACCGGCCGACGGTCGACTTGCCGGAACCGGACTCGCCGACCAGGCCGACGATCTCGCCCTTGGCGATGCTCAGCGAGACGTCGTCCACCGCCCGGTTCTTCGCCTGGCCGCGACGGCCGGGGTACTCCAGCACGAGGTTCTTGATTTCGAGCGCGGGCGCGTTCTCCTCGATCACCGCGGCGAGCTCGGAGTCCTCGAGCCGGATCTCCTCGGCGATCTTCGTGGCCTCGTCGCTGTCGGCGGAGATGCCCTCCTCGAGCAGGCGGCGGCCTTCCGGACGCTGGCCGAGCACGGGGACCGCGGCGAGCAGCTTGCGGGTGTACTCCTGCGACGGCGACGCGAACAGCTCGCGCACCGGCGCCTCTTCGACGATGTTGCCCTGGTACATCACGACCACGCGGTCGGCGAGGTCGGCGACGACACCCATGTCGTGCGTGATCAGCACGATCGCGGTGTTGAGGGTGTCACGCAGCTTGCGCAGCAGGCCGAGGATCTCCGCCTGCACGGTGACGTCGAGCGCCGTGGTCGGCTCGTCGGCGATGATGACCTTCGGGTCGCACGAGATCGCCATCGCGATGACGACGCGCTGCCGCAGACCGCCGGAGAGCTGGTGCGGGTACTGCTTGAAGCGCAGCGGCGGGTTCGGGATGCCGACCATCTCCAGCAGCTCGATGGCGCGCTTGTCGGCGGCTTCCTTCGAGATGTCCTGGTGCGAGCGGAGCGCCTCGCGCAGCTGCCAGCCGACGGTGTAGACCGGGTTCAGCGCGGTCATCGGCTCCTGGAAGATCATCGCGACCTGGTTGCCGCGGATCTTCTGGAGGTCCTTCTCCTTGAGGTCGGCCAGGTTGCGGTCGCCGAGGCGGAGCTCGCCCGCGATCCGGCTCGTCTTCGGGAGCAGCCCGAGCACCGACATCGAGGTCACCGACTTGCCGGAACCGGACTCGCCGACCACCGCGACGATCTCACCCGGTTTGACGTCGAAACCGATGCCCTTGACGGCGTTGACCACGCCCTCGTCGGTCGGGAACGAGACGCTCAGGTCGGAGATGGACAGAACCGAACCCGACACGCCGCCGAGGTCCGACGATGCTGCTTCAGTGCTCACCAAGATGCCCTTCGTGGGGGTACTTATAAGTCACGGCGCAGTGCCCGTGACGGTGTCAACGCGTCCTCGGCGGTAAAGAGTGCCTCGGACGTGCGCGAGGATAACCGAGAGCCGCCCGACTAAGGTCGGTGCTCGGGGCTTCCGTTCCCGACACCCTATAAAGGAAAGCGCGCCGTGTTCGAATTAGTCTTCAAGCCGTGATCTCCGATCTGCCCAAATTGCTGCTCGTGCACGCCCATCCGGACGACGAGAGCATCACCACCGGTGGCACCATCGCGCGTTACGCCGCCGAAGGCGTCGAAGTGACCGTCGTCACGTGCACTCTCGGTGAGGAAGGCGAGATCATCCCGCCGTCCCTCGACGGTCTCGGTTCGTGGGCCTCGGACCAGCTCGGCGGCTACCGCGCGGGCGAGCTGGCGTCGGCCTGCGCGGCGCTGGGCGTCACGCGGCACCGGTATCTCGGCGGCATCGGCCGCTGGCGTGATTCGGGTATGGCCGGGACGCCGTCGGCGGCCCACCCGCGGGCCTTCTCCGGCGGCGACCTCGACGAGCAGGCGGCTCAGCTCGCCGAGATCCTCGACGAGGTCCGGCCCCAGGTCGTCGTCACGTATGACGCCTTCGGGGGTTACGGGCACCCCGACCACATCCGTGCGCACGAGGTCACGATGGCAGCGGCGCCGAAGGCCGCGTCGGTCGAGCGGGTCTTCCATACGGTTTCTTCCCGCGACGCCGTCGCGGCGGGCCTCGCCGCGCTGCGCGGGCGCTCCCCGTTCCGAGTCCCCGAAGACGGCGAACTGCCGGTGACGCCGGACGAGACCATCACGACCGTCCTCGACGTCGGCGCGCACATCCCGGCGAAGGCGGCCGCGCTGCGGGCGCACGAGACTCAGGTCAGCGTGCCCGCTCCGCCGCATCTCGCGGATCACTTCGCGCTGAGCAACGACATCGCGCAGCCGATCACCCCGGACGAGTACTTCGTGCTCGCATACGGACCGGCCGAAGGCACAGCGGCCGATCTGTTCGGGGGCCTCGCGAGGTGAACACGCCGCTCACCTCGCGGCAGCGTCTGCTGCTGGCCCTGCTGACCTTCGACGCGTTCCTGCTCGGACTGCTCGAACTGTTCTTCCTGCCGCTCCGGCTCGACGGGATCGTGCTGCCGAAGCTCGGGGACGCGCCCATGCCGGTGACCGTGGTGCTCGCGGTGATCACCACCCCGCTGCTGGTGCGGGCGACCGCGAAGGTGGTGCGGCCCTCCTTTTCGGTGATTCCGCTGCTCGTCTGGGTACTAGTCGTACTCGGAATGGGCGCGACCGGACCCGGTGGTGATCTGGTGCTGATACAGGACTGGCGGGCCTTGCTGCTGATCGGCGGCGGGGCGCTGCCCGGAGCACTGGCGCTGGGTGGTGGTCTGGGAAGGGCGGCGAAAGCCGCGGAGGGAGTCAGCGGTGGGTGAAGCGATTTCGGACCGCCAGGTCGTGGCGGTGCTGCGGCCGTTCGTCCGTGCCTGCGGGCCGATGGTCGACGCGCTGCGTGACGCGGATCCGTTCGGCCTCCAGGCCAGAGGGCGCCGCCACGAGGATCTCGACGGCGTCGAGCCCGGACTGAAGGACAAGCTGCTCAACGGGATCACCTCGGTCAAGGTGCCCGGCACCGCGGCGTGGGCCGAGATGTCGAACTACCAGCGGACAGACTGGTGGGTGAACCGGGTCGGCCGGTTCACCGCGCTGATCACCGCGATCCCCGGCCTCGGCGGAGCGCTGGCCGACCGGCTGCCCGTGCAGGACGCGCTCGGTTCGGCGGCGCAGGGGGTGTTGCTGTGCGCGATCGCGGGGGAGTACGGCGTGACCGACGTCGGCGCCCGCGTCCGGCTGATCGCGTGGGTCCTCTTCGAACGCGACATCGATCCGGTGATCGCGGCGGGCAAACACGCCGAACACGACAAGGCCGCCGAAGACGACGAAGCGGCGAAGCTCACCGAAGAACTCGACGACGCCAAGAAGAAGCACGGCAAGATCACCCTGAAGGCGGCCGCCGGCACGCTGTGGCGCCTCGGCCGTGGTCTGCTCGGCATCGTCGACGAACTGGAAAAGCGCCCTCGCGGCCGTCTTTTCCACCGTGCGCTCGGGAAGCTGCCGGTCGTCGGCATGGCGGGCGACTACCTCGGCGAGCGGTCCGGCCTCAAACGCGTCTGGAAGCGGGCGCACGAGTGGTTCACCGAGCACCCCGAGGGCGAGCTCACCTCCAGAACATGAACGCGTCTTGTCCGTATTGGGCAGCGAGCGTGAAGCCGCCGACGGAGTCGAAGACCGCGTAGGAGCCCTGCCACAGCAATGAGCTGGCTCCGGGTACGAGGAACAGCACGGCGAACAGCGCGAGCGGCGCCCACGGCCGGACCTTCGCACCGAGCTCGCGCGCACCGGGCGAAAGGTACGGCTCGATCGCGCCCCAGCCGTCGAGGCCGGGGATCGGCAGGATGTTCAGGATGAACGTGACGATCTGAAGCAGCGCCAGGAACGAGAGCCCGATCACGAGGCCGCTCGCCATCGGCACCAGCGCGACGACGAGGGTCAGCAGGACACCGACGGCGAGGTTGCTCAGCGGTCCGGCGAGCGAAACCCACGACTGGACACCGCGTGACCGCAGGCGTCCGTGTTCGATCCAGACCGCGCCGCCCGGCAGCGGGATGCCGCCGATGATGAGGAATACCAAGGGCAGGATGATGGACAGTGCCGGATCCGTGTATTTCCGGACGTCCATGGAGAGGTAACCCTTATGGGCGACGCTGTGGTCACCACCCCGGAACGCCACTACGGCGTGGCCGAACTCGTGCAGCGTCAGTGACGCCACCCAGCCACCGGCGACGAGCAGGACGACGCCGGTGATGATGAGCGGGTCGTACTTCTGGCTGGAAATCGTCGTCGTGTCACCGAAAGCCGCCAGTACACCGCCCAGGGCGGTGACCGCGAGGATGCCGAGGAAGATCGGGCTTGGCCGCACTGCTGATCTCTGCACCCCTCCAGTCTTCCGTATGCCCGATGTGAAGTTCTCGGCGTGTCCCCTTGCGCTTCCGCGCGCGGGTATCCCCCGAACTCGCTACTCCGCTTGACCTGACCGCACTACACGGGTGTAATCACAGTGATGTCATTCGTCGCTGGAAGGGGGCGGCGGATGGTGTTTCAACACCGCCAGCCTGGGGAGTGCGTGGATAGCGAGGAGGCGGACGTGCGGTTGGAAGCAGATGGAAGGGAATGGGGGCAAGTCGTGGGTTGGGGTGAGGTCCCGGAGCAGCAACTGGGCGATCTCACCGAGCTTTTCGACGATGCCTCCGCGGAAGAGCAGGACTGGCAGGAACGGGCCCTCTGCGCGCAGACGGACCCGGAGGCGTTCTTCCCCGAGAAGGGCGGCTCCACCCGTGAAGCCAAGCGGATCTGCCTCGGTTGCGAGGTCAAGGACGAGTGCCTCGAGTACGCCCTCGCGCATGACGAGCGGTTCGGTATTTGGGGCGGGCTCTCCGAACGTGAGCGTAGGAAACTGAAAAAGCGAGCTGTGTGACGGCGATCTCCGGTGGCCTGTGCGCGCCGGAGATCGCTCCTGCCCGGTTCCACCAAGTGGGGCCACCAACGGGTGACAGGGTCGCGTCGTAGGGTGGCGGCACTCGACTTCGCCGCCACATCTGGAGTGCCCGTTGTCCCGCACTGCCGCGTCACCTGTGTTGCGCACGGTCCCCGTTCTGGCCATTGTGGTCTGTCACAACGGCGAGAACTGGTTGCCACTGGCGCTTTCCGCGCTGCGGCGCAGCGGAGTCCGGCCGCGGCACATCCTCGCGGTCGACACCGGATCCACCGACGGGACGGCGAAGATCCTCGCCGACGCGGCGTCCGTCGGCGAAGCCCCGGTCTTGGACGGAATCCTCACACTTTCCCGTGATGTCGGCTTCGGCGCCGCCGTAGGTGAGGCCGTCGAGCACGCCGTCGAACGCTGGGGTGATCCCGGTGGCTGGCTCTGGCTGCTGCACGACGACTGCGCGCCGGAACCCGACTGTCTCGAAAACCTGTTGGCAGCGGCCGAAAACGAGCCCGAGGCGACGGTGCTCGGCCCGCTCGCGGTCGACTGGAGCGACCCGCGGCTCATCGTCGAAGCCGGGCTGTCGACCGACGCCATCGGCCACCGGCAGCAGATCTCACCGGACGAGAACGACACCGCCGTGCTCGCGGTGCCGAGCGCGGGATCGCTGGTGCGGCGGGAAGCCTGGCACGAACTCGGCGGCTACGACCCGCGCTTTCCCTTGCTGCGCGAAGATCTCGACTTCGGCTGGCGTGCCAACGCCGCGGGCGGCCGCGTGCTTTCGGTGCCGGCGGCCCGGCTCCGGCACGCTCGCGCGCTCAGCACCGGACAGCGAGAACCGGACGCCCTCGGTCTTTCCCTCGCGACGGCGAACCGCGCGCACGGGCTGCGCGTGTTCCTCGTCAACTGCTCGCCACTGTCCTTTTGGTTCGGTCTTTTTCGGATTCCGCTGTTCGCGGTGCTGCGGGCGCTCGCGTTCCTGGTGCTGCGGCGTACCGGCGAGGCCGGGGCGGAGCTCGGGGCCACCTGGTACCTGCTGCGCGGTCGCGGCGGACTGCGCGCGGCCCGCGCCGAACGCCGGGAGACCGATCGGCCGGGCCACGTCCGCGGGTTGTTCACCGGCCGGATGACGCGGGTGCGCAACGCGGTGCGCGCCGGTGTCGTCGGTCTCGTCCGGCGTGGCGTGGAACGGGATTTCGCCCTCGGGACGGTGCCGGAGAGCGTCGATCAGGGAGGGGCCTGGATCCCGCCGGAGGCGGTGAAGGCCGGACAAGATCGCCCGGTCGGTCCCGGCGCGCTGCCCGCGGGGGCGATGCGCGGTGTCGGCTCGCGGGGGACGGGTCTGCGGCGGCCCAGCGGGGTCGTCGCGGTCGCGGTTCCCGAAAAGCCCACGGCTCCGGAGGAGGGGCCGAAACCGTCGCCGGTGCCCCGGGACGGCGGGCGGCGGCCGGAACCGGAACTCGTGTTCGTCGAGGTGGACCGGAAACGCGTCCTGGGCGCGACCGTGTTCGCCCCGCCGGTGATCATGCTCGTGGTGCTGACGGCCCTCGCCTTCGTGATCAACGGTTCCCGGCTCGGGCTGGACCTTTCCGGCGGGAAGCTGCTGCCGGTCGGCGGGCTCGGCGAGATCTGGTCGTCGTATCTCGCGCCGTGGCACGCGATCGCGGGTGGGACGGCGAGCCCCGCGCCCGCGACGTTGCCGGTGCTGGGCACGCTCGGCGCGGTCTTCACACCGATCGGCGGGCCGGCGGCGCTGGTCGCGATCCTGCTGATCGGTGACATCCCGCTCGCCGCCCTGAGCGCGTACGCCGCCACTCGGCACCTTCGCGTGCGTCGCTGGGTTCGGGCCGTCGTCGCGGCTGCGTACGGCGTGCTCCCCGCGGCCACCGCTTCGGTCGCGCAGGGACGGCTCGACGTCGTCGTCGTGCATCTGCTGCTGCCCCTGGTGATCGCGGGCATCGTCGGGCTGCTCGTCCGCGCGGACTCGCGATGGCTGCACGTTTCCGCGCTGAGCGCGATCGGGCTGGCGCTGATCGGCGCCTTCTCACCGCTGGCGCACGCGCTGGCGCTGGTCGGGTTGCTGATCGGGTTCGTGGTGCTGCCGTCGCCGACCGGGCTCGCGCGGCGGATCGCTTCGGTCGGCATCGTGGTGTTCCTGCCGCTGGCGTTGCTGCTGCCGTGGCCGAGTGTGCTGCTGCGGCATCCGGAACTGCTGCTGCACGGGCTCGGTGGCGGTGCCACGGCCGCGTCCGGGGCCGACCTCGCCGGACTGGACCCGGGCGGTCCCGGTGCCTGGCCGATCGGGGTGGCGCTGGTCGCCGCCGCGATCGTCGCGCTGGTGGTCCGGCCGTCGAAGGGCGCCGGCGGCGGTGTCGCGGTCGTCGTGCTGGGTGTGCTCGGGCTCGTGGCGGTGCGGTTCGTTGCCGTGACGCCGATGTCGGGCGGCGCGCACGCGACCGGATACGCCGGGGTGCCGCTGCTGGTGATCAGCGCGGGGTTGCTGTGGACGGTGCTGGCGACCTGGCAGCGAGGCGGGTCCGGGGTCGATCCCGCGCCGTGGTTGGCGAAGGTCACGGCCGTGGCGGGGGTGCTCGTGCTGCTGGCGCTGGCGACCGGTGCGGTCGTCGCCGGACGGGAAGGGCCCCTGCGGGCGAGTGAGCGTCCCTCGCTGGCGCCGGAGATCTCGGCGGAACTGGCTTCGAGCGGCCGCTCGGTGCTGGTGATCGGTGACCTCGCCCGGCAGACCGGTGGGCGGTTGCCGACTTTCGGCGACGACGAGTTCGCGCCGACGCCGGGCAGCGCCGATCGGCTCGCGACGTGGCGCCGGGACCTCCTGCAAGGCTCGCCGGACGCCGTCAAGCAGGCCTTCGCGGCCGCTTTGGCCTCGGGGGTCTCGTATGTCGTCCTGCCGAGCGGCGCGGACGGCGGTGCCTTTGTCGAACTCGCGCGTGACCTGGTCGCCCCGGCCGCACCGACCTCGGACGGGCGTCCGGTGCTGCGCCTGCTGCCCGCCGGCGGGCAGGTGGCGTTGATCTCGCCGGAACTGGCGCAGGCGGCCGTGACCGGGAAGGGCGCGCCCGGCGCGTCGCCCGGGGTGGCGCCGGTGCAGGCCGGGCTGCCGGACGTGCGGGTGCGCGTCTCGGAAGGACCGACAGGGCGGCTGCTCGTGCTGGCCGCGGAGTTCGAGGCGGGCTGGCAGGCGAGCGTGGACGGCAAGGCGGTGCCGATCGTGCGGGCGTGGGGGCATCAGGTGGCGGTCTCGGTTCCGCCCACGCCGTCGGAGGTCGTGGTGGAGCACCAGGGGACCACGCGGAATCTGCTGCTGCTGGCGCAGGTGGCCGCGGTGCTGTTCACGCTGCTGACGGCCGTTCCTGCGCGGAGGCGTTCTCCGGTTTCTTGAGCGCTTGTCTCGGTGGGTCCTGCTTGCGCTTCTGTCCGCTGCGCTTGGGCTCGCTGTCCTGAAGGCCTCCTTTGAGACGTTGAACATCTCAAAGGAGGCCTTCAGGACATTCGGCCGGGGTCGCCGGGCTTCTGCCGCTGGGTTTGGGCTCTGATGTCCCCAATGTGGCATTCGGGTCGCTCAGCGTCCCCACTGACGCATTGGCGACATCGCGCCTCCGACGGTAGGCCCGGTCGCCACGGCTTGGGAACCCTCTGAGCTACCTGGCCCACACGTCGGCCCCAGAGTTGCCCACAGCCCCTTCCCATTGTGGACAACTCGGCGCTCCAGCGCTGTTTCCGCAGGTGCCGTCGCCGCCCCGCGATACACTGGGCTGGGGACGCCCCCGGGGAAGGGCGGGGGCTGGGGTGCGGAGGTGAGGGTTATTCGCCTTCGATGACGTCGGGTTCGACGCCGAGGTAGCCCGCGACCTGTTCGACGAGGACGTCGTGGACGAGTTCCGCGAGTTCGCCGGGGTCCTTCGCGCGCGCTTCGAGTGGGCGGCGGTAGAGGACGATGCGGGCCCGCGTCGGGAGGCCGGCGCGGTCGACGCCGGCGGGCACGAGCCGCGAGAGCGGGACGGCGCCGTCGTGCAGCACGCCGTCCACTCCGGTCGGTGCGCCATCCGAGCGAACTTCGGGGACGTCGTCGACGGCGACGTCGAGCTTCGTCAGCTCGTGCCGCCACCGCGCTTCGATCGGTTCGAGCGCGTCCAAAACCAGCGCGTCGAACCTTTCCGCCCTGCTAGCGGCGGCGGGAAGGGTCGACGGATACAGCGCTCCGCGCAGGCCCCGGCCGTGCCGGTCCCGTCGCATCCGCCGTCGCTGTCGGGAATCACGAGCCGTCGCCACGAACCGAAGGGTACGCGCTCGGCGATTCAAAGCGCGTGTCGCCGGTACGCCCGGCCCGCGACGCGCTATCGTTCTCGATCGTGCGGAGCGTACGAAAGTGTTCGCGAACGGGTTGTCTCGAACCCGCTGTCGCCACGCTCACGTATGCCTACAGTGATTCGACAGCCGTGGTGGGCCCACTGGCCACCGCGAGCGAGCCGCACTCCTATGACCTCTGCGAGGCGCACGCCCTCCGGCTGACCGTGCCCAAGGGCTGGGAAGTCGTGCGGCACGAAGGGGCCTTCGCCGCCCCGGACCCGTCCGCCGACGAGCTGACCGCGCTGGCCGAGGCCGTGCGCGAGGCGGGCCGGTCCGACAAGCCCGCGCCCGAGCCCGAACCCGAGGGCCCCTCGGGCAGGCGCGGCCACCTGCGCGTCCTGCCCGGCCGCGCCTGACGCGAGGGCTCGCCGGTAGGCTTTCGAGCGCGCCAGAGGGCGTTGTAACGAGACTATTGGCGGGGAGCAGGCGTGCCAGACCTTTCGGGCATCGTGAAGGCCTACGACATTCGCGGCGTGGTCGGTGAGCAGCTGGACGCGGCACTCGTCCGCGACCTCGGATCGGCGTTCGCCCTGTTGATCAAGCCGGAGTCCGACTCCGTGGTGATCGGCCACGACATGCGCGACTCCTCGCCCGAGCTGTCCGCCGCGTTCGCCGACGGCGTGACCTCGCAGGGCCTCGACGTCGTGTCGATCGGCCTCGCCAGCACCGACCAGCTGTACTTCGCGTCCGGGTCGCTCAACCTGCCGGGCGCCATGTTCACCGCCAGCCACAACCCGGCGAAGTACAACGGCATCAAGCTGTGCCGCTCGGGCGCCGCCCCCGTCGGCCAGGACTCCGGTCTCGCGGAGATCCGCGACACCGTCGAGCAGGGTGTGCCCGCCTTCGAGGGCCAGCGCGGTTCGGTGACCGAGAAGGACGTCCTCGCGGACTACGCGGCGTACCTGCGCAAGCTCGTCGACCTCTCGGGCAGCCGTCCGCTGAAGGTCGTCGTCGACGCCGGCAACGGCATGGGCGGCTACACCGTTCCGACGGTTTTCGCGGGCCTGCCCATCGAGGTCGTCCCGATGTACTTCGAACTCGACGGCAACTTCCCGAACCACGAGGCCAACCCGCTCGACCCGAAGAACATCATCGACCTCCAGGCGAGGGTGCGCGAGGAAGGCGCCGACGCGGGCCTCGCCTTCGACGGCGACGCGGACCGCTGCTTCGTCGTCGACGAGCGCGGCGAGCCGGTCTCGCCGAGCGCCATCACCGCGCTGGTCGCGATCCGCGAGCTGGAGAAGGAGCCGGGCGGCACCATCATCCACAACCTGATCACGTCGAAGGGTGTCCCGGAGATCGTCGCCGAACACGGCGGCAAGCCGGTGCGCACCCGGGTCGGGCACTCGTTCATCAAGGCCGAGATGGCCAAGAGCGGCGCGATCTTCGGCGGGGAGCACTCCGCCCACTACTACTTCCGTGACTTCTGGCGTGCCGACACCGGCATGCTGGCCGCGCTGCACGTGCTCGCCGCCCTCGGCGAGCAGACGGGCCCGCTGTCCGAGCTGACAGCGGAGTACTCGCGCTACTCGGCTTCCGGTGAGATCAACTCCACCGTCGACGACCAGGTCGCGCGCATGATGGCGGTCAAGGACGCGTTCGGCGCCCGCGACGGCGTCGAAATCGACGAACTGGACGGGCTCACCGTGCAGCTTCCCGGCGGCGGCTGGTTCAACCTGCGTCCGTCCAACACCGAGCCGCTGCTCCGCCTGAACGTCGAGGCCGCCGACGCCGAGGCCGTCCGGGCACTGACCGAAGACGTATTGGCGATCGTCCGTGGGTAACGAATGTGTCGTGAAAACGCACATAGAGACGTCCCACAGGTAGGGAGTAACCATGGCCGTCACGTTCGACGCACAGTTGCTGGAGATCCTGGCCTGCCCGTCCCCCGATCACGCGCCGCTGCGGCCGGGGACGACGGCCGACCCGGAGGCCGACGCGCTGACCTGCACGGAATGCGGTCGCGTGTATCCGGTCCGTGATGGAATTCCGGTACTGTTGCTGGACGAAGCCACCGAGCCGACGACCCCGGATGGCGCCCATGCCGACGGTCCCTGACGAGTCCCTGCTCGACGATCCCGCGAGGCTGGCCGAGGCCGACACCGCGGGGCTTCTCCGTGCCGCCGCCATGGCGGGCGCCCAGGTCCGGGCGACCGCCGAAGCCGCGGCCGAAATCGAGCTGAGCGATCGCCTGGACGTCGGGCGCCCGCGCTCGCTCGTGCTGATCGACCGGCCGGGGGTCAGCCGGACGCTGACCCGGCTGGTCGCCGCGCTCCTGACCCCGTCGTGCCCGGTGCCGGTGGTCGTCGCCGAGGTGGTGCCGAGCTGGATCGGCGCGCTCGACGTGGTCTTCGCGCATACGGACGACGCCGGTGACCGCGAGCTGGCCGCCTCCCTGGAACGCGCCGCCCGGTTCGGGGCGACCGTCGTGCTGTCCGCGCCCGGCGAAGGTCCCGTCGCGGCCGCCGTCGCGGGCAAGGGGCTGCTGCTCGCGCCGAGGCTCCCGGTCCCGCCGGAGATGGCGTTCCCGCGCGGGCTCGCCGCCGCCCTGCTCACCGCGAACGCGCTCGGCCTGCTGGTGGCCGACCTGGAGCAGCTCGCGGACCAGCTCGACGCGGAGGCCGAGAAGGATTACCTGGCCAGGGATTCGTTCGCGAACCCGGCCAAGGCGATGGCGCTGAAGCTGGCCGAGCGCCAGCCGCTGCTTTGGGGGCTGGACCCGGTCGCGGTCGCCGTCGGCGAGCACGCGGCCCACGCGTTCGCCGCGCACGCCGCCGTCGTCTGTGACGTGGAGGACTACCGCCAGGCACTGGCCAGGCCCGCTTTGCGGCGGGCGGCGTTGTCCGGTGGCGTGGATCGCGATATTTTCGCGGATCCTGAGGAGGGGGACGGCGCGACGCCGAGGGTGCTGCTCCTCTCGGTTCGCACGGGGCCCGCCGCCGAGGCGGCCCGCTATCAGGCGGAAGACCTGCTGCCCGGCAGCGACGTGATCGCCCCGGCCGAAGAGATCGAAACGGACGAGATCGTGCGTGCGGCCGTTCTCGCGCTGCGTTTCGAGCTGGCCGCGGTCTACCTGGGGCTGGCCGTCGGCAGCATCGGCGGCGCCGGGAGGTACACGCCTGCAACGGCGTGAGTCCCGAGCGCGACGTAAGCAATGAGGGCCGACACCACCCGTGCCCGGCGAGGAGTTGAGGTGACAGTGGAGCTGCTGCGCAATGCCGTGCGGCCCTACGCGTGGGGGTCCAGAACGACGATCCCCGAGCTGCTGGGGCGCCCGGTGCCGGCGCCGCATCCGGAGGCGGAACTGTGGATGGGCGCCCACCCCGGCGACCCGTCCCACGTCATCGGCCCCGACGGCACCGAGCGGAGCCTGCTGGAGCTCGTCGAAGCCGATCCCGTCGGTCAGCTCGGCACGACCTGCGCCGGCCGCTGGGGCGGCAGGCTGCCGTTCCTGCTGAAGATCCTCGCGGCCGAAGAGCCGCTTTCGATGCAGGCGCACCCGTCGGCCGCGCAGGCGGCGGAGGGGTACGCGCGCGAGGAGTCGGCGGGGATCCCGCGCGACGCCTCGAACCGCAACTACCCGGACCCGACGGCCAAACCGGAACTGGTCTGCGCGCTGACGGAGTTCCACGCGCTGGCGGGCTTCCGCGACCCGGAACGCACGATCGCGCTGCTGAAGGCGATCGAGACGCCCGGGCTGGCGAAGTACGCGGTGCTGCTGGAGGCCCAGCCGGATCCGGCCGGGCTGCGGGCGCTGTTCACCACCTGGATCACGCTGCCGCAGGCGGCGCTCGACGAACTGCTGCCCGAGGTCCTCGATTCGTGCGTGAAGCACGTCCAGGAACGCGGCGAGTTCGACGTCGAATGCCGCACCATCCTGGAGCTCGGCGAGTCGCATCCCCGGGACGCGGGGGTGCTCGCGGCGCTGCTGCTCAATCGGCTCACCCTCAGCGCGGGCGAGGCGATCTACCTGCCCGCCGGCAACCTGCACCTGTACCTGCACGGCACCGCCGTCGAGATCCTGGCGAACTCGGACAACATCCTGCGCTGCGGGCTGACCCCGAAGCACGTCGACGTGCCGGAGCTGCTGCGCGTCGTCGACTTCGCGTGTGGCGAGATGCCGGTCCAGAGCGGAGAACGCGAGGAGCGCCTGTCGGTGTATCGCACCGACGCGCCGGAGTTCGAACTGTCGCGGATCGAATGGGACGCTGGGGACGGCGGCGAGGTCGCCGTCCACGACGTCGGGCCGCAGATCCTGCTGTGCACCGCCGGTGGCCTGCTGGTGACGGCCGACGACGGCGAGCAGGTCGAACTCCGCCGCGGCCAGTCGGTGTGGCTCCCGGCCGCCGATCCGGAGGTCCGTGTGCGTCCGTTGTCCGGGGAGCGCACCCAGGTGTTCCGCGCCACCGCCGGCACCTGCTGATTTTCTCGCGTTCAGTCCTCTGGATGCGGTACTTGCGTGTGCAAGGACCGCATCCAGAGGACTGAACGCGTGCGCGCTGGCCGAAGTGTGTGCGTTCCGTGTGGCGGCTTCCGCAACTATCACCCGAAGGGGTGACCCGGCGCTTGGCGTCGGCTCGCCCCGGATGTCGATAGCCAAGGAGCAGCAGCAGTGACTTCCCATCCCGACGCGGCGAGCGGACGCGCTTACCGGGTGCCGGTCTCCGCGCGCCCCACCGCCCTCCTCGCCGCGCTCGGAGCCGCCGTGGTGACCGTGCTCGTCCCGGTCGTCGACCTGGTGCTCCCGCTGCCGAGCGGCCAGGACCTGGTCGGCTCCGCGCAGGCGCTGTCGGGGCTGGCGGGCGAAACGATCGAGTCCGTCAAGGCCGCGGGCTCCGGTCTGCACGGACTCGCCGCCGGCGCGGAGAGCAGGCTGAGCCTTCCGCTGGTCGTGCTCGTCTCGCTCGGCGCGCAGGTGCTGCTCACGGCCGCGCTGGTGGTGACCGGCAGCCAGCCCGTCCGCGTGATGCTGACCGTCGCCGGGCTGATCAACGTGTTCGCGGTCGCGCGCCTCGGGCCCGCCGCGCCGCCGGTGTGGGACGCCGCGGCCAACGGCGTGCTGGTGATCGTGCTGGCCTGGTTCTCCGCCGGACGGCGAGAACCACGGCTCGCCGCGGTGTGATTCCGGACTGATGGTGATTTCCGGGTGGTGCCCGTCTGAGGGGTCGGGCACCCCCCGGTCAGGCCGGGGCGGGTTCGGTGAGCGACAACAGCAACCGGACGAGGGTCGAAGCGTTGGCGTCGTGGGGGACTTCCAATCGCTTCGCCTCTTCGCCCGCCGCCTCGGCCGCGTTCGTTTCCCCGACGGCCTCGTACGCCCTGCGCAACACGTGCAGGGTGAGGGCCGTCGCGGGTTTCCCGCCCATGGCGCGGAATTCGTCAAGGCACTGGCGCAGCACGGGAATCGCGCGATCGGCCCGCCCGTCGCCGATCCAGCTCGCGGCGATCGCGCGCGTGCACGAAAGCTCTCGCGGTCGTTCTTCGAGCGCTCCGGCCAGCCGTCGCGCGTTCTCGTAGGCCTTCACCGCGTCGTCCCGCCGTCCGGCGCCCGCGAGGATCGCGCCCTGGGTGCGTAACGACTTCGCCAGCGCCGATTTCGCCGTCGTCCGGCGCAGTACACGGACCGATTCCTCGATCGTCGCCAAAGCCTCCTCCGGGCGGCCGTCGAGCATCAGCGACCACGAAAGTCCTTGCAGGGCAACACCGAGCTGCCGTTCGTCGCCGCGTTCGCGCGCGTGCGCGAGGCTACGCCTGTCGATCTCCAGCGCCTCGGAGATCTTGCCGAGGCGGTGCAACGCCGCGGACTCCGCCTGCCGCGCGTACGCCCCACTTTCCTCCACAGTGGACAGTTCGCGGGCCTGGGTCGCGGCGTGCAGGGATTCGCCCGCCCTGCCGAGCCCGACGAGGCAGCGCGCCAGGTTCGTCTCGACCCACGCCTGCGCGGAAATGTCGCCCAGCTCCGCCAATTCCTTCGAACACTCGCGGTAGCCCTCGGCGGCGAGCTCGTACTCGCCGCGAACGTGCAGCAGTACCGCCAGGTTCGCCTCGGCGATGACCATGATGTGCCTGTCACCGGCCTCGCGGGCGGCGTCGCGCAAGGTCTCGTACGCCGTCCGCATGTCGGTGTAATGACTGTGCAAGTACAGGTACGCGCTCAGCCTTTCCAGTATCCGCAACGCTTTCCGCCGCCAGCCGACGGCGCACAGCGACGAGACGGCGGTGACCAGGTTGGCCCGCTCCACGGAGAACCAGGTGCCGGGGTCACGCAGCAGCCGCTCGACCAGCTCGCCGGCCAACGGCTGCGCGGGCACGTCGTGATCCGACAACGGCATCGGCACCGTCCTCGGCAAGCGGCGGGCCGCCGTGTCGGCGAGGCACAGCGCCGCGTCCGACACCTTCGCGACCGTCGCGACCCGCTCGGCGTGGGTCTCCAACGCCCGGCCGAGTTCCGTGGCGAACAAGCGCACGAGATCGTGGACACGGAACCGCTGCTCGCCCGTCGGATCGAGACCGGTGGCTTCGAGCAGGCTGGCCTCGACGAGTTCGTCGATGGCCTCGTCGGCGTTTTCGCTGTCGGCACTGTCGATCAGCGTCGACACCGCCCACGCGGGCAGGTCGAGGGTGCGGCAGCGACCGATCAGCCGGAACGCGCGCCGCGCCGCCGGGCTCAGCGCCTGATAGCTCAACGCGATACTGCCGCGGACCTGGAGATCGCTGACCTGGAGTTCGTCGAGGCGCGAGACCTCGTCCTCCAGTTTCCCGGCGAGCTTCCCGAGCGGAAGACCAGGCCGCATCGCGAGCCTGCTGCCGGCGATCCGCAACGCCAGCGGGAGATTGCCGCAGGCCTTGGCGATGCGTTCCGCGTCCGCGCGTTCGGCGCCGACCCGGTCCGGCCCGGCCAACCGCGCCAGCAGGGTCATCGCCTCGGCGCCGGACAGCGGCGCGAGATGGAGCCGATCCGCCCCCGCGAGCCCGGAAAGCCGCTGCCTGCTGGTGATCAGCACCGCGCTGCCCGGCGTTCCCGGCAGCAGCGCGCGAACCTGGTCGGGGCTCGCGGCGTCGTCGAGCACCACGAGGACCCGCCGATCGGCGAGGCGGCCGCGATAGACCGCCGCCCTGGCCTCTACGTCGTCCGGGATGGCCGGACCGGTGACGCCGAGCGCGCGCAACAGGTCGCCGAGGACGTCGGCGAGTTCGCGGGGGTCTGAGGCGCCTGCCAACGGGACGAACAGCTGACCGTCCGGAAAGGACCGGCGGAGCCTGTGCGCGGTGCTGACCGCGAGCGTGGACTTGCCCGCGCCCGGTTCGCCGGTGATCACCGCGACCGGGACGCCCTTGCCGTCGCCGAGCAGCGCGGAGAGCTTCGCCATCTCGCTCTCGCGGCCGGCGAGATCCGCGATGTCCGGCGGCAGCTGGCAGATCGGGAAGACCGGCGCCGCCTTGGCCGAGGGCACCGGATCCTCGCCGCGCAGCACGGCGGCGTGCACCCGGCGGACCTCGGCGCCGGGCTCCACTCCGAGTTCCTCGACGAGGGTGGCGCGCAGATCGCGGTGGACGGCCAGTGAATCGGCCTGCCGTCCGGCGCGGTGCAGCGCGATCATCAGCTGCGCGGCCAGCCGCTCGCGCAGCGGATGTTCGGTGATCATCGCCTGGAGCTCACCGGTGAGCTCGCCGTGCCTGCCGTCGGACAGTTCGGCGTCGACACAGTCTTCGAAGGCGGCGAGACGTTCCGACTCGAGGCGGGCGATGTCCGCGTCGAGCCGGGGGACGTGCAGTCCGGAAAGGACCGGCCCGCGCCATTCCGCCAGCGCCCGGCGGTAGTGCCCGGCGGCCGCCGCCGGATCGCCCGCCCGCGCCGCCGCTTTCCCCGCCGCGGCGGCTTCGCGGAAGGACAAAAGATCGAGGTCGGCGGGCTCGACCACCAGCCGGTAGCCGTGCGGATCCCGCTCGATCTCCAGCCCCTCGAACCGGGCCCGCAGGCGGGAGACGTACGTGTGCAGATTCGAGGAATACGACTTCGGCGGGGTGTCCGGCCAGAGGGTCTCGACCAGGGCGTCGACCGGGACGGACGAGTTCGCGTTCAGCAGCAGGACGGCCAGCAGGGCGCGCTGGTGATCGCCGCGCGGCGTCGTGCGCCGCCCGGGCGGGCTCTCGATCGTCAGCGGTCCGAGCACGCCGAATCGCGGCACGGGCACCTCCCCAGGTCATGAGAGGGGCGAGACTAGCGAGGAGGCCCGACAATTCTGTGACCTGTCCCGCCCGCCGTGTCCGGGCTCATCCGCACTGCTAGCCTTCGAACCCGGCATATCGGGACACCATTGGGGAGTTGCACGTGTCTGCAGGTGGCGGAACCAAGGCGATCATCGCCGCGCTCGTGGCGAACGCCGGAATCGCGGCCGCGAAATTCACCGGCTTCCTCATCACGGGGTCGTCCTCGATGCTGGCCGAATCCGTGCACTCGCTCGCGGACACCTCGAACCAGGGCCTCCTGCTACTCGGCCAGAAGACTTCGCAGCGCAAGGCGACCCGCACCCACCCGTTCGGTTTCGGGCGGGACCGGTACTTCTACTCGTTCATCGTCGCGCTGATGCTCTTCAGCCTCGGCTCGGTGTTCGCGCTGTACGAGGGCATCCACAAGATCAGCGAGCCGGAGGCCCTGACCTCGCCGCTGGTGGCGGTCGGCATCCTCGTGGTCGCGATCGGGCTGGAGTGCTACTCCTTCTACACCGCGATCCAGGAGTCGAAGAAGATCAAGGGCGACGCGGGCTGGTGGGCCTTCATCCGCCAGGCCAAGACGCCAGAACTGCCGGTGGTGCTGCTGGAGGACGCGGGCGCGCTGCTCGGTCTGGTCTTCGCGCTCGCGGGTGTCGGGCTTTCGGTGATCACGGGCGACCCGGTGTGGGACGGCATCGGCACCGTGACGATCGGTGTGCTGCTCGGCATCATCGCGATCATCCTGATCATCGAGATGAAGAGCCTGCTGATCGGCGAAGGCGCCTCCGAGACCGACCTCGACGTGATCGTCGACGAGCTCGCCGCGGGCAAGGTCGAGCGGGTCATCCACATCCGGACGCTGTACATCGGCCCGGACGAGATGCTGGTGGCCGCGAAGCTCGCGCTGGTGCCGGGGCTGGAGACCGCGGACATCGCGCAGGCCATCGACGACGCCGAAGCGCGTGTGCGGGCGAAGGTGCCGACGGCGAAGCTGATCTACCTGGAGCCGGACCTGGACCGCGCGCTGGCCTGAGCCGGTCTCCGCTCGCTTCACGTGCCATGAAAGGTCCTTTCCTTGCAGAATTTGCAAGGAAAGGACCTTTCATGGCGTTGGCGCGTGATGGGGCCGGGCCGGGGCGGATGCTCGCTTCCGGAGGCGGGGCCGCGACCGCCATCCGGAGTAACCCCGCGTACTCCGGCGATCACCGCCAAGACCTCCCGGTACTTCGTTGCTCTCCCACCGCGCTGGCGATCCGGGCGGAGGATAGGGTCCCTTGAACCGCAGTCAGGTGTAGGAGGTCCAGGGTGCCCGGAAACGGTCTGTGGCGTACGAAATCCATCGAGCAGTCCATCGCGGACACCGACGAGCCGGGGACCAAGCTCAGGCGGAACCTGAGCGCGTGGGACCTGACCGTCTTCGGGGTCGCCGTCGTCATCGGTGCCGGTATCTTCACCCTCACCGCGCGGACGGCCGGTGACTTCGCGGGGCCGTCGGTCTCGCTCGCCTTCGTGTTCGCGGCCATCGCCTGTGCACTGGCCGCCCTCTGCTACGCGGAATTCGCGTCGACCGTCCCGGTGGCCGGGAGCGCGTACACGTTCTCCTACGCCACGTTCGGCGAGTTCATGGCGTGGATCATCGGCTGGGACCTCATCCTGGAGCTCGCGGTCGGCGCGGCCGCGGTGTCGAAGGGCTGGTCCGCGTACCTCGAAACCGTGCTCTCCTACATCTTCGGCAAGGGCACGAAGACGACGTTCGAGCTCGGCCCGATCCCGGTCGACTGGGGCGCCTTGCTCGTGGTGCTGGTGCTCGCGACGCTGCTCGCCGTCGGCACGAAGCTGTCTTCGCGGTTCTCCATGGTGATCACCGGGATCAAGGTCGCGGTGGTGCTGTTCGTGATCGTGCTGGGCATCTTCTACATCAAGGGATCGAACTACACCCCGTTCGTCCCGGACGCCCAGCCCGCCGCGGAGTCGGCGTCGACCGGCGTCGACCAGTCGCTCTTCTCGCTGATCGCCGGTGGCGGCAGCAGCGCGTTCGGCGTCTTCGGCCTGCTGGCCGCCGCGTCGCTGGTTTTCTTCGCGTTCATCGGGTTCGACATCGTCGCGACCACCGCCGAGGAGACCCGCAACCCGCAGAAGGCCGTGCCCCGCGGCATCTTCGGCTCGCTCGCCATCGTCACGGTGCTGTACGTCGCCGTGTCGCTCGTGGTCGTCGGCATGGTGAACTACAAGGATCTCGCAACCTCGGCGGGTGACGGCGGCAAGAAGACGCTCGCGTCCGCGTTCGCGGCCAACGGCGTCGACTGGGCGGCCAACATCATCTCCGTCGGTGCCCTCGCCGGTCTGACGACCGTCGTCATGGTGCTGATGCTCGGCCAGATCCGGATCATCTTCGCGATGTCGCGTGACGGCCTGATGCCGCGCGGCCTGGCGAAGACCGGCTCGAACGGGACCCCGAAGCGCGCGACCGTCGTCGTCGGCGGGCTGGTCGCGGTCGCGGCGACGTTCTTCCCGGCGGACAAACTCGAGGAAATGGTCAACGTCGGAACGCTGTTCGCCTTCGTCCTGGTCTCGGCGGGCGTGCTGGTGCTGCGCAAGACCCGGCCCGATCTGCCCCGCGCCTTCCGGGTGCCGTGGGTCCCGGTGATCCCGATCCTGGCGATCGTCGCCTGCCTGTGGCTGATGCTGAACCTGACCGTGCTCACGTGGCTGCGCTTCCTGGCGTGGATGGCGCTGGGCGTCGTCATCTACTTCGCCTACAGCCGTCGCCGATCACTGCTCGGCAAGCAGGACAAGGGCGAGGTGCCGACGTCCGTTTCGGACTGATCATTCTCGTTTCGGCGGCCCACCATTCCTTTGTGGATGGTGGGCCGTTTTCGTCCCTGGCCCGTCCGGTCTCGGAGTGATAACACCCGGGGGTCCCGGTGCCGCCGTAAAATCCGTGTGCGATACCGTCCGGGACCTTGCTTCCCCCCTGATGGGTTAACGCGACTCCTGCAGAAGTACCGCGAGTTGACCGCGTTCCCTCGGAGGTGGCGCCGCGCTTCGCTCGTTTGTTCCCCCGATCGGTACAGGAGAGCTCCGAATGCAGACCAAGCCCAGACGGCGTGTTCGTTCCGCCGTCACCGTCGTCGCCCTCGCCGCCGTGGCCCTCGTCGGGACCGCAGGCACCGCCCTCGCGACCCGCAGCGACGACCGCGCGACCCAGGTCGTGGATCGCAACGCCACCACTTGCGAGGGGGCCAAGGTCCCGGGCAAGGTCCTGCCCACCTCGGACCTGACCTTCACCGGTGGCACACAGCAGGACAAGTACCTCGACATCACCGCGGTCGCCAAGGGCGTCACCGTCACGGCGATCGTGGTCAAGGGCGGCCATGGCTACAACGTCTACGTGCCAGGGGAGAAGGGGCTGCCCGAGAACCCGCCGTGGACGCAGCTGCGTTCGCCGCTGAACAAGGGTGACCAGCAGGCTGACATCAGCCACTGGTTCGTCTGCGGTGAGAAGACCAAGCCGTCCGAGCCGACGAAGCCGACCGAGCCGACGAAGACCACCACGGCCAAGCCGCCGACGACGGCCCCGACTTCCCCGGACAAGCCGTCCCAGACGTCGGAAGCCCCCAGCAGCACCACCACCGCCCCGGCCCCCGTGGTCGACGGTAACGGCGGCAACGGCGGCGGCCTCGCGGACACCGGTTTCGACAACGCCTGGCTGCTGTGGGCCGGTGGCCTGCTGGTCCTGGCCGGTGCCGGCGTCCTGGTCCTGCTGCGCCTGCGCCGCAAGGCCAACTGAAGCTAGCGACGCCTGAAGGCCCTCTTCCTCGTGAAGGGGGCCTTCAGCGCATCTGCGGGAAGTCCCCGAACAGCGATCCCTGCTCGCCCCAAGGGTTCTTCGGGCGTGGCCTGCCGAGGCCGGCGGCCATCGCGACGGCGTTGTCCCATTCGGCGTCGACGACGTAGTCGGTGTGCTTGAGGACCCCGGGTGCCCAGCGGTGCCGCCCGGTCGGCCCGCGCATCGGGTCGGGCAGCCAGTGGTCGCCGCCGAGGACCAGGACGCCCTGATCGTCGGCCTCGGCGGCCAGCGGCCCGGTCCCGCCGCCGGGCAGGTAGCCGTCGCCCAGCAGTTTCCCGGCCACCACGCGATGACGCCACGTCGTGACGCCGCCGCCGAAGATGTCCGTGCCGCGGCACAGCGCACGCCAGCGGCCGTCGAGGCCTTCGAACAGTCCGGCCAGCTGCGCCTGCGGCAGCATGGCGGGGAAGGCACGCTGGTAACCCCATTGCAGCGGTGACCCCGCGGTCAGCAGCCCCACCCGGTCGCGGTCCTCCGGCGGGAGATCGGCGATCACGCGTGCCGCGGCGAGCACGGTCAGCAGGCTGCCGAGGTTGTATCCGGAAAGCACGACCCTGGTGCCCGGATCGGCCAGATGTTCCTTGACCCGGTCCGCGAGTTCCGGCACGACCTTGAGCGCGTAACTCGGCGGAACGGTCGGATGGGCGGCACGCGGCCAGAAGCAGACGAGATCCGCCAGCGCGCCGAGGTGACGGCTGCGTTTGGGGGTCGTCGCGGCGGCGAACACGACGCGCAGCAGCCCGGCCGCCATCGCGCCCAGCGCGAACACGCCGATCGCGGAGAGAGGCTTGAACCAGCCCGGCAGCGGGCCGAAACCGAAGCGCAGCACCAGGAGCGCCCCGCCGCCCGCCGCCATCGCCAGCGCCACCGTGAGCGCGAGATGGTGCAGATGCTTGCGTTCCCACGACGCACGCGCCCAGGCACTCGCGGCTTCCTCTTCCTGTGCCTTGTCGATCTCCATCAGCGCGACGATCTTCGGGATGCCGCGGCGCAGCCGTCGCAGCGGGACGGCGACCGCGAAGCCCAGCACACCGAGCACGACGGCGAGCGCGAGACCGGCACCCCACAACACGGTCACGAGCGCGTAGGTGTCGGGCAGCCGGAGTTCGTTCGCGCCGACCAGCTGCCGCAGCGCGACCGCGAGCCCCGCGCCGAAGCCGCCGCCGAGCAGACCGGCCAGCGCGACGACCGGCGCCGCCGCCCACCCGCCGAGCCACGGCCGCAGCCGGTGCGGCAGGTGCTTCCACGCCGGCCGTCCGAGCAGGGCCGCCGGGACGAGGATCAGCGCGAACAGCACGGTCACCGCGACCATCGCGGCCCCGAGCGCCTCGACCGTCCCGTCCGCTCCACCGAGCCCACCGCCAGGGAGCCCCGCGGGCAGCGGCGTCCGGCGCACGACGGCGATGCCGACCAGGACGACGGCGACCCCGATCAGCCCGCCCCGGATCACCGGCCCGGCCGAGAAGCCGACCGTCGAGGCCACCAGCGTGGCGAGGACGAGCGCCAGCGCGCAGATCCAGACGATCAGGTCGAACGTCGCGGACGGCAGCCGGAACGGCCCGCCGAGCAGCGGAAGCGCGACACAGGTCAAGGCGGCGACGGTGTGGAGGGTGCGCAGGCCGGGCGTCCGCGGCTGGTCCTGCGGTTGCAGCGGGCTCGAACTGGGGACGCGGTGCAGCCTGTTCCGCGATCGCCAGTCCGACGACGGGATCCGGTCGAGCACGAAGATCAGCGCCAGCAGCGGCAGCACCCCGATCGCCGTCCGCAGCGGCGCGAAGTCCCGCAGGAACGACGGCGCCCCTTCGAGACAGGTCGAACCGGGCGCGAGGCACTGCGCGGCGAAAAGGTCGAGCGAGACCACGGCGAGCTGGCTGATCAGCAACATCGTCAGCAACAGCGAGGCCACCCGCAGCAGCCCTCGGCAAACCGTGCCGAGCAGGGCCGCGAACCGCTTGCCCTCCGGGACCGGCGGCAGCATCCAGTGCGCGACGTTCGCCAGCGAGAACGGGAACAGCAGCGCCCAGGTCGCCTTCGCCGCGCCCCCGGAGGTCATCCCGCTCCACAGGTAGCCTTCGAGGATGCGCGGGATCGAACGGCCGAGCGCGGGCAGCACCGGACCGGGAGCGGGACGGCGCAGCCGGTCCGACGGCCGGATCAGCCTGCCGATCCCATCGCCCGCGACGTCGACCACCGACGTCGAATCCAGCAGGCTTTCACCGCTCGTGCCCACTAGCCCGGGTACGCGTATTTCGACGACGCGGGTATCGGGACCCGGCATGACCACGGTGAAGGCCTCCAAACCGTTCCAGTGGGCTTTGAGCCGACAACGGTACTGTTCCGATGTCATCCAACCTTGGAGGAAGCGCGCATATGACCCCCGAAAGCGTTGCCAAGCGGCACGACACCCGCAACGGCATCGAGTTCGCCGTCGCCGATCTCGAGGCCGCCGAGTTCGGCCGCAAGGAGATCCGCCTCGCCGAGCACGAGATGCCGGGCCTGATGGCGCTGCGCCGCGAGTACGCCGAGGTCTATCCCCTGCGGGGAGCCCGGGTTTCGGGCTCGCTGCACATGACCGTACAGACCGCGGTCCTGATCGAGACCCTCGTCGCGCTGGGGGCGGAGGTGCGCTGGGCCTCCTGCAACATCTTCTCCACCCAGGACCACGCCGCCGCGGCGGTCGTCGTCGGCCCGCACGGCACCCCCGGGGAGCCCAAGGGTGTCCCGGTGTTCGCCTGGAAGGGCGAGTCGCTGGAGGAGTACTGGTGGTGCACCGAGCGGATGCTGACCTGGGACGGCGAGGGTCCCAACATGATCCTCGACGACGGCGGTGACGCCACCATGCTGGTGCACAAGGGAACGGAGTTCGAGAAGGCCGGTGTCGTCCCCGCCCCGGACGAGAACACCTCGGACGAGTTCCGCGTGTTCCTGCAGCTGCTGAGCGCCTCCGTCGCGGCCGACACCGGCAAATGGACCAAGATCGGCGAAGGCGTCCGCGGGGTCACCGAGGAGACCACGACCGGCGTGCTGCGGCTCTACCAGCTCGCCGCGGCCGGTGAGCTGCTGTTCCCGGCGATCAACGTGAACGACGCGGTGACCAAGTCGAAGTTCGACAACCGCTACGGTATCCGGCACTCGCTGATCGACGGCATCAACCGCGGTACCGACGTCCTCATCGGCGGCAAGGTCGCGGTCGTCTGCGGTTACGGCGACGTCGGCAAGGGCGCCGCGGAATCGCTGCGCGGCCAGGGCGCGCGGGTGATCGTCACCGAGATCGACCCGATCTGCGCGCTGCAGGCGGCGATGGACGGCTACCAGGTCAAGAAGCTGGAGAACGTCCTCGGCGAGGCCGACATCATCATCACGACGACCGGCAACAAGGACGTCGTGCTCGTCGAGCACATGGCGAAGATGAAGCACCAGGCGATCCTGGGCAACATCGGCCACTTCGACAACGAGCTCGACATGGCGGGCCTGCAGCGTTACCCGGGCATCCGGCGCATCACCATCAAACCCCAGGTCGACGAGTGGGTGTTCCCGGACGGCAAGAGCATCATCGTGCTGTCCGAGGGCCGCCTGCTGAACCTGGGCAACGCGACCGGGCACCCGTCCTTCGTGATGTCGAACAGCTTCTCCAACCAGGTGATCGCGCAGATCGAGCTGTTCACCAAGCACGAGGAGTACGACAAGGAGGTCTTCCGCCTCCCGAAGAAGCTCGACGAGAAGGTCGCGAAGATCCACCTCGACGCGCTCGGCGGTGAGCTCACGAAGCTGACCAAGGAGCAGGCCGAGTACATCGACGTGGACGTCGAAGGTCCCTTCAAGACCGACCACTACCGGTACTGACGACTGCCATGAAAGGTCCTTTCCTTGCAAAATTCGCAAGGAAAGGACCTTTCATGGCACGCGCTAGCGCCACTCGACCTCTATACCGGCCAGCCCCGGCCCGGCGTCGCTGAAGAAACCGCTGGTCACGCCGCCCATGTCGAGGGGCAGCTCCTCGGACTCGACGGGCACGGCGTCGTCGCGCGTCCGGAACTGCCGGGTGCAGCGGGCGGGCAGCGCGCCGAGCGCGAACTTCAGCTGCACCAGGTAGCTCGAGCACTGGTCCCGCAGCATCCGGAAGTACCCCGGCGACGCGGTGCCGGAGTCGTCGCGGACCTCGAAGCAGAACACATGGATCTCGCCCTCGGCGAGCTTCCGGTCGAAGAGCAGTTCGGTGGCCATCGTCTCGGCCCCGGCGTTGCGCCGGATCCGGCCGACCCGGCAACCCTCGGCGGTGATCAGCTCGACGTCGCCGATGTTGCAGCCCGGGTCGCCGTTGTAGACGGTGACGTACCGGTCCGGGCCGTGCCGCCGGGCCCGGCACACCAGCCGGGTCTGGAGGCCGACCTGCCGGTGCGCGGCGTCGAAGGTGATCGTGTCGTGCACCGAGAGCATCTCGAGGTCGGCGTTGTAGCGATTGGACGACGGGTACGCGCCCAGTTCGGCCAGCAGCTGGTCGACGATCGAGCCCATGTCGCCGGACCGGATGTCGTGGAACGACGCGGCCATCTGGTGTCCGCGCGCCCGCGCCGTCCGCGGTCCGATCAGCACGACGAGCGCGTCCGGGGGCAGTTGCAGCACCGATTCCAGCGCACGCACCGCGGGCAGCGCCTTGGGCACCTCCGGCTGCCGCAATCCGCGCTGCCAGTAGCTCAACGTCGACTGTCCGATTTGGACGCCGCGGAGCCCGAGGTGGGCGCGGAGCCGGGCGAGTGACAGGCCCCGGTAGGCGATCGCCTGCCGGAGCGCGTGGTGGAATTCGCCGCTGCGGAGGGCCTCGACGAGTTCTTTGGGCAAGGCTTCGAGCGGCTGACGGCGCGTGCCGTCGATGATCGTCGGGGTGTCGTCGTTCGAGGCATGCCCTCCCGCCGAGGACGCGTCAACTCGAGTCGAGGCGAGCTTTCCCGCCGAGAACGTATCGGCACCGTCTCGTGTCACCGCTCGTCCCTTCACCAGACCAGTGTGTGCGCTGAGCGTGAACACCGCGGAACGTTCACGTTAGCAGCGCACTGTGAACACTACGTCCCCCGTTCGGGGTGGTTGACCCCGGAAGAGTGACCGTTCCGGGGTATGGAAACGCCCCGGAACGGTCCGTTCCGCCGAGTGCCCATCTTGCTCTGTGTGAGCCTGCTGTTCACCGTTGTGACCACATTGGTTCGCCATGGTGACCAGGAGGCCCGTCGTGCCTGTGTTCTCGAGGAGGTTTTGCGCCGCCGGCGCCGCGAGTCTCGTGGCGTGGCTGGCGATCCAGACCCCGGCGAGCGCGCTGCCCTCGCCGCCTGCCCGCCAGAACCCCATCGCCATGCAGACGCAGGAGAAGTCCCAGTGGTGCTGGGTGGCTTCCGGCAACACCATCGCGGCACACCACGGCGTGACCGTCACTCAGAACGAATTCTGCCGGATCGCCCACGACGAGCGCCGCCGGGAGTGCGCCGACGAGCCGGGAACGCTGGGTGACGTCCGGCGCGCCTTCGGCAAGCTCGGCTTCGCGGCCCCGGGGAACTACCTCAAGAGCCGCATCCCCTTCGCCGCCGTCCAGGCCCAGACCGGCGACGGCAAGCCCGTCCAGACGCGGGTCGGCTGGGCCGCGGGCGGCGGCCACATGCACGTTCTCTACGGCCACGACGCCGGCCGGAAGTGGATCTCGTGGGGGGATCCACTGCCCACCGGCAACCGCTACAACTGGTCGACCTACGACTTCTACTCGGCGAACAAGTCCTTCACCTGGACCCATACGCTCACCGGGATCCGGCGATGAGCGCGCGGAAGTTCCTCGGGCTCGCCGGGCTGGTCGCGGTCGCGCTGCTGGTCTCGGCGCCCGGAGCGCGCGCGGATCACCTGTCCGGTGAAGATCTCGCGGCCGCGAAGGCGGCTGCCGACGACCCCACGCTGCGTGCCGAAATCGGCCGCTTCTTCACACAGACGGGTGGTTCGGGCACTGCGCCGTCGGTGAGCGTCGTCGACGAATCCTTCCCGGTTTACGAGCTTTCGAGGGATTTCGTCGCCGGTGACGGCGCGGTCGCCGGGCGGCTCGCCTACGTCGCGGTACCGGTGGCGGCGTCCGACGGGCGGACCGCGACCGTCTGGTCGGTCCGCGGCGACGACGGCGTCTGGCGCGTCGGCAACATCGCGTCGGGTGACCGGGAAAGCGAACTGGCCCGGCGGCTGCCCGCCGGTGCGACGCTGCTCCACGAACCCCAGGTCGACGCCTGGTACGCGCTGCGCGACGGGCGGGTGACCCTGCTCGACTCGGGTGCCAGCGGCTACGCGAGCGGCGCCTCGGCCACCCTCGCGGAGTACCAGAAGACCGTCTCCGGCCGGTACGGCGCCATGCTCGCGAACTCGCCGTACGCCCAGGAGGGCAAGGCAGGCGGCTACAACGCCCAAGTGATGCCGCGCGGCGACGGCGGCCCCGCGCCCGACGCGCAGGACACCGGCTTCGTGCCGCTGCTGATCTTCGGCGGCTTGCTCCTCATCGGTGTCGCCGGCTTCTTCCTGCACTCGAAGAGGCGCGTCCCCTAGCGGACCGGTGGGCCGGACGTGAGCTGACCCGTCTGGCCCGCCGGTCGACCACCTCGTCATCCATCCATGCCCCCGCCACCGCCCTCAACGGAACCGCTTCGCGGTGCTGGTCATCCATCCATGCCCCCGCCACCGCCCTCAACGGAACCGCTTCGCGGTGCTGGTCATATTCTGAGCGCGTGGGACGACTCGTGGTGATCGAAGGTCTGGACGGCGCGGGCAAGCGCACCCTCGCCGACGCGCTGACCGGCGCGCTGAACGCGGCCGGGGCGAGCGTCACGTCCATCGCGTTCCCGCGGTACGGCGAAAGCGTGCACGCCGACCTCGTGAAGGAAGCGCTGCACCGCGGCCACGGCGACCTCGCCGACTCCGTCTACGGCATGGCGATGCTCTACGCGCTCGACCGGCGGGGCGCGGCCGACGAGATCCGCGCTCGTCTCGGCGATCACGACGTCGTGCTGCTCGACCGGTACGTCGCGTCGAACGCGGCGTACGGCGCCGCCCGGCTCCACCAGGGCGCGGACGGCGAGTTCGTGCGCTGGCTCAAGGAGCTGGAGATCGACCGGTTCGGCCTGCCGGTGCCCGTCGCGCATCTGCTGCTCCGGGTCACCGCCGACGTCGCCGCCGACCGCGCGCAGCGGCGCGCGGAGAGCGACGCCGACCGCGCGCGGGATTCCTTCGAGACCGACGACGCGCTCCAGAAGCGGTGCTCGGTGGTCTACGACGAGCTCGCCGCGACGGGCTGGCTCGCGCCCTGGCACGTCCTCGACGGCGTCGCCGGCGTGGACACCCCGGCGCTCGCCACCTCCCTCCTCCGCACTTAGTCCTCTGAATGCGGTACTTGCGCGCGCAACTACCGCGTTTCGTCCTCCAAACGCGTGAGCAGCCAGGAGTGGAACTCGCCGATGTGGTGTTCGGACGGCATCAGCACCCCGCCGCCGCGGTAGGCGCGGGACGCCATCGCGGGCTGGCAGCGTTCGCAGGCGTCGAAATCCTGCTCGTTGACGCGGTGGAACAACTCCACCGACCGGGACACGTCCCGGCCCGACGCCACGACCTCCTCGGAATAGAGCCAGTCGCATTCGACGACCGTCCGGTCCGGCGCGAGCGGGTACATCCGGTGGAAGATCACGTGGTCCGGCACCAGGTTCACGAACACCTGCGGCCGGATGGTGATCGCGTAGTACCGCCTGTCCTGCTCGTCCGCGACACCGTCGAGCCGGTCGAAGCCCGTCGTGCCGTCGATGGTGAAGCCGTCCACGGCCTCGCCGAATTCGGCGCCGTGCCCGACGTAGTACTGCGCCGCGTAGCCGTCGGCGAACTCCGGCAGCATCTCGGTCAGCTCCGGATGGATGGTCGCGCAGTGATAGCACTCCATGAAGTTCTCGACGATCAGTTTCCAGTTCGCCTTGACGTCGTAGGTGATCCGGCGCCCGACCGAGAGCCGGTCGAGACCGTACCGCTCGATCGATTCCAGGTCGCCCAGCCGTTCCCGCACCGCGCCTTCGACGTCGTCCTCGAACGACGGCGGGTCCGCGGCGAGGCAGACCCACGCGTAACCCAGCCATTCGCGCAGGCGGACGGCGTGCAGCCCGTATTCGGAACGGTCGATGCCGGGAAGGCTCGCCAGGTTCGGCGCCGCGATCAGCTCGCCGTCGAGCCCGTACGTCCACGCGTGGTACGGACACTGGAACGCGCGTTTCACCGTGCCGGACTCGTCGGTGCACAACCGGGCCCCGCGATGGCGGCAGACGTTGAGGAACGCCCGCAGTCCGCCGTCCCGTCCGCGGCTGACGAGCACGCTCTCCCGTCCGACCTGGACGGTCCGGAAGTCGCCGGCCGACGGCAGATCCGCCGCCCGGACCGCGCAGAACCACTGACGTTCGAAGATCTTTTCCTGCTCGGCAGCGAAGATCGCGGGATCGGTGTAGTAGCCGCCACTCAGCGTGGGAATGAGACTCGTCATCTCGGGACTCCGGCGAACCGGGCGGGATCGAACAGGGCGACCGGATGCCCGGTCGCGCCGTCCACGACAAGGTCGGCGAGGATATCACCGACCACCGGGACGAACTTGAAGCCGTGCCCGGAGAACCCGCAGGCGACCACCACGCGTTCGTGCGCGGGATGGCGGGAGATGACGAAATGTTCGTCGGGCGTGTTCGTGTACATACAGGTCGCCCCGCGCAGGAAGGTGCCGGGCAGCGCCGGCATCTTTCGCCGGACGAACTCCGAGATCTCGCCGACCTCCTCGGGGTGCACCGTCCGGTCGATGGACTCGGGTGTGCAGGTCTCACCGCCGCGGAAGAACGCGACCTTCACGCTCCCGGCGTCGTCGTGCGAGGGGAAACCGTAGAACTGGCGGCCGTTCGCGCCTTCCCAGACGTAGATCGGATGCCGTCCGGCGCGGAACGGCTCCGCCCCGCCCGACGGCGCGAACCAGTACTGGACCTGGCGTTCGACGGTGAAGCCGATGCCGAGCTCGGCGAGCAGTTCCGGCGCCCACGCGCCGGGGCAGATCACCAGTTGTGCCGCCGTGTAGAAGTTCTGTGACGTCGCCACCCGGACCCCGGTGGACGTCTCCCGCCACGAAAGGACCTCCTCTTCGTGGTGCAGCTCCGCCCCGGCCCGCGCGGCGAGCTGGAGATGCGCGGCCACACTGCTTTCCGGCACCACGAACCCGGCGTTCTCCTCGTACAGCGCGATCTCGTGATCGTCCGGGTTCATCGTCGGGAACCGGCGCCGGATCTCCGCCGCGTCCAGCAGCTCGTGCGGCAGCTCCCATTTCCGGGCGCTGGCAAGGCTTCCCGACACCGTCCTGGACTCGGGGCCGCCGAGCATGATCCCGCCGCACCGGGTGAAGATCTTCCGGCCGGAGTCGCGTTCGACCCCGTCCCACAGTTCGTGCGCCCGCAGCAGGAGCGGGACGTACGCGGGATCCTCGAAGTACGCCTGCCGGGTGATCCGCGAGCCGCCGTGGCTGGACCCGAGGTTGTGCACGGGCGCGAAGCGGTCGATGCCCAGCACGCGCTGACCTCGCCGGGCGAGCCGGTACGCCGCGGCGCTGCCCATCCCGCCGAGGCCGATGACGATGACGTCGTAGTGGCTCATGCGGCGCTCCTGATCCGGTTCATGCCGGGGTCGAACAGCGGTTCACGCGCGACGACGGCGGGGATCCGCTCGCCGAAGTACTCGATCTCCAGGGGCCTGCCCGGCTGGGCGAACTCCAGCGGAAGCCAGGCGTACGCGATGTTCTTGCCGACGGTGTAGCCGTACGCGGCGCTCGTGACGTACCCGGCGGGACGCCCGTCGGCGAACACCGGCTCCTTGCCGAGCACGACGGAGTACGGATCGTCGACGGTGAGACAGGTCAGTTTCCTGGTCACCGTTTCGTCCGAGCGACCGGCCAGCGCGTCCCGCCCGATGAAGTAGCCCTTGTCCATCCGCACGGCGAAGCCGAGCCCGGCCTCGTATGGATCGTGCTCGGCGGTGACGTCCGTTCCCCACAGCCGGTATCCCTTCTCCAGCCGCATGCTGGAGAAGGCGTCCCGGCCGGCGGCGATGATCCCGTGTGCCTGCCCGGCTTCCCAGAGCGTGTCCCACAGACGGCGGCCGAGGTCCGCGCTCGTGTACAGCTCCCAGCCGAGTTCGCCCACATAGGACAGTCGCATCGCGGTCACCGGCACCTGGCCGACGTACGCCTGCTTCGTCTTGAAGTAGCCCATCGCCTTGTGCGAGAAGTCCGTTGTGGACAGTGGCTGCAGTACCGCTCTGGCCAGCGGTCCCCACAGGCCGATGCAGCAGGTACCCGGCGTGGTCTCGTGGATCTGCGCGGCACCGTCGCCGGGGAGATGCCGCCGCAGCCAGTCGATGTCGATCGCGCTGTTCACGCCGACCTGGAACCTTTCGGCGCCGAGCCGGGCGACGGTCAGGTCGCCGCGCACGCCGCCGTCCTCGTCGAGCGACAGCGTGTAGGTGACCGAACCGGGCTTCTTGTCGAGCTGGTTCGTGGTCATCGTCTGCAGGAACGGCAACGCGCCGGGGCCGGTGAGCTCCACCCGTTTCAGCGAGGTCATGTCGAACATCGCGACCCGTTGCCGCGCGACCAGCGCTTCGGCGCCGCCGATCGGCGACCAGTACCGCGCGGCCCAGTCGTTGCGCTCCGGGATGAGAGCGACCTCCGGAAGGTCCGCGTTCGCCTCGTACCAGTGCGGACGCTCCCAGCCGCTCGCTTCGAGGAAGAACGCGCCGAGCTCCTGCTGCCTTTCGTAGAAGGGACTCGTTCGCAGCGGTCGCGGATCTTCCATGGGCTGCAAGGGGTGGACGACGTCGTAGACCTCGGTGAAGCTCTGGCAGCTACGGGCCATGACGTAGTCCGGGGCGAGCTGCACCTGCTCGAACCGGGCGAGGTCGCACCCGTGCAGGTCCACGCCGGGCTGGCCGTCGACCAGCCACCGCGCCATGGCCCTGGCGACTCCCGCCGAATGCGTGATCCAGACGGCTTCGGCGACCCAGAACCCGTCGAGCTCCGGGTGTTCGCCCAGCAACGGCATCCCGTCCGGGGTGAAGGAGAACAGGCCGTTGATGCCTTCCTCGACCTTGGTCTCGCCCAGTGACGGCAGCAGGTCGACGGCGGCGGCCCAGGACGGCTCGAAATCCGCGGGGGTGAACGCGAGTTCCGACGGCATCCCCTCGCCGGCGCCGATTTCGTGGGGAGGCAAGGGCATCGGCGGGTGCCCGTACGCGCCGATGCCGATCCGATCGACGTGCTCGCGGAAGTAGAGATCGGCGTCCTGATGCCGCAGGATCGGCCGCGTGGCCTCCTCGGTCACGCCGGCGAGTGACGGCAGCGGGCTGGTGCGCGCGTACTGGTGCGCCATCGGAACGAGCGGGATCGCGAGGTCCACCAGGTCGCCGAGCAACGGCCCCCACATCCCGGCGCACGAGAGCACGATGTCCGCGCGGAAGCTCCCGGTCTCGGTGGTGACGCCGGTGACCCGGCCGCCCGACCCTTCGATCCCGACGACCTTCTGGTGCGCGAGGAACTTCGCGCCGCGCGCGATCGCGCGGCGTGCCTGCGCCTCGGCGGCACGCAGGGGTTTGGCCAGGCCGTCGGAGGGGATGTGGAACCCGCCGAGCACCTTGGCCGGATCGAGCAGCGGATGCAGCGCGGCGCATTCGTCCGGCTCGACGAGCCTGCTTTCGACGCCGGACGCGGTGGCCCAGCCGTGCCGCCGCTTGAGATCGGCGAGCCGTTCCGCCGTCGTGGCCACCTCCAGCCCGCCGACGGTGTGGAAACACGGGTTCCCGTCGAGGTCGAGCGCGCCGTACTTCGCGACGGTGTACGCGGCGAACTCGGTCATCGTGCGGCAGGAGTTGGTCTGGAAGACCAGACCGGGTGCGTGCGAACTCGACCCGCCGGTGGTGAACAGGTCGCACTGGTCCAGCACGGTGAGATCGGTCCAGCCACGTTCGGTGAGTTCGTCGGCGAGGGCGCAGCCGACGATGCCTGCGCCGATCACGACGACGCGGGGTCCTGGGGGCATGATGCGGGGTACCTCCTGCCTGCCCTGGAGAATCCACAAAGGACACGAGGGCATCGGGGTGACAGGCGCTGTTGCGGATGAGGCACGTTGTTCCGTCTTCAGCAACAAAGTGCGGCACGTGCGGGCGCGCTGTCAAGAGCCCGAAGAGGTCGGCCTCTTCACTCGGTGAAGTACCCCAGCTGCGCCGAAAGATCCGCCGACGCCTCGGTGAGCGGCCGGACGATCTGCCGCACCCGCTGTTTCGACAGCCGGTACGACGGGCCGGAAGCGCTCATCGCCGCGACGACGTCGCCACCGGGGCCGCGCACCGGCACCGCGACCGCGTGCATCCCCAGCTCCAGCTCCTCGAAGCAGGCCGCGTACCCGTCCTCGGCGACCCGCTCCAGCTCGGCGGCCAGCTCCTCAGGATCGACCGTGGTCCGCGGCGTGAACCGTTCGAGCTTCCGCCGGAGTAAACGTTTGCGCTCGACGTCGCCCAGGTACGCGAGCAGCACCTTTCCGCTGGACGTCGCGTGCAGGGGAGTGCGCTGCCCGGTCCAGTTCTGCGTGGTGATCGCGGCCGAGCCGCGGGCCTGGCTGACGTTGATCGCGACGCCGTCGTCGGCGATCGCGATGTTGACCGTCTCGCCGAGCGTCTCCGCCAGGCCCTGGCAGGTCTGCCTGCCCAGTTTCGCCAGGTCCATCCGGCCGGTGGCGGCGCCGGCGAGCCGGACGACACCGAAGCCGATCGCGTACTTCCCGCGTTCGCCGAGCTGCTCGACGAGACCGCGATTCTCCAGGACACTCAGCAGGCGCGACGCCGTCGACTTGTGCACGCCGAGTTCGCCCGCGATCTCGGTGATCCCGGTTTCCCCGTTGCGCGCCAGCAGTTCCAGCACGCTGATCGCGCGGTCGACGGACTGCACCTGACTGGGCGTTGCGTTCCCCGCGTCCTGGTTCCGCATGACGCAACAGTAGCCGTTTCGCCCGCATTCGCTCGGCTGAGTGGGCGAATCCCTTGACGTACCGGCCCCTCCGGGGTGATTGTTGCGCAGAGCACATCCTGTCTCGTAATACGCAACATCAACCACCGTCGGTCCTTTCCCCGGAGGCCCCGATGATTCGTGCCTGCTCCGTCTCCGAACTGGCCGAAGGCGAAGCCCTTCGCCTGCCGGGCCCCGTTCCCGTCTCGGTCTTCCATGCCGGGGGCGCCTATTACGCCCTCGACGACACTTGCAGCCATCAGGACGCGTCGCTCGCGGACGGCTGGATCGAGGGCTGCTACGTCGAATGCCCGCTGCACGCCGCGCGATTCGACCTGCGGACCGGCGCCCCGGACTGCCTGCCGGCCAAGAACGCCGTGCGTACATACCCGGTCGTGATCGCGGACGGCGTGATCTACGTGGACACCGAGGCGCGCCAGGAAGTGGCTTGAGAACGATCGCCGTCGTCGGCACCTCGCTGGCGGGACTTCGCGCGGCACAGGAGTTGCGCGGGCGGGGTTTCGACGGGCGGCTGGTGATGATCGGCGCCGAACCGCCGTACGACCGGCCGCCGCTGTCGAAGGATTTCTTGCTGGGCAAGGTTTCCGCCGATGATCTCGCGCTCGCCGGGCAGGACGATCTCGACGCGCTGGCCGCCGAATGGCATCTCGGTGTCCGCGCCGAGAAGCTCGGCCGCGAAGGCGTGACGCTCGGCGACGGCACCACGATCGCCGCCGACGGCTACGTCATCGCGACCGGGGCTGTGGCCAGAACCCTCGACGCGGCAAGGGATCTGTCCGGTATCCACACCTTGCGGACCCTCGGCGACGCGGTCACGCTGAAAGCCGCTCTCGCGGCGGGGCCTTCCTCGGTCGTCGTCATCGGCGCGGGATTCATCGGCGCGGAGGTCGCGTCCGCGTGCCGCCTGCTCGGGCACGAAGTGACGGTGGTCGAGGCGACGCCCGTGCCGCTCGCCTCGGTCCTCGGCGCGCGGATGGGCGCGGTGTGCGGGGAACTGCACGCCGAGAACGACGTCCGGCTGATCACGGGCGTGCCTGTCGCAGGGTTCGACGGTGACGGTCGCGTCACCGGCGTGCGGCTCGCCGACGGCCGCGGGCTTCTCGCCGATCTCGTCGTCGCCGGAGTGGGGGCGCTGCCCGCCACCGGATGGCTGACCGGCTCCGGGCTCGCCGTCGACGACGGGGTGCTGGTCGATTCCGGCTGTGTCACAGCGAATCCCCGAGTGATCGCGGTGGGTGACGTCGCGCGGTACCGCTGTCCACTGCGCGGCGGGCGGGTCCGCGCCGAGCATTGGACGGCGGCCTCGGAACAGCCGGGCGTCGCGGTCGCGAATCTGCTCGCCGGATCGACCGTCACGCATTTCGCACGACACGGTTACTTTTGGTCCGATCAGTACGGACGGCGGCTCCAATTCGCCGGAGTGGCCACGGAAGACGTGCGGATCGCCGAAGGGGACGTCGCTTCGAAGCGGTTCGTCGCGACCTATCACCGCGGCGACGTCCTGGCCGGTGTGTTCGCGATCGACTCGCCGAGGCCGTTCACCAGGCTCCGACGTGCGCTCTAGGGCCCGAAGACCCTACTCGGATGGAGCAATTTGCCCGATTCGATGATCTTTCTGGTGGTCACATCGCCGGGTCGCGCGCTCGCGCGGGGAAACTAGTGCGAACATAGGTTTATGAAGGCACGTGTTCTGGTCGTCGACGACGACCCTGCTCTCGCGGAGATGCTCACCATCGTGCTGCGTGGGGAGGGGTTCGACACAGCGGTCGTGGCCGACGGCTCACGGGCGCTGCCCGCGCTTCGCGAGCTGAAACCGGACCTGGTCCTCCTTGACCTCATGCTGCCCGGGATGAACGGCATCGACGTCTGCAAGGCGATCCGGGCCGAGTCCGGCGTGCCGATCGTGATGCTCACCGCCAAGAGCGACACCGTGGACATCGTCCTCGGGCTCGAGTCGGGGGCCGACGACTACGTGGTCAAGCCCTTCAAACCGAAGGAGCTCGTGGCCCGCGTCCGCGCCAGGATGCGCCGCACCGAGGCCGAGCCCGCCGAGTCGCTGACGATCGGCGACCTCGCGATCGACGTCCCCGGCCACGAGGTGACGCGCGAGGGGAAGGCCATCCCGCTGACCCCGCTCGAGTTCGACCTGCTGGTCGCGCTCGCCCGCAAGCCGCGTCAGGTGTTCACCCGCGAGGTGCTCCTCGAGCAGGTGTGGGGATATCGCCACGCCGCCGACACCCGGCTGGTGAACGTGCACGTCCAGCGGCTGCGTTCGAAGGTGGAGAAGGACCCGGAACACCCCGAGGTGGTGTTGACCGTTCGTGGCGTCGGGTACAAGGCCGGCCCGCCGTGATCACCCCATGAGCGGACGCTTGCGAAGGCTTGCCCAGACCACGATGCGCCACTTCCGGCGCATCGTGGTTTTCGTGCGCCGCAAGGTCGTCTCGTTCAACGAACTGTGGCGGCATTCGCTGCAGTTCCGGGTCACGGTGTCCACACTGGCGCTGTCGTCGGCCGTGGTGTTCGTGCTGGGCATGGTGCTGCAGAACCAGATCACCGAACGGCTGCTGGAGACCAAGCAGAACGCGGCGATCGCGCAGACGAGGGCGGTCGTCGAGACCGCGGCGGGCGAACTGATCGGCGTCGGCACCGAAAGCCCCGAAGCGCTGACCGCGCGGATGAAGAACGCCCTGAAGAAGATCACCAGCACGACGACTTCGCAGGACAGCGCCGGATCGGCCGCCGGAACCTTCGAACCGGTGCTGGCGGCCGGCGGCCGCGACCAGTCGAGCAAACCGGTGTTCGCCGGCCCCTACGACCGGGTCCCGGAGCGGCTACGCCAGTTCGTGGAGACCGAACAGGTCAGCCACCTGATCCACACGGTCACCGACGCCGACGGCGGCAAGACGACGTACCTGATCGTCGGTGCCCCGGTGAGCACGATGATCAACCCGCTCCAGCTCTACCTGCTGTATCCGCTCACCAGCGAGCAGAACACCGTCTCGACCGTGCAGAACACGCTGCTCGTCGGCGGTCTCGTGCTGCTGCTCCTGCTGGCCGGGATCACGAACCTGGTCACCAGGCAGGTGGTCCGGCCGGTCCGGCAGGCCGCCGCGGCCGCCGAACAGTTCGCGGGCGGAGACCTCGACCAGCGCCTCGCCGTGCTCGGCGAGGACGATCTGGCCAAACTCGCCGTCTCCTACAACGAAATGGCCGCGAGCATCCAGCGGCAGATCCGCCAGCTGGAGGAGTTCGGCGGCCTGCAACGCCGGTTCACCTCGGACGTCTCACACGAACTGCGCACCCCACTGACCACCGTCCGGATGGCCGCCGACGTGCTGCACGCGTCGCGCGAGCAGTTCCCGGCCGGGCTCGCGCGCTCCACCGAACTGCTGGTCGACGAGCTCGACCGGTTCGAGGCCCTGCTCGGCGACCTGCTGGAGATCAGCAGGCTCGACGCGGGCGTCGAAGAGCTTTCCGCCGAGCTGATCGACGTCCGGCCGATCGCGACCAGGGCCGTCGAGCAGGTCCGGGTGATCGCGGGCAACGCGGGCAGCTCGGTCGAACTGGTGCTGCCGGAGGAGGAGGCGCACGCCGAGGTCGACGCGCGCCGCGTCGAGCGGATCCTGCGCAACCTGCTGGCCAACGCGGTGGACCACAGTGAAGGGAACCCGGTGGTGCTGACCCTCGCGGTCAACGAGACCGCGGTCGCCGTCACCGTGCGGGACCACGGTGTCGGCCTGCGGCCGGGCGAAGCGGAACTGGTGTTCAACCGGTTCTGGCGCGCCGACCCGTCCCGTAACCGCCGGACCGGCGGCACCGGGCTCGGCCTCGCGATCAGCCAGGAGGACGCCCGGTTGCACGGCGGCGTGCTCGACGCGTGGGGCGAGACCGGTCACGGCGCCTGTTTCCGGCTCGTGCTGCCGCGGCGGCAGGACACGCCGATGGGGGAGAGCCCGCTGGTCCTGCCCCCGCCCGATCACACTCCGACGGACACGCACGGGTCCTCCGGGCTGCTCGAAGTCCGCCCCGCCCCCGACGCGATCCTCGCCGAGCCAGAGGAGGTCGGCCGGTGAAACGGCTCCTGCCCCTGCTCGCGGTGTTGCTGCTGCTCGCGGGCTGCGCGAACATCCCGCTCGAATCCCAGCCCGCCGTCGTCTCCGGGGACAAAGCCGGGCAGGCGCCGGCGGACGTCGCCGAACCGGCGGCCGGGATCGACCCGCTGACCGTCACCCGCCAGTTCATCCGCAACTCCGCGACCCCGGGCACGGCGAACGCCGACGCGCGGGTCTACCTCGACGAAGAAGGCCGGCGCAACTGGAAGCCGTCGCCGGGGCTGACGATCATCGACGACACCTTCGGCACCGTTTACGACACATCGTCGTCGTCGGGGAACCCGGACGAGCAGGTGGTGAACGTCCGCGGGTTCAAACTCGGCAACCTGAGCCCCGACAGCGCGTTCATCCCGGTGAAGGCCGAGTACTCGCAGCAATTCAAACTGCGGAAGCAGCCGAACGGCCAGTGGCGGATCGTGGACCCGCCGCAGGAACTCGCCGTCACCGACGAGGATTTCGCGCTCAACTACTTCCGGGTGCCGATCAGCTTCTATTCGCCCGACTCCGGCGCCTTCGTCCCCGACCTCCGCTACGTCGCGGCGAAACCGCAGGCCGGATTGCCCGGCCGGGTGATGGACCTGGTGCTGCAGGGACCGTCCGAAGGGCTGAAGGGCGCGGTCAAGGACCTGCTCGGCGACCAGGTCACCACCGAAAGCAACGTCCGCAGCACGGACGACGGGACACTGGACATCAACCTGACCGGCGTCGGCGGGGCCAGCCTCGCGGACCGCAACCTGATCGCCGCGCAGATCGTCCTCTCGCTGCAGACGGTGACGCTGAGCCGGATCCGGCTGCTGGCCGACGGCACCGCGCTGGTGCCGGACCACGAATACTGGCGCGCCAGCGAGCTGCCCAACTACAACGTGGACATCGCGCCCAACTCGGAACTGCTGGGACTGATGACCGTGAACGGGCGGGTCCGGTCGCTCGGCGACGGACAGCCGGTCGGTGGTCCCGCGGGCAACGGCGGATACAAGGTGGTCAGCGCCGCGCAGTCCGTCGACGGGAAACGGCTCGCGGTGGTCGAAGAACGCGACGGCAGGCAGTGGCTCCGGGTAGGCGACCTCGGGCACGACCTCGCCTCGGTGGACCTGTTCGGCGGCAGCCTGAGCCGTCCCACCTGGCGCCCGGTCGCCCGTGGCGGCGGGCTCTCGGGCGAGGTCTGGACGGTCGTCGACCACAACACCGTCGCCAGGGTCACCCTGGCCGCGGACGGCCGCTGGGTGAAGGCCGGCGTCGACGCGACCATGCTCACCGGCCTCGGCCAGATCACCGAACTGCGCCTTTCGCGCGACGGATCGCGGCTGGCCGCCGTGGTCAACGGGCAGCTGGTGGTCGCCTCGATCGTGCGGACGGCGGACTCGGTGGCCCTGCGGGCGCCGCGGAAACTGCAGGAACGCGACCTCAAGGACGTGGTCGACGTCGACTGGGCGACCCAGGACCACCTGATCGCCGCGACGTCGTCGACCTCGCTGCCGGTGGTCAAGGTGCCGCTGGACGGGCAGCGGATGGACACGTTCAACAGCTCGAACCTGACCCCGCCGGTGCACGGCGTCACCGCGGCGCCGAGCAGGCAGAACCTGGTCGCGGACGCGGGCGGGCTGTGGGTCGCCTCCGAGCTGGGCGAAGTCTGGCGGCCGCAGGCGCACACCGTCACCGACGCGGACCCGTTCTACCCAGGCTGAGCACTTCGGCTTACTTCGGGGCGCCCGCATGTCGCGAAAGCCACTTTCGCAACGCGCCATCCTTGCGGTGGGGAGCAAGGGACCTTTAGTACCGCTAGCTTTCCTGGCGGCGCTAGCGATCCGTGGCGGCAGAAGTCCGTGAAGGCCTCCTTCACTACCTTGAGGGTAGGCAAGGAGTCCTTCACGGACAGAAGCCAAGCCGCCCGAAAGCCTTCTCCTCAACTGCGGTCCTGACTGGTCCCCTTAGGACGAAAGGGTCCAAACCGGACCTCTCACGACACGACGTGCCCTGGAACTGTCGGAGCCCTGGCCGACACTCGCCCCATGTCCAACCTCCTGGATCTCCTCATCCCCGCCCGCTGCGTGTCCTGCGGAGCACCGGGCGCTCCCTGCTGTGCCACCTGTCAGACCGCTTGGGGTTCGCTCAGCGAGATCATCCGCGGCCCGACGGCCGGGCTTGTGCCCGTGTACGCCCTGGCCCCCTACGCCGGCGAGGCCCGCCGCCTGATCCTCGCCTACAAGGAACGCGGCCGCCGCGACCTCGCGCCTTCCCTGGGGCGGGCGATCGCCGAAGCCCTCGCCCAGCTGCCCGATCCGGAGCCGGAACCTTGTCTCGTTCCGGTGCCCTCGCGGCGGCACGCCTCCCGTGTGCGCGGCGGGCCGCACGTCCGGCGGGTTGCCGCAGAATGCGTGAAAGTACTAAGAGGCAAGGGAAAAGTCGCGACAGTGGCGCCGGTCCTCAAGCTGAGGTCCGGAGTTCGCGACGCCGTGGGACTCAGCCGGGCCGAGCGGTCGGCGAACCTTGACGGCCGGATCCGCCTCGCTCCCGGAGCCTGCCGGGAGAAGGTCGTTCTCCTTGACGACGTCATCACAACCGGAGCGACCGCCGCCGCTTGTACGCGTTTTTTGGACATAAGCGGAATTCACGTTTCCGCGGTGGTGGCGCTGGCCGCCGCCGGGTGATCGCGCAGTCACCTACAAGAGTGATGAATGATCGGGAACGCGAATGGGTACAAGGGCGTTGACGGGATATGAGGGAGCTTGAGGGGAACACTCCGACGGCCCGCCACTCCACCGGGGTGGCGGCGGATTCCCTCGGGGACGGTGTCCTAGGCACCCTCCGCATTTTCCTGTCCGAAGGCTTGCGCCGTCCGCGTGAAAACAAATCACGGGGTCGACGCCCGACAGGCCGGATTGTCGCGCTGGCCGCACGATCTTCGTCGCGTGCGGTGACGAGGTCTCACGTCCTGATATCCCCCGGCTCGGGGGCTGTTGCTCGCGGCGTGATGCAGCTAACGTGCAGCGCTATCAGCAATCCCGGCAGGCAGGGAGGTGACCAGCCCATGTCCCTGGCGCCGGAGCCGCGCTGAGTCCGCGCTCGGACATCCGACACGAGACGTCGTGACCGTATGCCGAGTTCCCTCACCGCCCGCGATCCGGGCTTCGTCCCCGCATTACCGGCGCCCTAGTGAACACATCTACAGCTCGCAGTCATTTCAGCGAGGGAGGTCGTGTATGGACATCGTCGTTAAGGGCCGCAACGTGGAGGTGCCCGACCACTATCGGGCACTCGTCAGCGAAAAGCTGGCCCGGCTAGAGCGCTACGACAAGAAGGTCATCCGTTACGACGTGGAGCTCTTCCACGAGCCCAATCGCCGGCAGTCGAAGAACTGCCAGCGCGTCGAAATCACCGGTAAGGGCCGAGGCCCCGCCGTACGCGCCGAAGCGTGTGCCGGCGACTTCTACGCAGCGCTGGATTCCGCACTGAACAAGCTCGAAAACAGGTTGCGGAAGACACACGACCGCCGGCGCGTGCACTACGGCCGCAGCCGCCCGGAATCCGTCGCCGAGGCGACTTCGATGGCGGCCGCCGGTGGAATGACCACCGACACCCGACATCTGGCCGGTACCGCTGTACTCGAAGCGCCTGAGGCCGAACCCATGGCCAACGGTTTCGCTGTCGAGGGCGGTGACTTCGAGATGCCCCAGCAGCAGCGCTGGGACGACGGGGTGACCGAACATCAGCCCGGTCGCGTCGTCCGCGAGAAGAAACATGACGCGGAGCCCATGACGGTCGACCAGGCTCTCTACGAGATGGAACTGGTCGGTCACGACTTCTACCTGTTCAACGACGCCGACGCCGGGTGCCCGAGCGTCGTCTACCGGAGGCGAGGCTTCGACTACGGCGTCATCCGGCTGAGCTAGCCGGCCCCACGTCCAGACGGCGGCCCGCACGCGTCCCGTGCGGGCCGCCGTCATGTCCGGATCAGGCGGGACGCGGCCTCGTCCCGTCAGTTACCGACCGACGGTGCGTGCGCGAACACCGAGGTGTTCCCTACGATGGGGGCGGACGGTGGTGCGTTACCAGGCACCACCGCGTACGAGATTGCCCGGGACCGGCTCGGGTGCGATCACAATCAGCTAGTGAGGTCGACCGGATGGTGCTGAACCGCCTGCTCCGCGCGGGCGAGGGCAAAATGGTGAAGCGGCTGCGACACATCGCCGATCACATCAACACCCTCGAAGACGACGTCAAGGATCTGTCGGACTCCGCGCTGCGGGCCAAGACCGACGAGTTCCGTAAACGGCACGCGGACGGCGAGTCCCTCGACGACCTCCTGCCGGAGGCCTTCGCGGTGGCGAGGGAGGCGGCCTGGCGCGTGCTCGGCCAGCGGCCCTACGACGTCCAGCTGATGGGCGGCGCCGCGCTGCACCTCGGCCAGGTCTCCGAGATGAAGACCGGTGAGGGCAAGACCCTGACCCAGGTCCTCCCCGCGTACCTGAACGCCGTCTCCGGCAAGGGCGTGCACGTCATCACGGTGAACGACTACCTCGCCAAACGTGACGCCGAGTGGATGGGCCGCATCCACCGCTTCCTCGGCCTCGAGGTCGGGGTCATCCTGGCCGACCAGACGCCCGAGGTCCGCCGCCAGCAGTACGCCGCCGACATCACGCACGGCACGAACAACGAGTTCGGCTTCGACTACCTCCGCGACAACATGGCGTGGAGCCTCGAAGACTGCGTGCAGCGCGGCCACAACTTCGCGATCGTCGACGAGGTGGACTCCATCCTCATCGACGAGGCCAGGACGCCGCTGATCATCTCGGGCCCGGCCGACCAGTCCTCGCGCTGGTACATCGAGTTCGCCCGGATGACCCCGCTGATGAAGCCGGACGTCCACTACGAGGTGGACATCCGCAAGCGCACCGTCGGTGTCACCGAGAAGGGTGTCGCGTTCGTCGAGGACCAGCTCGGCATCGACAACCTCTACGAGGCCGCGAACACGCCGCTGGTCGGCTACCTGAACAACGCGCTGAAGGTCAAGGAGCTCTACAAGCGCGACAAGGACTACATCGTCCGTGACGGTGAGGTCCTCATCGTCGACGAGTTCACCGGCCGCATCCTGCACGGCCGCCGCTACAACGAGGGCATGCACCAGGCGATCGAGGCCAAGGAAGGCGTCGAGATCAAGGCCGAGAACCAGACGCTCGCCACGATCACGCTGCAGAACTACTTCCGGCTCTACGACAAGCTGGCGGGCATGACCGGTACCGCCGAGACCGAGGCGGCCGAGTTCCACCAGACCTACAAGCTGGGTGTGGTGCCGATCCCGACCAACAAGCCGATGGTCCGCGCCGACCAGGCCGACCTGATCTACAAGACCGAGCAGGCCAAGTTCGAGGCCGTCGCCGAGGACATCGCCGAGAGGCACGAGAAGGGCCAGCCGGTGCTGGTCGGCACCACGAGTGTCGAGAAGTCCGAGCACCTGTCGAAGCTGCTGCTCAAGCTGGGTGTCCCGCACGAGGTCCTCAACGCCAAGCACCACGACCGGGAGGCGCTGATCGTCGCCCGCGCCGGGCGCAAGGGCGCGGTCACGGTCGCCACCAACATGGCGGGCCGCGGTACCGACATCGTGCTCGGCGGCAACCCGGACATCATCGCCGACGAGGTGCTGCGCGACCGCGGCCTCGACCCGGTGGAGCACTCCGAGGAGTACGAGGCCGCCTGGCCGAAGGTGCTCGAAGAGGTCCAGGCCGACACCAAGGCCGAGGCCGAGGAGGTCCGCGCGGCGGGCGGGCTGTACGTGCTCGGCACGGAGCGGCACGAGTCGCGCCGGATCGACAACCAGCTCCGCGGTCGTTCCGGCCGTCAGGGCGACCCGGGCGAGTCCCGGTTCTACCTGTCGCTCGGTGACGAGCTCATGCGCCGCTTCAACGCGACGATGGTCGAGCGGGTCATGACCACCATGCGGCTGCCGGACGACGTGCCGATCGAGCACAAGATGGTCTCCAAGGCGATCAAGAGCGCTCAGACGCAGGTCGAGCAGCAGAACATGGAGATCCGCAAGAACGTCCTCAAGTACGACGAGGTCATGAACGAGCAGCGCAAGGTGATCTACGCCGAGCGCCTGCGCGTCCTCGAAGGCGAGGATCTCCGCGAGCAGATCGAGCACATGCTGGTCGACGTCATCAACGCGTACGTCACCGAAGAGACCGCCACGGGCTACGCCGAGGACTGGGACCACGAGAAGCTGTGGACGGCGCTGAAGCAGCTGTACCCGGTCAAGGTCACCTGGGAAGAGCTCACCGAGGACGACGACCTCGACGCCGACAAGCTTCGTGAGGCGTTGCTCGAAGACGCGCACCGCGCGTACGACGAGCGCGAAGCCGAGATCGACGCGAAGGTCGGCGAAGGCGCGATGCGCAGCCTGGAGCGCCAGGTGATGCTCACCGTGCTCGACCGCAAGTGGCGTGAGCACCTCTACGAGATGGACTATCTCAAGGAGGGCATCGGCATGCGGGCCCTGGCGCAGCGCGACCCGGTCATCGAGTACCAGCGCGAGGGCTACGACATGTTCCGCGCGATGCTGGAGTCGCTGAAGGAGGAGGCCGTCGGTTTCCTGTTCAACCTCCAGGTCGAGCAGGCCGAGCCCACCACCCCGGCGCCGGAGTCGGCGTCCGCGCTGCCCGCCGGTGTCGGCTCCGGGAACGGCCAGGCCGCCAACGGCGACGGACGGCACGCCCGCCCGACGCCTCCGCAGGCGCCGGCGACCGACACCGAGTCCGTGCCGTCCGCCTTGCGGGGCAAGGGACTCGGCGGCGGTTCGCGGTCCGGGCTGACGATGTCGGGCCCGTCCGAGGACGGCGGCGTCGAGTCGCATTCGGACAGTGCCGACAGTGCCGGTGGTGACCAGGGCGGAACCCGCCGGGAGCGTCGCGCCGCGCAGCGCGCCTCCCAGAAGAAGGGCAAGAAGGGCCCGCGCCGCTAAAGGCCCCAAGGCGCGTGAAGGCCCCCTTCCCTCGGCCACGGTTTCGAATGACCAGCCGAGGGAAGGGGGCCTTCACGCGCTTCAGGCCGCGAGCGCGGAGACTCGTCTCGGCGGCTTCAGCAGGTGGAAGCGGGTGCACACCCAGCCCGACGGTGTCCGCTCGAAGCGGGCGGCCAGCGCGAGGCAGCGTCCGTTCTGTTCGACGGTCGCGCAGGCTTCGACGACGCCGTCCGCCGGATGCCCCAGGTGGACCGACTTCGGCCGGTAGCCGCCCGAGGGACGGCGGCGGCCGCTGTCGAGCAGCGCGCTGTGCAGCGCCGGGTCGAGGATGGGCCGCACCTGGACCGCGGGACGGCGCCCGTCACAGGCTTCGAGGATGGTGGTCAGCAGCCTGCCGACCTGCCGGCCGTCGGGGGTGTCCGGTCGCGGCCGTGGTTCCTCCACGACGGCTTCGCCGAACAGCGGCAGGTCCAGCACGAGCTGGTTGTCCGGCGCCGCGGCCCGGTGCACCAGGCCGTCCGGCCTGCCGGCGACCCGGTACGGCGGCTCACACGGTTCAAGCCGTCTCAGTACGTACGACTTCATCTGACAGTCCCCCTCCGCGGCCCCCTCGGCCGCGCCCAGCAACTAAGGGGCAGATGGCGGGCGGAACCGCGACAAGGACCGCCCGAGAGGATGAACCGGGCGGTGATCGCTTGTGTACGGTGGCCCGTGCTGAAAGGGCTGGTCATCGACTACGTCGGGGTGCTCACGGACGCCGGCGCGGACGAGCTGTACGCCTTCCTGCGGGCGGCGAGGGAGCGCGGCATCAAAACGGCCTTGCTCTCGAACGCTCCCGGCGCCTCCGACGAGGCCAAACGGTCGCTCTGCCCGTTCTTCGACGCCCTCGTCTTCTCCGGTGAGGTCGGCGTGGCCAAACCCGAACGCGAGGTCTACCTGCTCACCGCGGGACTGCTCGACCTGCCCGCCGGCCGGTGCGTGTTCGTCGACGACGCCGCGCACAACGTCCGCGCGGCGGTGGCGGCCGGGATGGCGGGAGTGCACCACACCTCGGTCGAGGAGACGCTGACCGAGCTCAGCGCCTTGTTCCCGGCGCCTTAGCGCGCCGCACCAGCTCGAAGGACAGCACCGCCGCGGCGGCCGACACGTTCAGCGACTCGACCTCGCCCGGCATCGGGATCGACACCCACTCCGTGACCAGCTCGCCGACCTCGGCCCCGACGCCGTTCGTCTCCCCGCCCAGCACGAAGGCCGCGCGCTGCGGCAGCTCGACGTCGAACACCGAGCTTCGTGCGGAAGCGCCCATCGCGAAGATCCCGTAGCCGGCCTCGGTGAGCATCTCGGCCGCCTCGCGCGCGCTGCCGCATCGCAGCACCGGCGCGCGGAACGCGACCCCGGCCGAAGCCTTGACCACCATCGGGTCGAGGGCGGCGACGCCGCGCCGCGGTACCACGACCCCGTCCAGCCCGGCCGCGGTCGCCGTGCGCAGGATCATCCCGACGTTCGCCGGGGTGGTGATGCCGTCGAGCAGCAGCACCCGCGACGGCGGCCTGCCGTCGGACAGGGCGGCGTGCAGGGAGCGCATCCGCGGGGCGACGACGTCGGCCAGCACGCCCTGGTCCTGTTTGCCGTTGCCGGCCAGCACCTTGACGCGATGCGCGCTCGCGCGCTGTACCGGTACCCCGGCGGCCTTGGCGGCACGCTGGATCTCGGCGGCGTTCGGCCCTCGCACGGTGTCGGCGAGGATCACCTTGTCCACCTCGAGCGCCGCGTCGTCCAAGGCCTCGAGCACCGGTTTGCGCCCGTACACCGTCAGGAACCGGTCCTTCGGCGAGATCACCGACTCATCACCCACACCGGCGAGTGTCCCACTGTGTAAGGATCGGCTCATGCCCGACCGCCTCTCCGCGCTGGACGCCTCGTTCCTGTACGTGGAAGACCACTCGACCCCGATGCACGTCGGCGGTGTGGCGATCTTCGAGCGGCCGCGCGACGGCTTCACCCACGAGCAGCTGCTGGACCTGATCGGGCAGCGCCTCGCCTTCCTGCCGCGTTACCGGCAGCGGGTGCTGGAGGTGCCGGGGCATCTCGCCAGGCCGGTGTGGGTCGACGACGTCGACTTCGACCTGAACTACCACGTCCGCCGGTCCGCGCTGCCGCAGCCGGGTTCCGACGGCCGGCTGTTCGACCTCGTGGCGCGGCTGATGTCGCGGCGGCTCGACCCGGGAAGGCCGCTCTGGGAGGCGTATTTCGTCGAGGGCCTCGCGGGCGACCGCGTCGCGCTGGTGACCAAGACGCATCAGTCCGTCGTGGACGGGATCGGCACCATCGAGCTCGGGCAGCTGATCCTCGACGCCACCCCGCAGGAGCCGGAACCGTTCGACGACACCTGGCATCCGCGCCGGGAACCGAGCCGTACGCAGCTGATCCTCGACGCGGTCGCCGAGACCGTGCAGCGGCCGACGGAGCTGGTGGAGAACGTCCGCTCCATCGCCCACGACGCCACCGCGATGGCGGGCAAGGTCACCGAAACGGTCGGTGACGTCGCGTCGGCGCTGAAGACCATGGTGAATCCGGCGCCGTCCGGGCCGCTCAACGTCCGCACCTCGGGCGGCCGCGTGTTCGCCGTGGTCCGTACGCGGCTGGAGGATTTCCGCAAGGTCCGCGCCGCGCACGGCGGGACGGTCAACGACGTCGTGCTCGCCGCGATCACCGGCGCGCTGCGGGAATGGCTGCTCTCCCGCGGCTCGAACCTGACCGCGACGACCACCGTGCGCGCGCTGGTGCCGATGGCCGTCCGCGACGCCGAGACGGCCGAGTTCTCGACGCCGGCACTGGTCGGGAACCAGGTCGACGCCTATCTGGTCGATCTCCCGGTCGGGGAGCCGAACGCGGTCCTGCGGCTGCAGCACATCGGCCACGCGATGGCGGACCACCTCGACTCCGGCCGTTCGGTCGCCGCGCGCGGGCTGCTGACGGTCGGCGGTTTCGCCCCGGCGACGCTGCATTCGCTGGGCGCGCGGGCGGCCGGGTCGATGTCGGGGCGCATTTTCAACGTGCTGATCACCAACTCACCGGGCCCGCAGGTGCCGCTCTACGCGGGACAGGCGAAGATGGTGGAGATGTTCCCGGTCATGCCGCTGGTGCGCAATCAGGCGCTGGCGATCGGGGTCACCTCGTATCACGGCGGTGTCTACTTCGGACTGAACGGCGACCGCAAGGCCGTGTCCGATGTGGACCTGCTCGCCGGGATGATCGAGGAATCGTTGGAAGAGCTGAAGGGTGCGCACTGGTGAGGGTCTATCTACCGGCGACGATCGCGATGCTCCGTGAGCTCGAAACCACCGGCGAGTTCCGGGCGCGGAGTGGCACGGGATTCGCGCTGACCCCGGCGCTGCGGGAGTCCTACGCCAGCGGTTCCGACGAAGAACTCGAATACGCCGCGCTGCTCGACGCCGCGAGGGCGTCGCTCCGGCTGATCGCGGCCGAGGAGAAGCCCGAGCCGCGGCGCGTGGTGATCTCGGCAGACGTCGAGGAGGTCACGTTGCGCCCGGATCTCGACGCCGCCGTCGTCCGGCTGTCCGGGCCGGTGAAGATCGCCGGCGTCGCCGCGATCCACGTCGACGCGGCCGAGGCCGCCGAGACCGTGCAGGCCGCCGCCGCGGTGATCGACCAAGCCGACCTCGGCGACCCGGACGCGGAGTTCACCCTCGGCGACGCCGAAGACCACGAACTCGCCTGGTACGCGCCTCAAGAACTCCCGTTCCTGCTGGAACTCCTGTAACCCCTCCGCATTTCGTCCTCTGAATGCGATCCTTGCACGCGCAACTACCGCATTCAGAGGACGAAACGCGTCAGAACCAGGACGGGCCGGGAACCGGGCGCTCGGGGCGCCAGCCGGTCGCTTCGGTGAGCCGGGCCGAGACGACGCGCTGCGAGCGCGCCAGCACCGACATCAGGCCCAGGCGGTTCGCCAGCCACTTCGGCAGCGCGTGCGGACGGCGGACACCGGCCGCCGCGGCCATCGCCTCGCCGAGTTCCTGCTTCCGCACCGGATCCGCGGCCAGGTTGTAGACGCCGCTCGGTGCCCGCAGCGCCGCGATCGCGCCCGCCGCCGCGTCGTCCGGATGGATCGCCGCGGTCCAGTCGGTCCGGCGGCCGAAGATCAGCGGCGAACCGCGCCGCGCGGCCGCCAGCATCGTCGTGGTCATCGGATCGTCGGCGACCAGGAGCCCGATCCGCAACCGGATCGCGGTGCGCCCCTCGTCCGCCAGTTCCGCGATGTTCGCGTGCGCCACCGTCGAAGACGCGATGTTGCCGCGCAGCTCGAGGGGCGCGTCCTCGTCCAGTTCCTGGTCGCCGCCGTCGGCGTAGACGAACGAAATCCCTTCCTGCACCACGATTCCCACCTCACCGACCCGGCGCACGGCATTCGCCAGCGTCCTGCTGCCGGTGATCCGCACCCGGTCGTTCTCGGCCCAGCCGGACAACGTCATCGCGTGGCGCGCGTCCGGGATGCGGGTCGCGACGTTCAGCACCGCGTCGTGCCCGTTCAGCGCGCCTGCCAGGGAATCGACGTCGAACAGCGAACCCGGCACCGGTTTCGCCCCGGTCGCGCGCACCGCCGCGACCCGGTCCACCCCGCGGGCCAGCCCGCTCACCTCGTGGCCTTCGGCCACCAGACGCCGCACCAGCGGACGCCCCAGCACCCCGGTCGCCCCGATCACCATCACCCGCATGTCCGCTCCTCCTGTCCCGCCTTCACGAGAGGGACGAGACGCGCGCGGGGAACGTGACGGGTCAGCCCGCCGGGATCTCCCCGATCTCCTCCGGCGGCGGCGCCTGGATGTCGGCCTGCGTGCCCCATTCGCCGTAACGCGTGACGATCCGGGCCGTCGCGCTGTCCGGGACACCCGAAGCGGCGAGGACCGGCGCGAGGTCGAGCACGATCCGCACCGGCCGGTGCGTGTCGTCGAGCCAGACCTCCATGGGGATCTTCCCGACCTTCCCCCGCAATTCGCCGACGGCCTCGGCCGACAACCCGGCGGGCAGATCACCGCCCAGCGCGACCAGGTCGACGTCCAGCCGGTAGTGCTCGGCGGGCATCCCGTCGAGTTCGGTGTGCCCGGATTCGGTGAGCGTGCCCGCCTTCCGCACCTGGTCGAGCGCGCGGGCGGGGTCATTCTGCTTCGCCAGCTGGTCGATGCTGCCGCCGGCGACCTGCGAAAACGGATCCGCGCCGTCGGGGGAGACCTTCACCCAGGGTTTTCCGCCGGGGACGTCCTCGCGGGCGGCTTCCGGGACCTTGGCGAAGACGATCTTGTCGACGAGTCGGAGTTCGAGGGGTTCGCCGAGGAAGTCCGTGGACATGGCCAGCGCGGTGCCCGCCCCCGCGACCCTCGCCTGTCCCTGGCTCTTCGACCGCATCGTGCCCGCGGCGACCTCGGTGACGAACTTCGCGGCCTTGCCGTCCATGGCGGACGTGGCTCCGTCGGCGAGCGCGCGGGCGTCGGCGAACGACACGGCTCCGCCGTCGCACGCGCCGAGCAGCGCGCCGGCGACGAGCACGACGGTGGACAGGGCCGTTCTCCGCATGAGGACCTGCTTTCAAAGGCGGGCGCCCAAGCGAAACACAGCGGTGGCCCGCACCCCGATCGGGGGACGGCTCAGCGGCTGTCGCCGACCGCCTCGGGCGGCGGCGCGATGATCACCACATCCGAAGCCCAGCTGTCGTACTTGACCGTGGCCTTGCCGATGGTGACCCGCACCGGGCGCTGCTCGCCGTCCAGCCACAGCTCGGCCGGGGCACCGCCGAGGTCGAGGACGTACCGCGTGGCGGCCGTGCCGTCCGCATCGGCCTGTTCGGACTTGGTGACCTTGCCCGACTTCGAGATCCGGTCGATCGTCCGCGTCGGATCCATCGTCTCGACGACGTTCGTCAGCAACGCGCCGTTGGCTGCGGAGAGCGAATCCTTGCCGCCGGCGGTGATCTTGACCCATTCCTTGTCGGTCTTGAATTCCCGGACCTGCGTGTCCGACAGGTGGTAGTAGAGGACGCCGTCGGCGAAGATCAGGTCCCGTTTCTCACCCGCGACCTCGGCGACCATGGAGAACTTGCTGTTCTGGCCCTCGTAGAGCCCGGAACTGGTGACCACGACCTTGCGGCCGTCCTCAGTGGTGGTCTCCAGCGCGATCTTGGACGAGCGGGCCTTCTGCGTGCCCGCGGCGGCGGCCGAGGCCAGTTGCGCCGCGTCGTTCACCGGCTGTGCCGCCGGTTTCCCTTCCCCGGAGCAGCCGCCCAGCAGCAGGAGAGCGGTACAGACGACGGCGAATCCGGTGGCACGCATGGGACTCCCTCGGGTGAATGGTCTGTACCACTACCGTAGCGCCTATCGCGTGAATTTCCACCGTCCGATGGTCCGGAAGCGCGTGAAGGTCTAGCCGTCCATCAGCTCGATGTAGTCGGCGACCTCCCCGTCGGGCGGCGGGGAGACATCGACGGCCGCTCCCCAGTCGCTGTAGGTGTAGGTCGATTCGGCCTCGACCGTCTCGGGCGCCCCCATCCCCTTCATGAGCGAGGTCATGTCCATGGTCATCTTCACCGGAAGCTGCTCGGCGTTGATCCACAGCTCGGCCGGAACCCGCAGGTCCTTGCCTTCGAGCCGCTTCTCGACCTCTGCCCGCTGGTCCGCGGGCAGGTCGTCGCCGAGGAACAGGTCGAACTGCTTCCGCATGTCGAATTCCACGAAGTAGTGGTTCACCGGCAAGCCGTTCAGCTGGGTCTGTTCCGACTTGATGATCTTGCCGGTCTTTTCGACCATCTCCAGCTGCTTCGCCGGGTCGCCCATCTCGAACGACCGCTGCATGGCCTTCCCGATGGCCTTCCTCCGGGGTTCCTCGCTGTCCAACGGGATCTTTCCCCAGGTCTTGGCTGTCTTGAGCTCGGCCCGTTGGTCGCCGGACAGCTTGATGAACAGGATCCGGTCCACCAGGCGCATCCCGACCGTTTCGCCGTCGACGGTCATGTTCGCCTCGAGCTTCGTGGCGGGACCGTCGTAGAACGCCTTCACCGTGCCCGTGACCGCTTGGGCCCCGAGCATGCCGTCGATGATCGTCGTGGAGGACTTCGCCTTCTGAGTCCCCTGCTTAGCGGCCTCGACGAGGCCGAGCGCGTCGGTGAACGGGCTGGCCAGCGCGAGTTCGCCGCCGCCCTTGGTGTTCTCGGGGGTCGCCTCCGGACGGGTGCCGCAGCCCGTGACCACGAGGGTCAGGGCCGCGGCCACCGCGACGAACTTGAAGGTGGCACGCACCTACCGGCCGCCGGCCTTCTTCATGATCTCCGCCAGGTCGCCGACCTGGTCGGCGGGCGGGGCGGTGATGTTCACCGGGCTGCCCCAGTCGGTGTACTTGACCGTGGTCTTGGCGACGCCGTCACCGGGGGCGCCCATGGCCTTCACAAACGCGGTCTGGTCCGAAACGACCTGCACCGGCAGCTGGTCGGCGTTGAGCCACAGCTCGGTGGGGATGGTGACGTTCTTGCCCTTGAGCTTCGCGTCGAGCTGCTTCAGGACATCGGCGGGCAGGGGGATGCCGATGTCGCCGACGACGAGGGCGATGGCCTTCTCGACCTCGATCTCGACGACGTAGTGGTTGGTCAGCTCACCGTTCAGCTCGACCTGATCCGACTTCGTGATCTTGCCGGCCTTCGAGACCTGCTCGAGGGTGCGCGACGGGTCACTGTCCTTGATGGCCTTCGACATCATCTTGCCGAGCAGCTGCGAGATGGGGTCCTGGCCGTCGGCGGAGATCTTCACGTACGACTTGTCGGTCTTCATCTCGGCTTTGTCGGCCGCGTCGAGCTTGAAGAACAACGCGCTGTCGACGAAGAGCACGTCCAGCTTCTTGCCGTCGCTGTCCATGGACATCGAGAACTTGGTGTTCTCGCCGTCGTACACGCCCTGCCCGGTCGCCGTGTTCTTCTCGGTGCCGGCGACGGTCTCCATCGTCACCTTCGACGACTTGGCCTTCTTGGTGCTCTCGCGGGTCAGGGCCGCGAGCTGGATCGGGTCGCCGAGCGGCGCCGAAAGCAGGCTCTTCTGCTCGGAAGGAGCAGGAGCGGGAGCAGCCGCGGTGGGCTGCTTTTCGCCACCGCAGGCGGACAGCGCCAGGACGGCGGCCGTGGTGATGGCGGCGAGTGTGGTTACGCGCTTCAAGAGGACCCCTCAGAAAAGTTGATCTAATCCGAACGGGTTATCGCGCGAAGCCGAAATTAGTTACCGATCGTCGTCATGCCCAGCTCGGGAGCCCAGAAGACGCCGCAACGAGGTCAAACGCTCTTGGCTCGCGTCACCCTCGGTGACCACGTCGTCGAGTGCGCAGTCCGGGTCCGAGGGCGGCCCGAGGTGCCCGCAGCCGGAGGGGCACTCCTCGGCGGCCTCGGCGAACTCCTCGAACGCGAGCACGATGTCGTCGGCGGTCACATGGGCCAGCCCGAACGAGCGGACGCCGGGGGTGTCGACCACCCAGCCGCCGCCGGGCAGGGGGAGCGCGACCGCCGCGACGGACGTGTGACGGCCCTTGCCGACCGCGCTGACCACGCCGGTCGCCAGTCCGGCGTCCGGCACCAGCCGGTTGACCAAAGTGGACTTCCCGACCCCGGAATGCCCGACCAGCGCGGTGAGCCTGCCCTTGAGCCGTCCGGTCAGTTCTTCCGGATGCTCGTCGTGCCGGGTGACCACGGCGGGGATGTCGAGGCCCGCGTAGCCGGCGAGGAGTTCGTCCGGGCTCGCGAGGTCGGCCTTCGTCAGGCACAGGACCGGTTCGAGGCCGCCCGCGTAACAGGCGACGAGACAGCGGTCGATGAATCCGGTGCGCGGCGGAGGATCGGCCAGCGCGGTGACGATCAGCAACTGCTCGGCGTTGGCGACGACCACCCGTTCGAAGGGGTCGGTGTCGTCCGCGGTCCGGCGCAGCACACTGGAGCGTTCGTCCACCCGGATGATGCGGGCGAGGGTGTCGGGCCTGCCGCTCACGTCGCCGACGATGCCGACGGTGTCACCGACGACGACCGGGACCCGGCCCAGCTCACGGGCCCGCATCGCGGTGACGACCCGGTCCGGATCGGAGTCGATCGCGCAGGTCCAGCGGCCGCGGTCCTTGCCGATGACCATCGCGGTGGAGGCGTCCGCGTGCTCGGGGCGGCGTTTGCTGCGCGGCCTGGTGCCCTTGCCGGGACGGATCCGCACGTCGGATTCGTCCAGCCTGCGCCAGTCCTTGCCAGCCAAACCGCCTCCTGCTCTTCGCACACCGCGAAACTATGATCCCATGCTGCTCGCCAACGCCTCGGTAGCGTGTAACGATGGCTGTCGATCAGGGAGGTTTTCGCATGTGCGGGCGTTATGCCGCGACCAAGGACCCGGCGGCGCTGATCGACGAGTTCGCCGCGGTGGACCTGACCGAGGGCCGGGTCCGGACCGATCACAACGTGGCGCCGACCAAGGTCGTCCCCACCGTCGTGCAGCGGCATCCGCGTGACGCCGACGGCGCGGTGCTCGAAGACGAGCCCGCCGTGCGGTCGCTGCGGATGATGCGCTGGGGGCTGGTCCCGTTCTGGGCGAAGGACCCCGGCGTCGGCTCGAAGATGATCAACACGCGTGCCGAGACCGCCAAGGAGAAGCCGTCGTTCAAGAAGGCGGTTTCCGCGCGGCGTTGCCTCGTCCCCGCCGACGGCTGGTACGAGTGGCGGCGTGACGGCAAGGAGAAGCAGCCCTTCTTCATGACCGGACCGGGCGACGAGTCGCTCGCGTTCGCCGGGATCTGGGAGACCTGGCGGCCGAAGGACGACAAAGAGGCCGACCCGCTGATCACCTTCTCCGTGATCACCACCGACTCGGTCGGCAGGCTCACCGACATCCACCACCGCATGCCGCTGCTGATGCCGCGCGAAAAGTGGGACACCTGGCTCGACCCGGATCTGGCCGACGTCACCGATCTGCTCGTCCCGCCCCCGGCGGACCTGGTCGACACGATCGAGCCGCGGCCGGTGTCCAGCCTGGTCAACAACGTCCGCAACAACGGTCCGGAGCTGGTGGACCGCGTCGAACCCGCCGCCGAAAGCTTGCTCTTCGAGCTGCCGAACTCATGACGAAGCTGGAGATCGACACCGCCTACGGCCCCGCGCGGGCCGAGCTGCTCTGTGCCGAGGAAGGCGTCGCGGTGCTGATGCTCGGCCACGGCGCCGGCGGGGGGATCGGCGCGAAGGACCTGGTCGCGGTCACCCGCGCGGCGCAGGCGGCCGGTGTCCACGTCGCGCTCGTCGAGCAGCCGTACCGGGTGGCGGGCCGCCGGGCGCCCGCTCCCGCCACCCAGCTCGACACCGCGTGGCTCACCGTGGCCGACGAGATCTCCGCGCGCTTCGACGATCTTCCGCTCGTGTTCGGCGGCCGGTCGTCCGGGGCCCGCGTCGCCTGCCGGACCGCCGCGACGGGGCAGGCGGTGGCGGTGCTCTGCCTGGCCTTCCCCGAGCATCCGCCGGGGAAGCCGGAGAAATCCCGGCAGGGTGAATTGGACGCCGTCGAGGTCCCGACCCTGGTGGTGCAGGGCGAACGAGACCCGTTCGGCCTGCCGAAGGCCGGGCCGCATCACGAGATCGTGGTGGTCCAGGGCGACCACAACCTCAGCGCCGACCTCGAAGGCGTGTCACGCGCGGCCGCCGAGTGGCTGGAGCGTGTGCTGCGGCCGCTCACCTGAGAACCGCCGCCGGGCGTAGTGCACGGTGACTGCGGCCAGCAGCGGGCCCCAGAGCAGGATCGGCGCGTAACAAGCGGCCATGACGACGCCGTAGACCGGCGAGTCTTCCCAGCTTCCCGGCGCCATCGAAGAACCGGCCTCCGCCCAGCCGAACGGTGCTCGGACGCTCAGCGCGGTCAGGGTGATCGCGCCCGCGGCGGCCGGGAGGATCGCCGCGAGCGGCGGGATCCGGCGGCCACGCAGCCCCGGGATCCAGCGCGGCCACACTTCACCCCAAGGCCGGACGAGCCCGAGGGTGAGGAACGCGAGCGCTTCGGCGAGCAGGCTCAGGCCGAAGGCGTAGGCCGTGCCCCAGCCGGGGACGCCGAACTCGTCCAGCCCCTGCGCGGTGAACCCGACCGGGATGCCGAGGCCCATCGCGATCCGCCACAGCCCGGAGGGCAAGGTCGCCAGCAGCGTCGCGTGGGCGGCGAGGTTCGCCCACCTCGGTACGCCGGGCACGGTCTTGGTCATTTCGTCGCTCCCAGGAGGTCGTCGTTCGCTTGCCGACGACGATTCCCGAGCGTGGCCGCGTGATCTTCCCGCTGCGGACCGACTCCCCTCCCTCGCGAGAGTGAGTCTCCTCCCGCATTTCGTCCTCTGAATGCGGTCCTTGCGCGTGCAACTACCGCATTCAGAGGACGAAATGCGGGAGGTCAGCCGGCGATCGGGGCGACCACGGCACCGGTGAGCCGCGCCAGGTCGCCGGGCGCGAGTTCGACCTCCAGCCCGCGCCGCCCGGCCGAGCAGTGCACGGTCTCGAACTTCTCCGCCGACGAGTCGATCACCACCGGCAGCGTGCTCCGGTGTCCGAGCGGTGAGATCCCGCCCAGCACGTATCCCGTCGCGCGCTGCGCGGCGGCGGGGTCGGCCATCTTCGCCTTCTTCCCGCGCACGGCGGCCGCCAGCGCCTTCAGATCCAGCTGGCCGGTGACCGGGACCACACCGACGGTCAGTTTCCCGTCGACCTCGGCGACCAGTGTCTTGAACACGCGCGCGGGGTCGAGCCCCAGCGCTTCGACGGCTTCGAGGCCGTACGACTCGGCCCGCGGATCGTGGTCGTAGGCGTGCAGAACATGCGCCACCTTCTGCTTCGCCAGCAGCGCCGTCGCCGGGGTTCCCTTGCCTGCCATGGGCGGAGTCTACGAGCGCGCCGGGAATGCCCGACCGGGCGTCACTGTTGAAAGGCACGTGTCCACCACACTCGAAGCTCCCCGAATCCTGATCCCGCGCACGCCGGGCGGCCAGGTGATCCGCCCCCGCGTAAACTCGACGACGTCTCATGCGCACAAGCGCATCGACGCCGATCGGGAAGGGAACGGTTTGCCGAGCACGCAGAATCCCGCGCCGGACACGGGCACGGACGCCGAAGAGGCGGCCGCGCGGGCCGAGCGCTTCGAGCGGGACGCGATGCCCCTGCTCGACCAGCTGTACTCGGCCGCCATGCGGATGACCCGGAATCCCGCCGACGCCGAGGACCTCGTCCAGGAGACGTACCTGAAGGCGTACGCGGCCTTCGCGTCTTTCAAGGCGGGCACGAACCTCAAGGCGTGGATGTACCGCATCCTCACCAACACCTACATCAACGGCTATCGCAAGCGTCAGCGCCAGCCGGTGCAGCAGCCCACCGAGGAGATCACCGACTGGCAGATCGCCAAGGCGGAGAGTCACACCTCCAGCGGGCTGCGCTCGGCCGAGGTCGAGGCGATGGACAACCTGCCCGACGCCGACGTCAAGGAAGCGCTGCAGAAGCTGCCAGAGGAGTTCCGCCTCGCGGTCTACCTCGCCGATGTCGAAGGTTTCGCGTACAAGGAGATCGCCGAGATCATGGACACGCCCATCGGCACCGTGATGTCCCGGCTGCACCGCGGCCGTGCCCAGCTCCGTGACCTGCTCGCCGACGTCGCCCGCGAGCGGGGCTTCATCCGCTCGGGCAAGCAGCAGGAGGTGGCGGGGCGATGACCGAGGACTACTGCGCCGGCGCGGACGACAAGGTCAGGTGCGAGGAAGCCCTCGCCGACATCTACCTGCTGCTGGACAAGGAGTGCAGCGCCGAGCGCGACGCCGCCCTGCGCAAGCACATCGAGGACTGCCCGCCGTGCCTCGAGGAATACGGCATCGACGAGCACATCAAGCAGCTCCTCGCGCGCAAGTGCGGCGGCGACCACGCGCCGGACGACCTCAAGTCCCGGCTGCGGGCCTCCATCCGCCAGACCGTGCAGACCAAGGGCTCGATCACCATCGAGCGCACCGAGGTCAAGATCGAGCAGACCTTCGAGCAGTAGCGGCTCAGGACACACGAAGGCCCCCGTACCGATCGGTGCGGGGGCCTTCGCTGTCTGATCGATGATCAGGAGTTGGGCTTCTTGCCGTGGTTCGCGCCGTTCTTCTTACGGTCGCGACGCTTGCGGGCGCGCTTCGACATGTTTCACTCCTCGTCCGAGTGGCCCTCGCGGGGTGATACGACACCGCTGGGCCAGGGTCAACCTCTCCAGTGTGTCATGCGGCCCTCACCCTGCTTGGATGGGGACGTGTCCACCCTTTCCGATCTGCTCGCGGAGAACACCGGTCTGTCCGGTGAAGCCGCGGACCACCTCCAGACCGTGGTCGCCGAATGGCAGCTGCTGGCCGACCTGTCCTTCGCCGACTTCCTGCTGTGGGTCGCCGTCTCGGAGGAGCTGCAACCCGACGGCGGCGACTACGTGTGCGTCGCCCACGCACGCCCGACGACGGCGCCGACGGCCCATCCGGAGGATGTCGTCGGCTCCCGGTTCACCGTCGACGAGCACCCGCAGCTGGCCAAGGCCGGCCGTGAGGTGCGGATCTGCCGCGAAGAGGATCCGCACTGGTACCGCGACCTGCCGATGCGCCGCGAGGCCATCCCGGTGGTGTTCGCGGGCACGGTGATCGCCGTCCTCAGCCGCGAGACCAACCTGGCGGCCTCACGGGTGCCCAGCCCGCTCGAGATCGCGTATCTCGGCAGCGCGGGCGACCTGTGCCAGATGATCGTCGACGGCACGTTCCCCAGTCCGGGGAACCAGACGGACACGCATACGAGCCCGCGGGTCGGCGACGGCCTGATCCGCCTCGACCCGACCGGCACGGTGGTCTTCGCCAGCCCGAACGGGTTGTCGGCCTATCACCGGATGGGGCACGAGTCCGACCTCGTCGGGCAGCGCCTCGCGCCGCTGACCCGGTCGCTCATCCGTGACCCGTTCGACGCGACCGAGGTGTCGCACCGGATCATCGAGGCGCTCGACGGCAAGCCCAGCAGCCGGACGGAGGCGGATTCCCGCCGCGGCGCCGTCGTGCTCTTCCGTGCGCTGCCGCTGCGTCCCGCCGGGCAGGCCGCGGGCGCGCTCGTGCTGGTGCGCGACGTCACCGAGGTGAAGCGCCGTGACCGCGCTCTCCTTTCGAAGGACGCGACCATCCGCGAGATCCACCACCGCGTGAAGAACAACCTGCAGACCGTCGCCGCGCTGTTGCGGCTCCAGTCGCGCCGGACCTCCAGCGAGGAGGCGCGGCTGGCGCTCGGCGAGTCCGTGCGCCGGGTCTCGTCGATCGCGATGGTGCACGAGGCGCTGTCCATCTCGGTGGACGAGCGGGTCGACCTCGACAAGCTGCTCGACAACGTCCTCCCGATGGTCGGTGAGGTCGCGACGGCGGAGTCGCAGGTCGGGCTTTCGCGCACCGGTTCGTTCGGAGTCGTCGTCGCCGAGATCGCGACGCCGTTGGTGATGGTGCTGGCCGAACTCGTCCAGAACGCCATCGAGCACGCGTTCCCCGACGGACGGCCGGGCAAGGTCGAACTCGTGGTGGAGCGCTCCGCGCGCTGGCTCGACGTCGTCATCCGCGACAACGGGCGCGGACTCCCCTCGGGTTTCTCACTGGAACGCAGCGACGGCCTCGGGCTCCAGATCGTGCGGACACTGGTGGAGTCGGAGCTGCGCGGATCGCTGTCGATCAGGGGACTGCGCGGGGAATCCGAAGAGACCGGCGGACGACGGCTGGGAACCGAAGCGGCGCTGCGGATCCCGTTGTCGCGACGTCTCTAGTGGACCGTCCCTTTTGATCATCCACAAGGGACAGTCTCATCCGGACACGTTTTAGGGCCGGCGCCCGAAGAGAAAATGGCGCCGGCCCTGTAACGGTTCCGCGGGAGGACTTGGAAAGTCCGCTGAAGCCATACCCCCGTGGGGGCGTGTCGGCCTCGCTTGTTAAGCTCAAGTCGGGTACGTGTCACCTCGCGACGCACGGCCATGCGGCCATCGCGCCGCGGGAGTTTTCCCGAAGCTTGGGGTCTTGCTCAGTTGTGAGTAATGCGATGAAGCGTGCTGAGTCCGAAAGACTCAGGCGGAGGTACGCGTGCCGATGTGCGTACGACGGCGCTTCAGGGCCCGTCGCTCGTCCTCGCTCATCCCGCCCCAGACGCCTGCGTCCTGCCCGCTGGCCAATGCCCAGGCCAAGCAGTCGGAAGCGACGGTGCAGCGGTGGCACACGGCCTTCGCCTGCGCTACCTGCGACAGAGCAGGACCGCTGGTTCCCACGGGGAAGAACAGCTCGGGGTCCTCGTCTCGGCAGGCCGCGTCGTGGCGCCAGTCCATGTTTCTGAGCTCCTTCATAACGGCGCGGTACTCCGCGCCATAGTCGTCATGGCGGTCGTTTTTTTGGGTGCTTGTGAATGCTTTCACGAAGCACCCGTTTCGACAAGGGTTTTCTGAAGATCGGTGAGTCAGCTCACCCGGCCGAGCGACGCTTCTGACCTGCGGTTTCGGTCCGAAACGGCCTTCCGAAGGGAAGGCCGATGCGGTGAGCGGAGGTTCTGCGTCGATGAGCGGCAGTTCGTACTTTGCCGCAGGCGATCAGCGGTCCGGTCGTCAGACGATTACCGTCAGTGCTTCCGGGACGCTGAAGAACTCCACCCTCTTCCGCTGGCCGACGAGGTCGCCGTCCACCTGGAAGTTTACCGGTTCAGCAGCGTCTATGCGGATCATCGGCAGGTCATCGTGACGAAGGAGACGTCGCCCGCGTTGGTCGCTCTTCGTGAGCAATGCCTGCCGTACATGCTTGAACACGGTGGGCAATCCCAGACCGCTCAACGCGAAAAGGCCCAGTCCGGTGTCGAACGAGCTGTCCGGGTTCAGGTGGACGGGACGGTTGCCCAGGTAGCTCCACGGATCGGTGTTCGACACGAAAGCGGTCAGCACTTCGGTGGGCTCTTCACCCGGGATCCTGACCGTGAGCGGCGGGCGGCCGAGCGGAGGCCGCAGATGCGACGCCACCGCGGCCCTCAGGTAGAGCCCGGCGGTGGTCTGCTTGCCCCGGCGTTTGGCCACGCGGCCGACGACGTCCGCGTCCCAGCCCATGCCGGCGTTGAAGGTGAACCAGTGGCCGTCGGCGATCCCGAGGCCCACTTCGCGGCTCCGGTCGTTCTCGATGGCGTTGAGGAGCTGATGGGTCGCTTCCACGGGATCGTGCGCGATGCCCAGCGCCCTGGCGAAGACGTTCGCCGAGCCGCCCGGCACGACACCGAGCATGGGGGCGCCGCCGACCTTCGCCGGATCGCCGTCGGCGTCCGCGAGCAGACCGTTGACCACCTCGTTGACCGTGCCGTCGCCGCCGTGGGCGACCACCAGGTCGATCCCGTCGCGGGCGGCGGACCGCGCGACGGCCATCGCGTGACCGCGGTAGTCGGTCTCCACCACGTCGAGTTTGACCTGGCTGGCCAGTGCGTGCGCCAGCACGTCACGTCCACCGGCGGTGGTCGAGGTGGCCTGGGGATTCACGACGAGGATGGCACGCACATACCGCAGGGTAAGCCTCTTCGGCCCGAAGAGGGGAGCGTCAGGTGACGCGAAGCTCAATGGCCCGTGCGTCCTCGAAGCAGCACCGTATGGCCCTGTGGCGGGCGTCCCTCCTCACTGTCGGCTGGTGACAGCGCGTCGTGACAAGTGCACCCGGGCCGACCGCCCGCTCATCGACGACGCTTCCAATTCTTCCCATGCGGCGGCGAGGGAAAAACGGCCGACCGGGTGGCATACGATCGAAAGTGCTCACGTACGGTGACCCGCCCTGGTGGAGCGCCGTGTCCGGAAGCCTGGAAGGCTGTTTCGCCGTGTCCATCGCCGACAAGCTCTCGCCCGCGCCCCGTGAAGTCCGCCTCGCCGGGGCCGTCACCGCGCTGCCGGGGCTCGCCCTGATCGTGTTCGCGATCCTGCTCCTGGTCAACGGCCGGGCCGGACCGGAGAACCTCCTGGCCGAGGTCGCCTATTACCTCGTCCTCGCCGCCGGAACGCTGGCCTGCGCGGCCGGCCTGATGATGGGGAAGACCTGGGCGAGGTCGCCCGGCGTGGTCGTCGCGCTGATCCTGGTGGGCGTCGGCTGGTACGGCGCGGGCCCGTCCGGGCAGCCGGTGTGGGGAGTGCCGCTCGCGCTGATCGGCGTCGCCGTCATCGTGCTGCTGTTCCGCCGCCCTTCGCGCGCGTGGGCGCTCGGGATGCAGGAAGGCGAGAGCGAGGAAGAAGCCGCCGAGCGTGACGGCGCCGCGGGTCGCGCGGCGCGTCGTGAGCGCGAGGAACGCGACTCCTGAGCACGCGAGTCACGCCTTGGCTAGACCTGGGCGGCGAGCGCCTTCAGGGGTGCGTCAGTGAGGCGGTCGACGGTCCATTCGTCCATCGGCACCGCGCCGAGTGACTTGTAGAACCCCTGCGCCGGGTTCCAGTTGAGCACCGACCATTCGAGACGGGCGTAGCCGCGCTCGACGCAGACCGCCGCGAGGGTGGCCAGGAGCGCCTTGCCGAGGCCGGAGCCGCGCTGCTCGGGGCGGACGTAGAGGTCTTCCAGGTAGATGCCGTGCACGCCGCGCCAGGTGGAGAAGTTGAGGAACCAGAGCGCGTAGCCGACGATCTCGCCGTCGACCTCCGCGACGTGCCCGAACAGCCCCGGCGCTTCACCGAACAGTGCGACGCGCAGCTGCTCGGGCGTGAGGTGGCATTCGTCCGGGGCGCGTTCGAACTCGGCGAGGTCGTAGACGAGCTGGACGACGGCGTCCACGTCTTCTTCGCGGATGCGCCGGATGCGGTCGTCGCCCATTTCAGTCCTCTGTGGTGGGGAGCAGGTTGAGGTGTTCGATCTGCGGCTCGCCGCGTTCGTCGCCGAGCACCGCGACGCCGGCCGGGTCGAGTCCGAAGTGGACGCCCGCGGTCGACGGGAGGCCGATCCAGCGCGCGACCAGGACGCGGCTGAAATGCCCGTGGCCGACGATGATCACGTCACCCTCGCCGAGCGGTTCGCGGACGCGTTCGATCAGCTTGTCGGCGCGGGCGTTGACGTCCTCCGCGCTTTCGCCGCCGGGGATCGGATGCGACCAGACCGTCCAGCCGGGAACGGTCTCGCGGATCACCGGCGTGGTGACGCCCTCGTAGTCGCCGTAGTCCCATTCGGCCAGCTCTTCGGTGACCTCGTCGACGCGCAGCCCGGCCAGCTCGGCCGTTCGCAGCGCGCGGGTGCGAGGGCTGGAGAGGACGAGCGCGGGGTTGCCGCCGAGCACCGCGCGCAAGGTGCCGCCCGCCGCGCGGGCCTGCCCCTCGCCGGCGGCCGTGAGCGGGATGTCGGTGCGTCCGGTGTGCCGTCCGTTGACGGACCACTCGGTCTGACCATGCCGGAGGAGGAAGAGCCGATGTGCCACGTTGCGAATATAGCCTGCGGTCCGGTTATGCTACTGGTGAGTAACATGATGAGGAGACCGTGATGGCGCAGAATCCGACCTACGCGATGTGGAACCGGCTGGCGGGCAAGCCGGTCGGCAAACAGCTGTTCTCGGCGGCGATGTGCCTGCGTGTGCCGTACTTCCGGACGGTGCTCCCGTCGGTGCGCGAGTTGCGTCCCGGCCGGTGCGAGGTGACGTCCCCGAAGTGGTGGGGTGTTTACAACCACATCAAGACTTTTCACGCGATCGCGGCATGCAACCTCGCCGAGATCGCCATGGGCATGCTCGCCGAGGCGACCGTCCCGACGACGCATCGCTGGCTGCCCAAGGGGATGACGGTCGAGTACGTGGCGAAGGCCGAGACGAGCCTGCGCGCGGTCGCCGAACTGCCGGAGTTGCCGGAATTCGGCGACGAGGGCTTCGAGCTCCCCGTGCCGGTGACGATCACGGACACGAACGGAAAGACCGTCGTGACCGCGACCATCACCATCTGGGTGACCAAGAAGAAGTGAGCGCCTCCGCAATTAGTCCTCTGGATGCGGTCGTTGCGCGTGCAACTACCGCATTCAGAGGACGAAATGCGGGTCGTCAGAGGGGTTTGAACTGCACGTAGGTCGCCAGCTTGAAGGTGTTCCGCCCGCTCGCGGACGGCAGGCCGAGCAATTCGTCGGCTACTTGCGTCAGCGGGCCGCAACCGGTCGTGCGCGGCAGGGCGAGCTGCGAGTCGACGACGCCGAACTTCACCGTCGTGGGGTTCTGCGAGATCACCTCGAAGGGGACCGCGGGATCGTCCTTGACGACCGAGTGCAGCGGCTCGGCGAGGGTGCCGACCGCGCATTCCTTGGGCAGTAAGGGATGCCGCAGGGCCGCGTAGAGATCCAATTCGCCGCGGCGCTCGTCGTTCGACTGGAAGTCCGAGTAGCCGCCGTACTTCAGCTGCAGGCTCGTGCCGAAAGCGCCGCGGATCCGGGCGGGAGCGTGCCGTAGTTCGCCGAACACCTGCGCGTACTTCCCGGCCACTTTGCCTTCGGAGAACGTCAGTCGCATCTCCCCGAGCGGGATCTCCCGGTCGCCGATGGTGAGGACTCCTTGGGAGACAAACGCTTCGCAGCGCCAAGTGCCCGGGTCGGCGTTGGCGGGCGGGGCGGGGCAGGCGGAGAAGTCGAAGTCGGGCAGCGGCGACGGTGCCGCCGAGGCGTGGCCGGGGAAGGCGATGAGGGCGGCTGCGGACAGTGCGGCCGCGGTCGCGGCGAGAAGACGTCTCATGACCCGAAAGCGTGGTCTGCGCGAGTTTGAATCACATCGGGGAAGCCACCCAAGGGACCCCTGGAATCGCCACGTTCGGGTGAAAATAAACGGTGTTTACCCAGCTGACGCGAATCCGCTTCGGATTCGCCCTTGAAGACGGCTCGAACAGCGGGCGATCATCGGCCCATGTCCCCACTGTCGCGCCGCGGGTTCCTCGGGTTCACCGCGCTCAACTCCGCCGCCGCTCTCGGGCTCACCACGATTTCCACCGCACAGGCCGGAGAATCGTCGCCGGGCTTCTCGACGGCCGTGGTCGTCGGCACCGGGTACGGCGCCGCGGTGACCGCGCTCCGGCTCGGCGAAGCCGGGATTCCCACGGTCATGCTCGAAATGGGCAAACTGTGGGCCGACCCCGGTCCCGACGGCAAGGTCTTCTGCGACATGCTCCGGCCGGACCGGCGGGCCGCGTGGTTCAAGAACCGCACGCAGGCCCCGCTCGCGTCATTTCTCTGGATGGACCTGGCGAACCGGGACATCAAGCGGTACCCCGGTGTGCTCGACAGGGTGGACCACGGCGACATGTCCGTCTACGTCGGACGTGGCGTCGGCGGCGGTTCGCTGGTCAACGGCGCGATGGCCGTGACGCCGAAGCGGTCGTACTTCGAGGAGATCCTGCCCGGCGTCGACGCGGACGAGATGTACGGGAAGTACTTTCCCCTGGCCAACCGAGCCCTCGGCGTGAACCATATCGACCCGCACTGGTTCGAAACCTGCCGTTCCTACCGCTACGCGAGGGTTTCCCGGAAGGCCGCGACGCGGGCAGGCCTCAAGACGGTGTTCGTGCCCAGTGTCTACGACTTCGAGTACATGAAGCGGGAAGAAGCGGGCACGGTGCCGAGGTCGGCCCTCGCGTCCGAGGTCATCTACGGCAACAACCACGGCAAACGTTCCCTCGACAAGACCTATCTCGCGGCCGCGCTGGGCACCGGGAACGTGACCATCAAGACACTGCACCAGGTCCGGGGGATCACCCGGCAGAGCGACGGCACGTACGTCCTCACCGTGCACGAAACCGCCGAGGACGGCGCGGTCGTCGCGAGGAAACAACTCGGCGCGAAGTACCTGTTCCTCGGCGCCGGCAGCCTCGGTTCGACGGAACTGCTCGTGCGGGCACGGGAAACCGGCACGCTGCCCGGACTGAACGACGAGGTCGGCCGCGGCTGGGGTACCAACGGCAACGTGATGCTGGGCCGCGCCAACCACGCGTGGGATCTCGGCGGATCGCTGCAGTCGGGGATGCCCGCGCTCGGCATCGACGCGTGGGACGACCCGGTGAACCCGGTCTTCGCCGAGGTCGCGCCGGTGCCTGCCGGGGTCGAGACCTGGCTGAGCCTCTACCTGGCGATCACGAAGAACCCCGAACGCGGCCACTTCACCTACGACGCCGCCACCGACTCCGTGCGGCTGCGCTGGAACGCCGCGCAGGGGAAGCCGTCGATCGACGCGGCGAAGTCGTTGTTCGACAAGGTCAACCGGGCGAATCGCACGATCTACCGCAGTGACCTGTTCGGGGATACGCGGTCGTTCGAGAACCGGTTCACCTATCACCCGCTGGGCGGATTGGTGCTGGGTGAGGCCACCGACCTGTACGGCCGGGTGAAGGGCTATCGGAATCTCTACGTCACCGACGGGTCGCTGATCCCGGGCAGTACCGGCGTGAACCCCTTCGTGACGATCACCGCGCTGGCGGAACGGAACGTCGAACGGGTGCTGGGCGAGGACGTGGCGCGCTAGCTCAGTTCTCGGCTCGCAACTTTTCGTAGTAGGCCACGCAATCTTCGTATCGAGGAAGCACTCCCTGCTCCAAGGCCTCCTTCAGATAGGGCGCCGTGGTGTCCTTTTCGGACACCACGGGTTCGATCTCCTGGGGCCAGAGGAGCGCGAGATCCGCGTCCATCGGGTTGACGCCGTGCTCGCCCACCGGGTTGTACGGCTCGGAGCAGACGTACGTCATGACCGTGTCTTCTTCGAGTGCCATGAAGGCATGGCCGAGGCCTTCGGGGATGTAGACCGCTTTGTACTCGGTGCTGTCGAGCAGCACGGAGGCCGATTCGCCGAAGGTGGGCGAGCCGACCCGGAGGTCCACGATGATGTCGAGCAGCGCACCTCGCGGGCAGTACACGTATTTCGCCTGTCCTGGCGGGGTGTCCGCGAAGTGCACGCCGCGGATCGTGCCGCGCCGGGAGACGCTGGTGTTGGCCTGGCCAAGGCGAAAGCGGTGCCCGACCGCGTCGGCGAACGCCTGTTCCTGGTACGGCGCCACGAACAGACCGCGGTGATCGGGGAAAACCCGCGGGGTGAACTCGAAACAGTCGGGGATGCTGAGGCGCCTGGCTTGCATGACCCCAATGCTAACCAGGGCTGAGGCCGCCTTCCCAAACCGGATGGACGTCTTGCGAAACATCTCTTGAGCTGCGGAAAGCCGGGCCGGTTTGTGACATCAACCGCACCAGAGGGGCACACTGGTCCGCACGCCTGTCACAATGATCTGACCGCTGCGTCCGCGGCCGTCGCCACACCCACGGCACCGATGGCCGATTGGACGCTTCGCCGACAGGCCGGCGCTACCGCGCTGGGCTGCCGTGTCGGAGGACGAGTTACCCCAGGTGGCCGGGCCATGCCCAGTTTGGCCTGCTCACCGGCCAGTTCCCCCGCTCGCAGTCCCAGGAGAATCCCATGACCTTCGCTCGAATCGAGACTTCGCCGTCCTTAGACACGGCGGAAGCAATGACGGGAACCACGATGACCACGCCAGTGACGGACACCGAGATCTTCGAGGGTCACGAGGGCGGCAAGCTCTCCGTGGCCGCGACGCGCCCGATCTCCTCGCCCCGTGACCTTTCGGTCGCGTACACGCCTGGCGTGGCGAAGGTGAGCCGCGCGATCGCCGAGGACGCGGCCAAGGCGAAGCGGTACACGTGGGCGGACAGGCTGGTCGTGGTGGTCAGTGACGGTACGGCGGTGCTCGGCCTCGGTGACATCGGCGCGAGCGCCTCGCTGCCGGTCATGGAGGGCAAGTCGGTCCTGTTCAAGACCTTCGGCGGGCTCGACTCGATCCCGCTGGTGCTCGACACCACCGACGTCGACGAGATCATCGAGACCCTGGTCCGGCTGCGCCCGTCGTTCGGCGCGGTGAACCTGGAGGACATCTCGGCGCCGCGCTGCTTCGAGCTGGAGGACCGGCTCAAGGAGGCCCTCGACTGCCCGGTCATGCACGACGACCAGCACGGCACGGCGATCGTCACGCTGGCCGCGCTGCGCGGGGCGAACCAGGTCCTCGGCAAGGACATCTCCGGCCAGCGCGTGGTCGTCTCGGGAGCGGGCGCGGCGGGTGTGGCCTGCGCCAGGATCCTGCAGAACGCCGGCGTCGCGGACGTCACCGTGCTCGACTCGCGCGGCATCATCCACGAGGGTCGCGAAGGCCTGAACCCGATCAAGCAGAAGCTCGCCGAGACCACGAACACGGCCGGTCTGCGCGGCGGCCTCGGCGAGGCGCTGAAGGGCGCCGACGTCTTCCTCGGCCTGTCCGGGGCGACCATCGACGAGACCCTGCTGGCCGGGATGGCCGACGACGCGATCGTGTTCGCGCTGTCCAATCCCGACCCGGAGGTCCACCCGGTCGTGGCGTCGCGGTACGCCAAGATCGTGGCGACCGGGCGCAGCGACTTCCCGAACCAGATCAACAACGTGCTGGCGTTCCCCGGCGTCTTCCGCGGCGCGCTGGACTCCGGCGCGCGGGCGATCACGGAGAACATGAAGCTGGCCGCGGCCGAAGCGATCTTCGCCGTGGCGCAGGACGACCTCGGCCCGGACCGGATCGTCCCGAGCCCGCTGGACCCGCGTGTCGCGCCCGAGGTGGCCGCCGCGGTCGCGAAGGCCGCCGAGGCCGACGGCGTGGTGTGACGGTCCCTTTCACACTCGCTCAAGCGCCATGAAAGGCCCCTTCATTGCAAAATTCGCAATGAAGGGGCCTTTCATGGCGTGTGGGGGTTGCGCACGTCAGCCGGTAGGGATGGACAGATCGGCGCCGGGGACGAGGACGGAACCGGACAGCTGTGAGTCGGGCGAGTAGATCGTGCAGAAGACGGTGCGCACGCCGTTTTCCCAGCTCTCGCGTCCAGGCCCCAGGTAGCTCAGCTCGGCGTGGACACCTGACGCCTCGAGTCGCGGACGGTCCACGTTCTTGGCCATGATCCGCTGGCACTGAACCACGGCCTCCGCTCGCAGCTTTTCGGCACCGGGCCAGGAGGTGTCCGCCGGAGTGAAGGCCCCGATCGCTTCGGCGGCGTGCGCGCTCCCGCACGAAGTGAGTTCGACGGCGGCGAAAGTGCCTTTGACCGCGGGTTGATCGAAGCATCGCCCGACTTCAGGTGCGTGCGTCGGCGTGTCCTGCCGGCGGGGTCGCGCAACTCGCGCTCGGCGGGCTCGCGGTGTAGCGGTCCGGGTCCCCCATGGTGTTCCCGAGCAGCGCGACCCAGCCGATGGCCCAGAACGCGGCGGCCGCGAGGCCGCCGATCGCCAGGCCCCCGGCCCTGCTGTTTCCCGGGCCGGTCTGGGTGAGGGCGATGATGCCCAGGATGATCGCGGGGAGCAGCGGCAGGCAGCCGGCCAGGCCCAGTACGAGCGTGGCGATCGCCACGCCGCTGGTCGAACCTGTACGGCTGTGCTATCGGCGTTCCGTGGCCTTGAGGTCCGTGCATGGGACCGAACCTGGAAAGACCGCATGAAGTTCCGATGACACAACGGCCGGAAGCGCGGCTCAGCCGAGCAGCTCGGCCAGCCGGTGCCGCGGCAGGTCGATCAGCCGCGCGTCCGTCAGGTCCGGCGGCACGTCGAGCGAGACGTTCGCGAGCCGTGCGTGCGCCCGGGTCAGCAGTTCTTCCTGGTGGTCGACGGCGTCCGCGACGACGATGGCGTGCCGGTTGTCCGGGGTGCTCCGCAACAGCCGCAGCTTGTACTTCGCGCCGATCAGCCGGTTCAGCGCGGCCTGCGCCTCGGCGTTCGTCAGGTCGGGATGCGAGTTCGGGACCAGCAGCGCCAGCCTTCGCGCGTTGGTGCCCAGCAGGGTCCGTAGCAGCCACGGGCCGGGGTCGGCCGAAAGGTCCATCGCGACCGCGTCGCCCTCCGGGCCGGAGCCGGACCAGTCGACCGGACGCGACTCGAGCGCCAGCCCGCCTTCGGTGGCGATCTCGTGCAGCTTGTCCAGCAGTGACGGCTTGGCCGCACCGGCGGATTCCACCGACTGCGGGCCGTGCGTGTAGATCGCCGCCTTCCCCTTGCCGCCGCGGTTCTTCTTCGACTTCGCGGTCGGCTGGCAGACGTAGAGGTCCGCCGCGCTCCCGATCGCCTGCGCGCCGAAGTACCGGTTGAAGTCCGGCAGGATCGCCTCGAAGGTCAGCCCGAGCGTCGCGAGCGCCCGCTGCACCTGCGCGCCCAGCGCGGGATGGCGCGGGCTGTAACCGTAGGCGAGCAGCAGTCGTCCGTCCGAGGGTTCGGTGAGCGCCTGCACCCCGCGTGCCGCGAACAACCCCATTCCTTCGGGCGTGTAAGGCGGATCACTGAACACGAGATCCATCCGCCCGGTCACCGAGGGTGGGAGGCCGACGCGCAGATCCGTGTGCAGGGTGCGGATGGACCGCTCGCCGAGTTCGTCGATGTAGGCGAGAACACGATCGTCGAGGTCGACGACGGTGAGGTCCGCGTCGGGCCGCAACGCGCGCACGGCCAGTGAAGTGAGGTCGTGGTCGCCGAGGAACAGCAGCTTCGCCGTGCCGAGGTCGTACCGCTCGTCCAGCCACAACGCCCGGTTCAGCACCGTTTCCGGCGTCGCCTGCACGTGGTCCAGCGCGGCCAGCGGCGCGGGCACGTTCTCGACGTAGCTGGTGATGATCTTCAGCAGGTCGGGGTCGGATTTCCGGTCCCGTGCCTCGAAGCGCGCGTACTTCTCGCGCGCGGCGGGGGTCAGCCGGAAGCGGGCCTCGTTCCGCTCGAGGTCGTCGCCGAGCGCGTTCAGGACGTCTTCGACACTCCGGCGTGGCGCGGTGCTGATCCGGACCAGTTCGCCGAGGTCACGCCAATCCGTCCGGAGCAGGGAAATCACCTGATGGAGCGGTCGCACGTGGACACCGTGCGCCGCGAGGACGTCATCGACGGAGGAACTCACGCCACGCAGCCTAGGCCGTGTCCTGTGCGGCACGCTCGCGGTCTCCACGCCCAGGCTGCCCTGGATCACGGAGCCCATCGAGCGTGCCGCACAGGACACGGCCGGTGACCCGCCCCCTGGGACACCGTGCCAACAGGGCCGATCTGGGCTACGGTTTTTCGACCAGACATGGGGAGAGACACGTGACTATCGAGTTCCGTGGCGTGACCAAGCGGTATCCGGACGGGACGGTCGCGGTCGACGACCTGAACCTCACCGTGGAGGACGGCACCATCACCGTCTTCGTCGGGCCGTCCGGCTGCGGCAAGACCACGTCGCTGCGGATGATCAACCGGATGGTGGAGCCGACTTCGGGCACGGTGCTGCTCGACGGCAAGGACGTCAGCGACGGCGACCCGGCGTTGCTGCGCCGCGGCATCGGCTACGTCATCCAGCACGCCGGCCTCTTTCCACACAGGACGGTGCTGGACAACGTCGCCACCGTGCCGCTGCTGTCCGGCTGGGACAAGGGCAAGGCACGCAAGCGCGCGGCCGAGCTGCTCGAAACCGTCGGCCTGCCCGCGGAGCTCGGGAAGCGGTACCCCGCACAGCTTTCCGGTGGCCAGCAGCAGCGCGTCGGCGTCGCCAGGGCGCTCGCGGCGGATTCGCCGGTGCTGCTGATGGACGAGCCGTTCTCCGCCGTCGACCCGATCGTCCGCGAGGAACTGCAGGACGAGTTGTTGCGTCTTCAATCGCAGCTGGGGAAGACGATCGTCTTCGTCACCCACGACATCGACGAGGCCGTGCGGCTGGGCGACAAGATCGCGGTGCTCCGCGTCGGCGGGGTGCTCGCGCAGTACGGCACGCCTTCGGACGTGTTGCGTCATCCCGTCGACGACTTCGTCGCGTCCTTCGTGGGCAAGGATCGCGGCTACCGCGGGCTGTCCTTCCTGTCGGCGGACGGGATCGTCGTCGAAGAGGTCAAGCGGGTCGAGGTCGGCAAGCCCGCCCCCGGGCCGTCCGACGACTGGCAGGTCGCGGTCAACGCCGAGGGCCAGCCTCGCGGCTGGCTGCGTCCTGGGTCCACTGTGGACGGTGAGCTCGCGGAGACCGATCTCGTCGCGGGCGGATCCCTGTACGTCCAGGGTGCGCCGATCCGGGGCGCGCTCGACGCCGCGCTTTCGTCGCCCGCGAGCCTCGGTGTCGTGGTCGACGCCGACCAGAAGGTCCTCGGCGTGGTCAGAGCCCGGCAAGTCCTCGAGGTGATCGAAGCGCCGTCGCTGAGTTCCTGATGGGGGACTTCTTCGCGGAGCTCGGCCGCTACCTGGGCAGCGCCAACAACCGGTCGCAGTTCTTCGGCGACCTGCTCGACCACATCTACCTTTCGCTGGTCCCGCTGGCGCTGGGCCTGGTGATCGCGGTGCTGGCGGGTTGGCTCGGCCATCGCTACCGGGCCGTGTGCAACGTACTGCTCGTGGTGTCGAACCTGCTGTACACGATCCCGTCACTCGCCCTGTTCGTGGTGATCCCGGGCATCATCGGTTCGAAGATCCTCGACAGCGTCAACGTCATCGTCGCGCTCACCGTCTACACCGCCGCCCTGCTCGTGCGCCCGGTGCTGGACGCGCTCGACGCCGTCCCGCCGCACGTCGTCGCCGCGGCCACGGCGATCGGCTACAAACCCGCGCGCCGCTTCCTCGCCGTCGAGCTGCCGCTTTCGGTGCCGGTGCTCGCGGCGGGCGTCCGGGTGGCTTCGGTCAGCAACATCAGCCTGGTCAGTGTCGGCGCGCTGATCGGCACAGGCGGGCTCGGCGTGTTGTTCACCGACGGTTTCCAGCGCGAGTACTTCTCGCCGATCGTCGTCGGGATCGTCGCGACCCTGCTGCTCGCGCTGATCGTGGACCTGGTGCTGGTCCAGCTCCGCAATCTCCTCACACCCTGGGACCGGGTGGCGACCAAGGCGGGGGCGAAATGATCGGCGACGTCCTGAACTGGTTCGGCGACCCGGCCCACTGGCAGGGCGCGGACGGCGTCCCGGCCCGGCTGTTGCAGCATCTCGGCTACACGGCGCTGGCACTGGTCTTCGCCCTGTTCATCGCGATCCCGCTCGGGCTCTACGTGGGGCACACGGGCCGCGGCGCGGTGCTGCTGGTGAGTGGCGGCAACGCGATCCGCGCGTTGCCGACGCTGGGGCTGGTGACCTTCCTGTTCCTGCTCTTCACCGAAAGCGAGCTCTCGACGATCATCGGGCTCGTGGTACTCGCCATCCCGCCGATCCTCGCCGGGACGTACGCGGGTCTCCAGGCGACCGACCACGGCGTGGTCGACGCGGCGCAGGGCATCGGAATGACCGGCTGGCAACGGTTGTGGAAGGTCGAGGTGCCCATCTCGCTGCCGCTGGTGCTCGGCGGGGTGCGGAACTCGGTGCTGCAACTGGTGGCGACGGCCGCCGTGGCCGCCTACGTCGGGCTCGGCGGGCTCGGCCGGTTCCTGCTCGACGGACTGGCCATTTTGGACTATCCGCAGGTGGTCGCGGGCGCGGTGTTGACGACGTTGCTCGCGGTCGTGCTCGACCTCGCGCTGGCGGGTGTCCAGCGAGTGCTGGTGCCCAAGGGAGTTCGGCTGGCGCAGGCCGCGAGCGGGAAGAAGGCGAAGGCATGAGGCGGAGGGTGGCGGCTCTGTTCGCCGGTATCGCTTTGCTCGCTGCGGGCTGTGGCAACCCGCTCGCCGGAGGCGCCGAGGGCGGGGCGACCGGCGACATCATCATCGGCGCGTCCGACGTCGGGGAAAGCCTTCTGCTGGCCCAGATCTACGCGGGCGCGCTGCGCAACGCGGGCGCCGAGAACGTGACCGTGCGCCCGCCCGTCGGCAGCCGCGAGGTCGTCGTCAAGGCCCTGCAGGACAAATCGCTTTCGGTGGTGCCGGACTACAGCGGCAACCTGTTGCGCTACTTCGACAAGGACACGCAGGCGACCACACCGCGGGACGTCTACGCGCAGCTGAAACAGAAGCTGCCTTCCGGGTTCGAGGTCCTCGAACAAGCGCCCGCGGAGGACAAGGATCTGCTGGTGGTGCGCAAGGAACTCGCCGATTCCGGGATCCGGACGTTCTCCGATCTGGGCAAGCGGTGCGGGGAATTCGTGTTCGGCGGTCCCGGCCAGTGGAGCAGCCGCTGGAAGGACAAGATCAAGGCGCTCTACGGCTGCGAGTTCGCCGAGATCCGCACGACCGACACCGGCGGCCCGGTCACGGTCGCCGCGCTGAAGTCGGGTGACATCCAGGTCGCGGATCTGTTCAGCACGTCGTCGTCGATCGCCGCGAACGGGTTCGTCCCGCTGGTGGACGACAAGAACATGTTCCCCGCGCAGAACATCGTGCCGCTTGTCGCGAAGGGGACGTTGTCGCCGAAGGAGGTCGACGCGTTGAACCGGGTTTCGGCGGTGCTCACGACCGACGAGCTGACCGAGTTGAACGTCCAGTTCAGCGAGGAGAAGCGCAACCCGCTCGACGTCGCCGAGGAGTTCCTGCGCCGGAACAACCTCCTCGCGCCCGCCTGACCCCATGCATTTCGTCCTCTGAACGCGGTCCTTGCGTGTGCAACTACCGCATTCAGAGGACTAAACGCGGGAGGAGGGCTAGAGGCGGTCGAAGGCGGGTGAGTAGCGGAACTCGCCCTGGAGACCGGGCGTGTACGCGCGCAGGGTGCGGACCTGGAAGTGCGGCGCCCATTCCGCGACCGGCGGCGTGATCCCGTGCCGCGAGGCGAGCACGAAGCCGAAGCGGGAGTAGTAGTTCGGGTCGCCCAGCAGGACCACGGCGCCGTAACCGAGCGCGTCCGCCGCGCCGAGCACGGCGTGCACGAGCGCGGAGCCGACGCCGGAAGCGTGATGCCGGGGCAGGACTCCGAGCGGGCCGAGACCGACCGTGGACTTCTCGTCGGAGCCGAGTTTGGCCGGGCTGCAGCAGACGTGCCCGACGACCTCCCTGTCGCGTTCGGCCACGATGGACAGTGCGCCGATCAGGTCACCGTCCTCCCGCAGTTCGTCGACGAGTTTCGCCTCGACCACCGGGACACTGAGTTTCTCGAACGCGGCCAGATGGACGGCGTGGATCGCCTCGCGGTCGGCCGGGGTTTCCTGTCGGAGCAGCATGCGCCCGAGTGTGCTCCATCCGAAGGTAGGATGGAAATCGATTTCCGCGCCGCGAGGTCGCGACTTTAGTAGGCGGCCATCCGTGTGTACTTCCACGGCGTTGAAACGGCCGAGGGGACGGAAAACGACCACCAGATGTGCGGATCCCCAATTCTTCGTGGGCCGTACGGCGGTAAAACGCGACTAAAGGCGGGGGCTGAACGGTGCCCGAGCTGCGTCGACGCGACGTCCATTACTACCGGGATGTCCGTAATGCAAGGTCTTCCTTGGGGTGAAACCGCGACTTAGTCTCAGCCTGCGCTCCTAAGTGGAACGCGCTTCACCTCTGAGTCACCCCAACGATCCGGCGGGCTTCGTCATGCCCGTGGGTCGACCCTGCCTGGGAGGAATATCTTGAACAATTCCCTGGGAACCTTGAAGAGACGACTGCCCGCCTTCGGTGTGGCCGCGGCCGTCGCCGTGCTGACGGCGCTGGGCGGCACCACCGTCGCGTCGGCGGCCGAGGGTTCGATCGTCAACGCGGGTAGCGACAAGGCGATCAAGGACAGCTACATCGTCGTGCTGAAGGACGGCTCGTCGGTCGAAGCCACCGCGAAGAGCGTGACCCAGCGCCACGGCGGCACGGTCGAGAAGACCTTCGCGTCTTCGGTCCGTGGTTTCTCCGGTGCGCTGACCGAAAAGCAGGCGAAGCGCGTCGCCGCCGACCCCGCCGTCGCGTACGTGGAGCAGAACCAGACCGTCTCGATCTCGGCGGACCAGCTGAACCCGCCGTCGTGGGGCCTGGACCGGGTCGATCAGCAGAGCCTTCCGCTCAACCAGAAGTACAGCTACAGCACCACGGCGTCGAACGTCACCGCGTACGTCATCGACACCGGCATCCTCACCACGCACCCGGACTTCGGCGGGCGCGCGACCCATGGCCGTGACACGGTCGACAACGACAACAACGCCACGGACTGCCAGGGCCACGGCACCCACGTCGCCGGCACCATCGGCGGTACCGCGCACGGTCTGGCCAAGGGGGTCAAGCTCGTCGCCGTCCGCGTGCTGAACTGCTCCGGTTCCGGGACGACCGCCGGCGTCATCGCCGGTGTCGACTGGGTGACCGCGAACGCCGTCAAGCCCGCCGTCGCGAACATGAGCCTCGGTGGTGGCGCTTCGACGACCCTCGACCAGGCCGTCCAGCGGTCGATCGCGGCAGGCATCACCTACGGTCTCGCGGCCGGTAACGACACCGGTGCCAACGCCTGCAACACCTCGCCCGCCCGCACGCCGGAAGCGATCACCGTCGGCTCGACGACGAACACGGACGCGCGGTCGAGCTTCTCCAACATCGGCACCTGCCTCGACATCTTCGCGCCGGGCAGCGGCATCACGTCGACGTGGCTGAACAACGGCACCAACACCATCAGCGGTACCTCGATGGCGACCCCGCACGTCGTGGGCGCGGCGGCCCTGTACGCCTCCGCCAACCCGACGGCCACGCCGAAGCAGGTCCGTGACGCGCTGGTCGCCAACGGCACCAAGGACAAGGTGACCAACCCGGGCACCGGGTCGCCGAACGTGCTGCTCTACACCGGCGCCGGCGGTGGCCCCGACCCCGAGCCGACCCCCTGTGGCACGCAGACCAACAGCGGCGTCGTCGCCATCCCCGACGCCGGTGCCGCGGTGACCAGCACGATCACCGTCGCGAACTGCGCCCGCAACGCCTCGGCCACCACCAAGGTCGCGGTGAACATCACGCACACCTACGTCGGTGACCTCGTCATCGACCTGGTCGCGCCGGACGGCAGCTCCTACCGCCTGAAGGGTTCGAGCAACGACTCGTCCGACAACATCAACACCACCTACACCGCCAACGTCTCGAGCGAGGCCGCGAACGGTGCCTGGAAGCTGAAGGTCCAGGACGTCTACCGGATCGACACCGGCACGCTCAACAGCTGGTCGCTGACCGTCTGATCCACCCCTGGAGTACGTGAAGGCCCCCTTCCTCCTGCTGGGAAGGGGGCCTTCACGTCTCCGGAGAGTGATTCGGCGCCCAGTTGCGGCGTTCGTCCACTAAGGACCTTCGCGAGGCTTTAACCTCTCCGCATGCAGCCCGGACCGCCCTATCAGCAGGGACCTCAGCAGCCGTATCCGCCGCAGGGATATCCGGGGTATCCGCCGCCCGGATACGGCCCGCCGCCCAAGAAGTCGAACACCGGGCTCATCGTCGGCCTCGTCATCGGCGCGGTCGTGCTGCTCGGCGGTGGCGGGGTCGCGGCCTTCCTGCTGCTGTCCGACTCCGGTTCGTCGTCGACCGCGGCGCCGACGTCGTCCAAGAAGACCGGTCCGCCGGACAAGTACTCCAAGCTGCCCACCTGCCAGAAGATCGGGACCGGGGTGAGGAACCTGCCGCCGCTCGAAACCCCGAAGGGCGAGGAGCCGGCGAGCACCTCGAACAACGACATCATCTACACCGCGTCGTCGTGTTCCTGGCGCGAATACGGGGCTCCGTCGGCTTCGGTGACCATGTACCTGGCGAAGTCGAAGGAATCGGGCACGGGTGCCGGCGAGGACTGGGCCAAAGCGGGCTACGACAATGCCATGCGGGACGGCGGCGAAGTGATCCCCACCCTCGCCAAGGCGACGAAGGCCGGCTATAACGACATCCGGTCCGATGGGCAGTGCTCGATCAAGCTCTACCAAGGCAACGTCGAAGCGCAGATCATCGTGAGCGGCGCCGACCCGTCCAAACCGCTCGACCAGACGCTGTGCAAGGAGAACGCCTTGAAGGTCGCGAAGGCGACCTCCGAGGCGATCGGTTAGCCGATTTCGGTGACCTGGACCTGCCCGGTCGGCCCGTCGCCGAACGGGTTCTCCCAGCCGTGCCACTCCGCGGCGAGGACGTAGAGCGAACGCCCGTCCTCGCCGCCGAGCGTGCAGGAGAAACAGCCTCGGTCGGCTTCGACCTTCTGAAGCACTTCGCCTCCTTCGCGGACGCGGACGCAGTGCTTGCCCGCCACGTCCGCGTACCAGACGGCGCCGTCGGCATCGAGGCAGATGCCGTCCGGGTGGTCGCCGCCGAGCTCGGCCCATACCCGCCTGCCGGACAGCGAGCCGTCCTCGGCGATGTCGAACGCGGTGAGCCTGCTGCCGTACGACTCGGCGACGATCAGCGTCGCGTCGTCGGGCGTGACGGCCATGCCGTTGCCGAACAGGATGCCGTCGGCGACCTGGCGCATCTCGCCGTCGCGGGTGACGACGGCGATGGCGCCCGGCGCCTGGAAGTCGTTCATCCCGTTGACGAAGGCGTTGCCGCGGCCGTCGACCACGACCTCGTTCCAGAGGGAGGCGACCGGGCTCAGATCCGCGTAGGTGCTCAGGTCCGCGTTGAGCAGGCGAGCGTTCGGGCCGTCGACGATGAGAAGGCGGCCGTCGGGGAGCCAGTCGAAGGTGATCGGCATCGCGGTCGGCACGTTCGCGATCAGTTCGCTCTCACCGCCGGGCGTGACCGCGAGGATCTGACCGCCGCCCCAGTTCGCCAGCCAGAGGCGGCCGTCGTGCCAGCGGGCGGATTCGGGGAGCTTGAGGCCGTCGAGCAGGGTCTTCATGGTGTCTCCTTCGGTCGTTTGCCCACTACACGAACGGGCCTCACCGTTTTCGACACCTCAACGCCGTGAAGGCCTCCTTCCCTACCTTGAGAGTAGGGAAGGAGGCCTTCACGGACTTCTAGGCGATCAGTCGAAGGCCCGCGCGATCAGCGCCTTCTGCTCGACCTCGTGCACCTTGGACGAACCGGCCGACGGCGCCGCCATCGGACGACGCGACACGACGTCCAGGCTGGAGAACACCTCCGGGAGTTTCCGCGGCAGGTTCAGGCCGAAGAACGGCCACGCACCCTGGTTCTCCGGCTCCTCCTGGACCCAGACCGCGGGAGCGCCGTTGTAGCGCTCGAGCGCCGCCAGCAGCTTCTTCTTCGGCAACGGGTAGTACTGCTCGACCCGCACGATCGCGATGTCGTTCGCCTCGCGCTTGGCGCGCTCGGCCACCAGCTCCCAGTACAGCTTGCCGGAGGTCAGCAGGACCTTGCGCACCTTCGACGGGTCGACGTCGGCGTCGTCGATGACCGACATGAACTTCGACTGGCCGGTGAAGTCCTCGACCGCCGAGGTCGCCGCCTTGTTGCGCAGCATCGACTTGGGGGTGAAGACCACCAGCGGCCGGTTGACCCCGTCGAGGGCGTGACGGCGGAGCAGGTGGAAGTAGTTCGCCGGCGTGGACGGCACCGAGACGGTCATCGAGCCTTCGGCGCACAGCGAGAGGAAGCGCTCGATACGGCCGGAGGTGTGGTCCGGGCCCTGGCCTTCGTGGCCGTGCGGCAGCAGCAGCACGACGTCGGAGAGCTGGCCCCACTTGGCCTCGCCGGAGGAGATGTACTCGTCGATGACGGTCTGCGCCCCGTTGACGAAGTCACCGAACTGCGCTTCCCACATGACCAGCGCTTCGGAGTTGGCCACGGAGTAGCCGTATTCGAAGCCGACCGCCGCGTACTCGGACAGCGCCGAGTCGTAGATCATCACGCGGCCCTGGCCGTCGGCCAGGTTCTGCAGCGGCGAGTACTCCTGGCCGGTCTTGCGGTCGATCAGCACCGAGTGGCGCTGGGTGAAGGTGCCGCGGCGGGAGTCCTGGCCGGACAGCCGCACCAGGCGGCCTTCCATGGCCAGCGAACCGAAGGCGAGCAGCTCACCGAACGCCCAGTCGATGCCGCCCTCACGGGACATCTTGTGGCGGCGTTCCATGACCGGCTTGACCCGCGGGTGCGGGGTGAAGCCCTCGGGCACGTTGAGGAACGCGTCGCCGATGTGCTCGATGACCTCGGTGGTGGTCGCCGTGGGCACCTTCGCCGGGACCTGCTGCTCCTCCTCGACCGAGGGGCTGGCCTTCGCCGGGTGCTTCTCCAGCTCGCGGACCTCGTTGAACACGTGCTCCAGCTGGCTGGAGAAGTCGCGCAACGCGGCTTCGGCCTCTTCGACGGAGATGTCGCCGCGGCCGATCAGCGATTCGGTGTAGGTCTTCCGGACCGAACGCTTCGTGTCGATGATGTCGTACATCGCCGGCTGCGTCATCGAGGGGTCGTCGCCCTCGTTGTGGCCGCGGCGGCGGTAGCAGATCAGGTCGATCACGACGTCCTTGTGGAACGCCTGGCGGTAGTCGACGGCCAGCTTGGCCACCCAGTGCGCGGCCTCGGGGTCGTCGCCGTTCACGTGGAAGATCGGCGAGCCGATCATCTTGGCGACGTCGGTGGCGTACTGGCTCGAACGAGAGTGCTCGGGCGCGGTGGTGAAGCCGACCTGGTTGTTGACGATGACGTGCACGGTGCCGCCGGTGCGGTACCCGCGCAGCAGCGCGAGGTTCAGCGTCTCGGCCACGACACCCTGGCCCGCGAAGGCCGCGTCGCCGTGCATCAGGACAGGCAACACAGTGAAGCCCCCTGTGTCACTGTCACCCTTGTCGAGGATGTCCTGCTTCGCGCGGACGATGCCCTCGAGGACCGGGTCGACGGTCTCCAGGTGCGACGGGTTCGCGGTCAGCGACACCTTGGTCTCGCCGTCGCCGAACATGCGGAAGTACTTGCCCTCGGCGCCGAGGTGGTACTTCACGTCACCGGAACCGTGCGCCTGGCCCGGGTCGAGGTTGCCCTCGAACTCCTGGAAGATCTGCGCGATCGGCTTGCCGACGATGTTCGCGAGCACGTTCAGGCGGCCGCGGTGCGGCATGCCGATGACGACCTCGTCGAGTTCGTGCTCGGCGGCCTTGTCCAGCAGCGTGTCGAGCAGCGGGATCGCCGTCTCGCCGCCTTCGAGGGAGAACCGCTTCTGGCCGACGTACTTGGTCTGCAGGAAGGTCTCGAACGCCTCGGCGGCGTTGAGCTTCGAGAGCACGTACTTCTGGACTGCGGGGTCCGGCTTCTCGTGCGGGATCTCGACGCGGTCCTGGATCCAGCGGCGCTCCTCGGGGTCGAGGATGTGCGTGTACTCGATGCCGACGGTGCGGCAGTACGAGTTGCGCAGCACGCCGAGGATGTCACGCAGCTTCATCCGCTCCTGGCCGGCGAAGCCGCCGACCGGGAACTCGCGGTCCAGGTCCCACAGGGTCAGGCCATGGGAGAGGACGTCGAGGTCGGCGTGGCTGCGCTGCCGGTAGTTCAGCGGGTCGGTGTCGGCCATCAGGTGACCGCGCATGCGGAAGGCGTCGATCAGCTCGATCACGCGCGCGGTCTTGTCGACCGGGCCGTCCGGGATGTCGGCGACCCAGCGGATCGGCTCGTAGGGCAGGCGCAGGCTGGTGAAGACGTCGTCGTAGAAGCCGTCTTCGCCGAGCAGCAGCTCGTGGATGCGCTTGAGGAACTCGCCCGACTCCGCGCCCTGGATGATGCGGTGGTCGTAGGTCGAGGTCAGCGTCATGATCTTGGAGACGCCGAGGTCGACCAGGGCCTTCTCGCTGGTGCCCTCGAAGTGCGCCGGGTATTGCATGGCGCCGACGCCGATGATCGCGCCCTGGCCCGCCTGCAGGCGCGGCACCGAGTGGTTGGTGCCGATGCCGCCGGGGTTGGTCAGCGAGATCGTGGTGCCGGCGAAGTCGTCGGCGGTCAGCTTGCCGTTGCGGGCCTTCTTGACGATCTCCTCGTAGGCCTGCCAGAACTGCATGAAGGTCATGTTCTCGGTGGCCTTGATGGAGGCCACGACGAGCGTGCGGGCGCCTTCCTTGCCCTTCATGTCGATCGCGAGACCGAAGTTCACGTGCTCCGGCGTGACCGCGAACGGCTTCCCGTCGATCAGCTGGTAGTGCCGGTTCATGTTCGGGAAGTTCTTCAGCGCGCGGACCATCGCGTACCCGATGAGGTGCGTGAAGGAGATCTTGCCGCCGCGCGTGCGCTTGAGGTGGTTGTTGATGACGATGCGGTTGTCGGCCATCAGCTTCGCCGGGACCGCGCGCACACTCGTGGCCGTCGGCACGGACAGCGAGGCGTCCATGTTCTTCGCGATCGCCGCCGCGGCGCCGCGGAGCTGCTTCGACTCCGGCTCGGCGTCCTTCTCGGCGGGGGCCTTCTCAGCCGCCTTGGGCGCGGCCTTGGGTGCCGCCGCCTTCGCCTCGGTCTTCGGGGCCGTCTTCGGCGCAGCCTTCGCCGGGGCGGTCTGCTTCGCGGTGGACTCGGCGTTGCGGACCGTTTGCGGCGTCGGCTTGGCGGCCTGGCCGTTGGTGTCCGGGCTCCCCTTCGCGGTCTCCGCAGAGGTCTGACGTGCGTCGTCAGCCTTCGCCTGCGCGTCCTGCGTTGGCTTGAAGTCCGCGAAGAAGTCGTGCCAGGCGGCATCGACTGAGCTGGGGTCGGCAAGGAACTGGTCGTACATTTCCTCGACGACCCACTCGTTGGGGCCGAATTGTGACGCAGGGCTGCTGCTGGACACGGCTTGGACTCGCCTCTATCCGTCTCGAGATCTTGAACACCGCTGATGCGCCTACCAGGCTAACCCCCTCGGTCGCGGCCGTGTGATGGAACTGGCCTGTGTGAGGCGTGGCGCACTAGGTGATGGGTCACTGTCTCGATCAAGAGACCGAAAATCGGCCCCGTCCGCGTCCTGCTGGGGAGCAAGGGACCTTTGCTCTCGTTTTCACCGTCCGTGCTGGTCAGGTCACTGTCCCGTCGGCAAAGGTTGGCTGGGACGTCGTGCCCGGACAGCCTGGAGTTCACGTCAGGGGGTTTCCCTGGGCGGAGGATGCGGCCGGTGTCGTGCCGGCCGCCGATCGCCCGCGAGGTGGTGGCAGCCGATGTGGCTGGACGAGTGCCCGTCGTTCTGGGACGAGGGGCGTGTGCGCCCGCTGATCACCGAGTCCGGCAAGGTCGTGCTGATGTGCGACTCGTGCTCGGCGGTCTGGCCGACGCTCGCCGACTTCAAGGAGATGGAGCACGTCGAGCCCGACGAGCCGGACTGGACGGTGACGGCCGGGGTGCATGTCCGGCCGGGGACCGTCCGCTGGGCTTCGGCTCAGGACCTCGAGGTCGCCGGGATGAGCGGTCTCAAGTGGCGGCCTTAGCCGGGGTACGGACGCTCCGCGGGTAGCAGCGCTTCGGCGTCTTCGATGCGGTTCGCCGCGACCAGGGCGCCGACCTCGTGCATGACCGGGGTGACGTCGGTGACCGCCGTGATCCATTTGTCGACATAGCGATCGACGGCTTCGTCGCTCAGGCCCATCTGGAGCGAACGGTGCTTCAGGGTACCGAGCCGGATGCTGCGTTCCGGATCCCACTGGATACGGACCGGGCTGGCCCTGACCTCGTCCTGCCACGTCTTCAGGTCGGGGTGGACGTCGGGGTCGAAGTGGCTGAGCGCCGCGTGTTCGAGCGCCCACGCGAAACCCTCGCGGGTGATGTCGAGGGCGAGTACGCGCTCTTGGCCGGGCTTCGCGGCCCAGCCGCAGCGGTACGCCATCCAGAGGAAGGACGGCTTGATCCAGGTCATGCGTTCGCGTTTGAACGGCGGCACGAAAGTGCCCGCCTCCAGTGCGGCGTCGGCGATGGCCGGCGAGTACGCCTGATAGACGCGGATGGTGGTCTCGGTGTGCACGGCGCGGATCTGCCGCGCCGGGATCTCTTCGTTCATTTCCCGTGCAGCGTGGCAGACGCCGGTGTCGGCGCGCGACCGAAATTCCCTTGCCCGTCGGGTCATGCTGAACGCATGGCATTGCTGCGCAAGGGTTCGCGACGGATCGTGGTCGACGAGACCGCTTATCGGTGGATCGTCCGGCGGAAGCCCACCTACGCACAGGACGGCGGATATTTCCTTTCGTACGGGGTGGAATTGGAGGACGCGCGGGGTGCCGTTCTGGTGGTCCGGACGGATCACGCGCATCCGGTGAACTACATGGGGGTGCCGTCGAAGGCCGTGCTGCCTTCGGATGTCGAACGGGCGATCCGGCTGGCGCTGGCGCGAGGGTGGGAGCCGTCGGCTCCGGGGGCGCAATTCCAGCTGGATCTCTCCGCCGCGTGAACGGCGTTTCGGGCTGGAACCCGAATTGCCGCTCGCGACACCCTCCGCCGGAGCCGCGTTCCTGGTGAGCGGGGGCGGATGTCGTGAGTGGTAAGGACGGTTCTAGCCGTCCTTACCACTCACGAGGGGACCTGGGCCAGCCTTAACGTGCCGTTGCCGGCGTTCTGGTGTCCGTGAAGGCCTCCTTCCTTACCTTGAGTGTAGGGAAGGAGGCCTTCACGGACCCGCGATCGACCGGGAGCCACCTCCGGTAGGTACGCAAGACACCGTTGGCTCTAACCGTCCTTACCACTCACGAGGCCCAGAACCGGCGATGTCACGTGACTGACCGGACGACACACGTGATCCGGTGGACGACACGCGTGACTGGACGGACGACACGATCGCGGCCGGGGTTCCGCCACGAGTCGTCCGCCCGATCACGTGTGTCGTCCATCCAGTCACGCGAAACCGCCACCACTCACGAAAGCTGGTCAGCCCAAGGACCAAAGGCGCGCGTAGTGACCGTCCGCCGCGAGCAGTTCCGCGTGCGTGCCCTGTTCGATGATCCGGCCGTGGTCCAGCACCACGATCCGGTCCGCCTTGGCGGCGGTGGCGAGGCGGTGCGCGACCACGAAGGTCGTGCGGCGGCGCGCGAGCTGCTCCGTCGCGCGCAGGACGGCGGCTTCGGTGGACGGGTCGAGGGCCGCGGTCGCCTCGTCGAGCAGGAGGACGTCCGGATCCACGAGTTCGGCGCGGGCGAGGGCGACGAGTTGCCGTTGTCCCGCCGAAAGAGACCGTCCGCGTTCGCCGACGGGCTGATGGAAACCGGCAGGGAGCGCGGCGACGCCGTCGAGCGCGCCGACCGACCGTACCGCTTCCTCGACCTCCGCGTCCGTCGCGGAAGGCCTGCCGTAGCGGACATTGTCCGCCACAGTTCCCGAGAACAGATGCGCTTCCTGCGGTACCACGCCCATCCTCGTGCGCAGTGCGGCCAGGTCGTACTCGCGGATGTCCGTGCCGTCGATCCGGACCACGCCGCCTGTCGCGTCGTAGAAGCGCGCGACGAGCTTCACCGCCGTCGACTTCCCGGCGCCAGTCGCACCGACCAGGGCGACTGTCTCCCCGGGTGCGACCTCCAGCGTCAGTTCCTTCAGCGCGGGCTCATCCGTTGCGGTGTAAGCGAAATCGACGTCCTTGAAGGAGACTTCACCACGCAGCCGCTCCGGGACCGGGACCGGGTTTTCCGCCGCCGGAACGGAGGTCGGCGTGCGCAGCAGATCGCCGATGCGCGTCAGGCCGACCCGCGCCTGCTGGTAGCCGTCGAACACCGAGGACAGCTGCTGGATCGGCGAGTAGAACTGACCCAGGTACAACAGGAACGCCACCAGCACACCGGCCGACAGCGTGCCCGCCGCCACCCGGTTCGCGCCGACGATCAGCACGACCACCTCGGCCAGTCCGGAAAGCATTGCAGCGAAAGGAAAGTACGTCGCGACATAGCGCTGGGCCCGCAGCCGTGAACGCCGGTACTCGTCGCTGCGTGAAGCGAACTTCTCCGCCGTCCGCTCCTCGCGGGTGTACGCCTGCGCGACCCGCAGCCCGTTCACGTTCTCCTGCATGTCCGCGTTGACGACACTGACCCGTTCCCGGGCTTCGGTATACGCCTTGGACGACGCCCGGCGGAAGATCACCGTCGCCACGATGAGGATCGGCAGCACCGCGAGCGCGTACGTCGCCAGCCCGATGTCGGTGATCATCAGCGCCGCCGCGATCCCGACCAGTGTCAGCGCGCTCACCACGGCCTGCGCGACGCCGGTCTGCAGGAACGTCGAGAGCGCGTCGACGTCGGTCGTCATCCGGGTCATGATCTTCCCGGACAGTTCGCGTTCGTAGAAGTCGAGCCCGAGCCGTTGCAGATGGGCGTAACTGCGGACGCGCAGCGAATACAGCACCGTCTCGCCGACCCGCGCGGTCATCCTGGTCTGGAGGTAGACCACCAGCCAGTCCGTGAGAATCACCAGCGCGCCGATGACGGCGGCCAGCCAGATCACCGCCTCCGCCCCGGCGCGCACCCCGTTGTCGATGCCGTGCTGGTAGAGCGCGGGCATCGCGATGGTGGCCAGCGCGTCCGCCGCGACCAGCCCGATCACCACGGCCAGCGGGCCGCGTACCGGTTTCAGCAGCCGGCCGAGGCGGAACTTCGGTTCGGGCGCGGTGACATCGGTGCCCGGCAGGCGCGGGACGTCGGTGGCGGGCGGCAGTTTCCGGACGCCTTCGACGAGTTCGGGGCTGGGCGGCAGGTCGACGTCCCATTCGCCGCCGGTGCCCTTCCGCTCACCCGGCAGCTCGTGGGCCTTGTCCTGCTCCGGCCACAGCGCCGGGGTGATTCCCGAGGGGCCGCAGTCCAGGCCTTCGCAGCGATGTGGCTCCTCGACGTCGTCACCCGGGCCCGCGACGAGTTCGCGGAACAGCGGACAGCGCGCGAGCAGCTCCTCCTCGGTGCCGACGTCGACGACGCGACCCTTGTCGAGCACGGCGATCCGGTCGGCGAGGGCGAGGGTGGAGCGACGGTGCGCGATCAGCAGTGTCGTCCGGCTCGCGGTGACCGACCGCAGCGTGTCGTGGATCGCGGCCTCGGTGACCGTGTCGATGGCGGAGGTCGCGTCGTCGAGGACCAGCACGCGCGGATCGGTCATCAGCGCCCTGGCGAGGCCGAGCCGCTGTCGCTGGCCGCCCGAAAGCGTGAGGCCGCGCTCGCCGACGAGGGTGTCGTAGCCGTCGGGGAGGCGCTGGATGAACTCGTCCGCCTCCGCCGCCCGCGCGGCCGCGCGGATCTCCTCGTCGCTCGCGTCCGGCCTGCCGTAGGCGATGTTGTCTCGTACCGACGAGGAGAAGAGGAACGCCTCCTCGAAGACCACGCCGATGACGCTGCGCAGTTCTCGCCGCCGGACCTCGCGGACGTCGAGGTCGCCGACCTGGACCGAGCCGCTGTGCACGTCGTAGAACCGGGGGAGCAGCAAGGAGATCGTCGACTTGCCGGAACCGGCCGTGCCGACCAGCGCGAGCGTCTCGCCCGGCCGGGCCTCCAGGGTGAGACCGTCGAGGACGGGATCCGACCGCGTGTAGCCGAAGGAGACGTCCTCCAGCCGGACGCCGAGCGGTCCTTCGGGCAGCGGCCGCGCGTCCGGGCTGTCGACTACGTCCGGCTGCGCGTCGATCAGTTCGTTGACCCGTTCCGCGCCCGCCCTGGTCAGCTGGGCCTGCACGACGAGGCTCGAGATCATCCGTGCCGGGCCGATCAGGATGGACAGATAGGTCGCGAACGCCAGGAAGGTGCCGAGGCTGACTTCACCCTTCAACGCGAGGATGCCGCCGACCGCCAGTACCGCGACCTGACCCGCCGCGGGGAGCGCGGCCGTCGTGGCCGTCGGCAACGACGAGAGCCGGGCCGCGCGCATGCGTTCCGCGAAGAGCTTCTTCGCTGTCTTCTCCAGCTTCGCGACTTCGCGCGCCTCCTGGCCGAAGCCCTTCACGACGCGTACGCCGGTGACGGTCTCCTCGACCTGCTGCGCGACGTCGGCCGCGCGCTGCTGGGCCGCCCACGTCGCCGGGAAGAGCCGCTTCCGGCTCACCGCCATGATGATCGCGATCGCGGGGGCGACCACCATCGCGATCAAGGTCAGCGTCGGCGACATCCACAGCATCGCGCCGAGCGACAGCAGCGCGAAGATCACCGAACCCGCCGAAAGCGGCACCTGCATCAGGACCGACGTGACCAGCTGCAGATCCGAGATCGCGCGGGAGGCGACCTGGCCGGTGCGCAGCGCGTCCTGTTTGCCGCCGTCGAGCCGGGAGACCGCGTTGAACACCTGGCGGCGCAGATCATGCTGGACATCGAGGGCCAGCCGCCCGCCGACGTACCGGCGGGCGAAGGCGTTGCCGAAGGTCAGCACCTGCAGCACCGCCATCACCGCGGCGAGCAGGCCGAGCCGGGAGGTGTCGCCCGCGACGGCGTCGTCCAGCGCCTCGCGGATCAGCAGCGGACCGGCGGCCTGCAGCCCGACGCCGATGATCGCCGCGCCCAGCGAGAGCACGACGAGCCAAGGATGTTTCCAGCACGAAGCGGCCAGGCGGCGGATCCAGCCTCCGGTGGGCGCGGGGGCGGTCTCACGAGCCGGACTGGCTTGACGCGGACGAGGTGGAGCAGTGGTCACCCCGCAAGCCTATGCGTCCGCACCGACAGGACCGGCCGGTTCGCGCAGGGCCGAACGCCATGAAAGGTCCTTTCCTTGCGAAATTTGCAAGGAAAGGACCTTTCATAGCGGTTGGGTGAGGCAGCTGTGACCTACGTGATGTCCTTCTTCTGGTTCACGGCCCAGCCGGCCAGGAAGAAGATCATCGTCCAGCCGAAGAAGATCAGCGCCGAGGCCCACCACGAGAACGCCCCGGGCGCACCGGCCGCGTACTGCAGCGCCCACGCGGTCTCGTCCTGCAGGCCGGGCACCTTCACGCCGGCGGCGCCGAACGCCTCGGCGCCGATGGCGCCCACGATGCCGTTGACCGTGCCGTTCGGCAGGACCCCGCCCAGCCACGTGATGTCGGCGGCGCCGAACATGACGAACACCAGGACGTTCTCGACCACCAGCATCCAGATGGTCAGCGTGATGATGCTGCCGACCACGCTGCGCCAGACCGCGCCGACCCCGATGCCGAACAAGGTCGCCAGGATCGTCGCGAGGACACCCGCGCCGAGCACGCCCAGCCACTGGCCCGCCGTCGGCAGGCGCGCGCTGTCGACCGTGATCACGGTGCCGAGGCTCGCCGCGCCCACGATGATCACACCGTAGATCGCACCCCAGGCGATGTAGGTGATCATCTTCGCGCTCAACGCCGAAACCCGGTTCGGGGCGGTGAGGAACGTCGTGGTGATCGTCTTCTTCGTGTACTCGCCGGCGAGGGCGAAGACACCGAAGATGATCGGGATCATCGTGCCGATGTTGATGCCGTGCCCGAGGGCGAGCAGGCCGACGGGCAGTTCGCCGGTCGAGATGCCGAGCGCCTCGGTCAGCTCACGGGTGTCGGAGCGGCCGAGGAAGTCGCTGAAGTCGTTGGTGACCATGCCCCAGAACAGGGCGAACGCGAAAGCGAAGACCACCGCGGGGATCATCAGCGCCCACCACGCCTTGAGCGTGAGCGTCTTGCGGAACTCCGCCTTGATCAGGTTGCCCATCAGCCCTGGCCTCCCCAGCCCTCGTTCTGGCCCTGCTGCTGCGCCTGCTGCTGAGGCGGCGCCTGCTGGTACTGCGGTTGCTGCGGCGGCTGGCCCTGCTGCTGGAACTGCTGCGGCGGCGCGAAACCGGGCGGCGGCGTGTTCTGCGGCGCGTAGCCGGGAGGCGGCCCCTGATAACCGGGCGGCGGGCCCTGATATCCCGGAGGCGGCCCCTGGTAGCCCGGCGGCGGGCCCTGCTGGAAACCGGGCGGCGGCGCGGCGTACTGACCCTGCGTCAGCTGGAAGAACATCCGCTCCAGATCCGCCGTCTCCTCCTGCATGCCGTAGACCGCGATGCTCGCCTTGGCCGAGATGTCACCGATCTGCTGCACCGTCGCGCCGGACACCGCGACCCGGCCGTCCGGCATCGGCGAGACCTGCGTGATCCCCGCCTCCTGCAACGCGGCGACGAGGCCGTTCGCGTCGGCGGACTGCACCAGCACCCGGGACTGGTTGCTCTTGCGCAACTGGTCCAGCGAGCCGTTGTAGCGCGTCATGCCCTGGCTGATGATCACGACCTGGTCGATCGTCTGCTCCACCTCGTTCAGAAGGTGGCTCGAGACCAGCACCGTGCGCCCCTCACGCGCGTACGCGCGCAGGAAGTTCCGAAGCCACAGGATGCCTTCGGGATCGAGCCCGTTCGTCGGCTCGTCCAGCACCAGCACCTGCGGATTCCCCAGCAACGCCGTCGCCAGCGCCAGCCGCTGCCGCATACCGAGCGAGAACCCGCCCGCCTTGCGGTCCGCCGCCGACGAAAGACCCACCAGCCCCAGGACCTCGTCCACCCGCTGATCCGGCATCCCGATCGCCGCCGAGTACACGCGCAGGTGATTCCGCGCCGTGCGTCCCGGGTGGAAACCCTCGTTCTCCAGCACCGAACCGACGACCCGCGCCGGATTCCCCAGCTGGTCGTGCGGGCGCCCGTTGATGGTCGCCGTGCCGTTCGTGGGCGTCACCAGCCCGAGCAGCATCCTCAGCGTCGTGGTCTTCCCGGCCCCGTTGGGCCCCAGGAAGCCGGTCACCGAACCCGGCTCCACCGTGAAGCTCAGATTCTGGACCGCGTTGACCGCACCGAACTGCTTGCTCAGGTTCTGCACCGCGATGCGGCCACTGCCGTCGTGCATACCGTCCCCTTTTGTTGACGAAGGCCGATCACGCGACATCCTGCCTCACGGGGTGAGTTCGCACCCGAGGAAGGGGTCAATCCGCCGAAAGCGACCTTCGTCACGTTCGGCACGGTGACGACTCGGTCCTCCGGCGCACCCGTCGCTGCGCCGAATGGCCGCTGACTACCGGTTATGCGCCGCCAAGCATGGAAAATCACCGACCATGAAGAGGCGCGGTGAACAAATAATTCGGAAGACATGGCAACCCCATGCAGCGCGACGGCGACTTATTGCCTACGATGGAGGAGGCGGCCCGCTCCCAGTGACCCCCAGGCTGGTCGAGCGGGCCGCCCTCAGCCCCTTTGCCCCACTTCGGTCGACGTTGGCGCGTCTTCCCGAAGGTGGGGCTTTGTCGTATCACCCGGGGGCCGAGCCCCCCGGACCCCCGCGGTGCGGTCGGCGGCGGTTGGCGGGTGGGTCGGCCTAGGGCGCGGGGCGCCCTGGCCAGGTGAGAGAGCTACGGGTGTGCCGGTGGCTCGTTCGGTGTCCCCAATGCCACATCGGAGACGCTCAGTGTCTCCAATGTCGCATTGGGGACTTCCTCGTTCGGCCTCGAAGCCACCGACGCCCGGAACGCCACGTTGCCTTGTCCCTTGAGTAACCGTCCCTGCCCACGAGCTGTCGTCGCGCGGAAAGGAGCGAGGGACCTTTGCGCACCGGGGTGGCAAAGATCCCTCGCGTGGGAGTGTGGCGTGGGGGGGGTCAGGCCAGGACGTCGGCCAGGTCGGTGGCGGCCAGGCCGTGCGCGGCGGCGACGGGGGCGTTGGTCAGGGCGCCCGCGTGCGTGTTGAGGCCCTTCGCCAGCGAAGCGTCGGCCTGCAGCGCCTTCTGCCAGCCGTGCTCCGCCAGCTGCACGGCGTACGGCAGCGTCACGTTGGTCAGGCCGTAGGTCGACGTCCGGGGCACCGCGCCCGGCATGTTCGCGACGCAGTAGAACACCGACTCGTGGACCTTGTAGGTCGGCTCGTCGTGCGTGGTCGGCCGCGAGTCGGCGAAGCAACCGCCCTGGTCGATCGCGATGTCGACCAGCACGCTGCCCGGGCGCATCCGCGAAACGAGTTCGTTCGAGACCAGCTTCGGCGCCTTCGCGCCGGGCACGAGTACCGCGCCGATGACCATGTCGGCCTCCAGCACGGACTGCTCCACCGACAGCGCGTTCGAGGTCACCGTGCGGATGCGGCCGCCGAAGTCGTTGTCGATCTGACGGAGCCGGTCGACGTTGGTGTCGAGGATCTCGACGTCCGAGCCGAGGCCGAGCGCGACCCGCGCCGCGTTGAGGCCCGCGACACCGCCGCCGATGACGACCACGCGCGCCGGGTGCACGCCGGGGATGCCGCCGGGCAGCACGCCGCGGCCACCGCTCGGCTTCATCAGCGAGAACGCGCCCACCTGCGGGGCCAGCCGTCCGGCCACCTCGGACATCGGCGCGAGCAGCGGCAGCGCGCGGTTCGGGGTCTGCACCGTCTCGTAGGCGATCGCGGTGGTGCCCGCGGCCAGCAGCGCGTCGGTCAGCGGGCGGTCCGCGGCGATGTGCAGATAGGTGAAGAGCACCTGGCCGGCGCGCAGCCGCGGATACTCCTCGGCGATCGGCTCCTTGACCTTGAGCACGAGCTCGCCCTCGGACCAGGTCTCCTCCGCGGTCGCGAGGATCTTCGCACCCGCGGCGAGGTACTCCTCGTCGGTGATGGACGAGCCGAGGCCGGCGCCGGTCTCGACGAAGACGTCGTGGCCGCGCCCGGTCAGTTCGTGCACGCCCGCCGGGGTGAGCGCCACCCGGTATTCATGCTTCTTGATCTCACGGGGGACGGCGATACGCACGGAATGCCTCCTGGCGGCGGGTCTGCGAACAAAGGTGCTGCCACTCACGGTGAGCCACCCGGACGGCGGTGTCATCGTTCGCCCGCGACAGTGTTGAGAACCGATCATGGTTTCGCGAGCACAATCGCTTGACCTCCAGTCAGCTGGAGCTTGCACCTTGGGTCACATGAGAGCCGTGTGGTTGAAAGAGTTCGGCGGGCCCGAAGTGCTCGTCGCGGGCGATGCCCCGGATCCGGTCCCCGCCGCGGGGCAGGTCCTGATCGAGGTGGCGTTCGCCAACATCACGTTCGTCGAGACGCAGTTCCGCGCCGGCGGAGGCGGGCCGTTCCGCGCCGAACCGCCGATGATCCCCGGCAACGGCGTCGGCGGCGTGATCAGCGCGGTCGGGGAAGGGGTCGACCTCGGCCTGGTCGGCAAACGCGTCGTGACCTCGACAGGCGGTTCCGGGGCGTACGCGGAACGGGTCGCGGTCGCCGCCGACGGTGTCTTCGAGGTGCCGGACGGCTTGGCCCTCGACGCCGCGGTGGCGATCCTCGCCGACGGCCGCACGGCGACCGCGCTCGTGACCGCCGCGCGTATCCGGCCCGGCGAGCGCGTGCTGGTGGAAGCAGCGGCGGGCGGTGTCGGCGGGCTGGTCGTCCAGCTCGCCAAGGCGGCCGGTGCCGAGGTCGTCGGCGCGGCGGGCGGCGCGGCGAAGACCGGGCACGTCCGGGAGCACGGCGCGGACGTGGCGGTCGACTACCGCGAGCCGGACTGGGCGGCGAAGGCCGGCGAGGTCGACGTCGTGTTCGACGGGGTCGGCGGCGAGATCGGGCAGAAGTCGTTCGGGTTGCTCAGGCCCGGCGGCCGGATGCTGATCTACGGACTGTCGAGTGGTTCGTGGACGGAGGTGTCCGAAGAAGACGCCGCCGCGCGCGGGGTCACGGTTATCCGCGGCCTCGGCGGACCGGCCGAGATGCGGGCGTTCACCGAGTCGGCACTCGCCGAAGCCGCCGCCGGACGGCTGGAACCCGTGATCGGTCAACGATTCCCGCTCGAACGGGCGGCCGACGCGCACGCGGTCATGCAGACGCGTGGCGCGATCGGCAAGACGTTGCTCGAGGTCTGATGTTCGACGTCGACGAATTCCTCGCCGGTCCGCTCACGGCCAGGGTCGCCACCGCGGGCCCGACCGTGCGCCCGGCCTGGTACCTCTGGGAGAAGCGGGCCTTCTGGATCCTCACCGGACCGTGGGCGCGGCTGGCCGGCCTCGTCCGCGAGTCGCCGTCGATCGCGGTGACGGTCGACGTATGCGACGTCGGAACCGGCCTGGTGCGGCAAGTGCTCGCGCGCGGTGAAGCGGAGGTGCTGCCCTTCGACGTCCCTCGTGGACGCCGGCTGCTGAGCCGGTACCTCGGTCGGGACGAACGCGAATGGGATGCGCGTTTTCGTTCTTACCTGCACGATGATCCCGAGGTGAAAGGGACCGTCTGGGTCCGGATGGTGCCGAAGAGATTCGTCGCCGAAGACCTCGGCTATCGGGTATGACGAACGGCCCTGCAACCTGCGAAACGGTAAATGCAGCACGATCGAGTCAAGATGTTGATCTTACTGGCCGGTAAGCTGCCATTCTGTTCCGCATGACAAATCAGGACTGGCGACGGGAGCGGCGCGTCCGCACCGTCGACACCGAAGGCAATCCGGCAGATGTCATCGTGGGCCTGGTCGAAACCCCGGGAAACGGCTACGAAGCCGCGCTGCGGGTCGACGGCGGCCCCGGTGTTCTTTTGCCGCTTTACCCCGGCGCCGATCTGCTCGCCGCGGTGCGGCAGACCATTGAGGACGGTTATCGCGCCAGCGCGCACTGAACCGTCGGATGTCAGGAAAGGGTCTTTCAAGACGTTTTTCGTCCTGAAAGACCCTTTCCTGACGTCTGGACACGGTTTTGTCGAACTACAAACTGTTCGTTATCGAGCATTTTGTAGTGGAATCAGCTCCATCGCAGGGAAACGAGTTGCGTGATCAGTGCCAGCCGGACATCGGGATCGTCGAGGTCCAGCGGGACGAGGTCGAGCAGCCGCCGCATCCGGTACCGCAGGGTGTTGGGATGGATCCGGAGTTCCTTCGCGGCCGCGCGCGGGTCTCCGGGATGCCGCAACCATTGATAGAGCGTGTCGACGTAGCCGCTCTCGTGGGCTTCGTCGTGCGCGCGCAGCAAGCCGAGCGGGCCGAGCTCGGCGACCCTCGCGGTACTCGCCGCCGTCGCCCCGCGGTGCAGCGAAAGTGCGGTCCACGCCTCGTCGAAGGCCACGACGCGGCCGGGCACGAGCTTCGCGCGAAGCAGCCCCAGCGCCTCGTCGGCCTGAAGCCGTGACGTCGCGAGCTCGCCGATTTCGCAGGCCGACCCGGCGGCCGCCCGTGGTGTCCCGCCCTTCCTCGACGACGGCAGGGCTTCGAGTGCGGCCCGGAGTTCGTTCCAGCCGTCGCCGTCGGGGACGACCGCGTAGAGCACGCCGCCGAGTTCGGTGGCCACCGGCCGCCTGCCGACACCCTGCGAGATCCGTTCGAGGAGGGCGAGCCGCAGGCCCTCGTCGTCGCGGCCGTCGCCGCCGGAGACCTCGATGACCACGACGCGGTGCGGCTCCTCGGAGAGGTCGAGTTCCGCGATCGCCTTGCGCGGGCTGGCCTTGCCTTCCAGTACGGCGCGCAGGAGTTCGGCCGAGACCCGGCGTTGCGAATCGGTGTGCGCGCGGCGGCGCAGCAGGTGCAGCGCGACGACGGGCGCGGCGTCGGCGAAAGCGGCCGCGCGTTCGTCGGAGACCGGGCCCGCGACGACCGCCCACATCGACCCCAGCAGCTCACCGCCCATCCGGATCGGCACGATGAGCCGGGGCAGGGTGCCGTCGCGCTGCGCGGGCACGAAGATCGTCTGGCGTCCGCGGGAAAGCTCGCGGAACACCCCTCGCGAACGGAACCGCGCGAGCACGTCGTCGGGGATGCGGCGGCCCATGATCGTGGACACGCGGGCCGAGTCGGTCAGGTCTTGCCTGGCCGAGTAGGCGAGCACCCGCGAGTTGGTGTCCTCGATGGTCACGGGCGCGTCGACCACCGAAGCGACGGCGTCCGCGAGCCGGAACAGGTCACCGGAACCGGGGCCGCCGCCGTCCTCCAGCGCGTCCGACTCGTCGGCCAGCGCGTCGAGGACCGTCCTGAGCAGCCAGACGAGCTGGGCCCACGACGTCGCCGAACGCACCTCGATCAACGCGATGTCCGCCGATTTCGCCGCTCGTTTCACCGAGGGTTTCGCCGCGAGCGGCGGTTTCAGCAGGACGGCGGCGGCACCTTTGGCCGCGCTGAGCCGGACGAGCTCCGCGGCGTCCGGCGTTTCGGTGATCGCGACACCTAGGACGAGATCCCCCGCGGCGAGGGTGTTGCCGGGTTCGGCGATGACGACGTCGCCGACGGCCGGGGACTCCTCGGGGACCTGGAGGGCGTGCAACAGCGTCGGACCGACCCGATCGACCACGCTCCGCACGGAAACCATGGGGCGATTGTCCAGCAGGTGGGACCGCCGCACACGTCAGACCTCGCGTGGCGTCCGCGCGTCGATGTCTTCCGGCGTGAACCGTTCCCGTTTGGTCGTCAGCGCCCAGCGGTGGCCGTCGGGGTCGACGATGCGGCCGTAGCGCTCGCCGAAGAACATCTCCTCGACCGGCGCCTCCACCCGGGCGCCCGCGAACACCGCGCGCCGCGCGAGGTCGTCGGGATCCTCGGTCTCCAGGACGAGCAGCATCGGGGTGCCGCCGAGGGTGGCGGGCGCGAGCGCGTCGAGCCGCGGGATCTCCTGGCTCACCAGCAGCCGCGCGTCGCCGACGGCGACTTCCACGAACAGCACGACGCCGTTCGGCAGCACGTTGCGGAACAGTTCCACGGCGCCGAACGCCTTGGTGTAGAAAGAAAGCGACGCGTCGACGTCCTTGACGAACAGATGCGGCACCAAACCGAGCGCCCGGCTCACGCCGACTCCGCCCGCTTCAGCAGCCCGGCCTGCCCGGCCACCGCGACGAGCCTGCTCAGGAACTCCGCCTCGCGGGCGGCGACGTCCCGGCCGGCGGGGGTCAGCCGGTAGTAGCGGCGGCGCGAGTCGTGCGGCTGGTCCTCGCTCGTGTCCGGGGCCTCTTCGACCAGGCCGTCGGCGACGAGCCGGGCGAGCGTCCGGTACAGCGTGCCCGGACCGAGTTGGGCGGTGCCGCCGCTCACCTCGTCGACGAAACCCATGATCGCGTAGCCGTGCGCGCGACCTTTCGCGAGCGCCAGCAGGGTCTGGAACGCCGCGGGGGTGAGCTGCGGGTTGCCGTCGGCCATCCGGGAAGCATACACTCCGATCTCGTTATATCCATCATGGATACAAAGGAGCCGGCGTGGCGATTCAAGGTGTGCACAAGATCGTGGTCGGGGTGCGGGATCAGGATCGGGCGAAGAGGTTCTGGTCCGAGGTCGTCGGGTTCGAGATCACCACCGACGTGCCGTACGACGACAAAGGGAACCGGTGGGTCGAGGTCACTTCGGCCGATGGGGTGACGTCGCTCGTTTTGAGTACCGCGCCGGAGGACCTCAAGCGCTTCGAAGTGCGGGACGAACTCCCGACGGGCAACTTCTTCTTCTACGCCGACGACATCGAAAAGACGTATGAGGAGCTTTCGGCGAAGGGAGTCGAGTTCCCCTCCCAGCCGGAGAAGCAGCCGTGGGGCTGGTGGGCGATGTTCACCGATTCGGAGGGCAACAGGTTCGCTCTTCAGGAAAGGAATCCCACCTTCTGAGAGTGGTTGGGTGCTGCGTGCGGCGGAGCTAGCGTCGGTGACAACAGCCGAAACCCCTTGAACCGCTAGGAGAATCGCGATGAGCGCGGACGGATGGTCGTTCGAGACCAAGCAGATCCACGCGGGTGCGGCGCCGGACACCGCCACCGGCGCGCGGGCGACCCCGATCTACCAGACCACCTCGTACGTGTTCCGCGACAGTCAGCACGGCGCCGACCTCTTCAGCCTCGCCGAGCCCGGCAACATCTACACGCGGATCAACAACCCCACGCAGGACGTGCTGGAGCAGCGGCTCGCGGCGCTCGAAGGCGGTGTCGCGGCGCTGGCGTTCGCCTCCGGGAGCGCGGCGACGACGGCGGCCATCCTCAACCTCGCGAACGCGGGCGACCACTTCGTCTCCAGCCCCTCCCTCTACGGCGGCACCTACAACCTCTTCCACTACACGCTGCCGAAGCTCGGCATCGAGGTCTCGTTCGTCGAGGATCAGGACGACATCGAGCAGTGGAAGGCCGCCGTCCGGCCCAACACCAAGCTGTTCTTCGCCGAGACGCTGGCCAATCCGGGCAGCAACGTGCTCGACATCCGCGCGGTCGCCGACGCCGCGCACGAATCCGGTGTCCCGCTGGTCGTCGACAACACCGTGCCGACCCCGTACCTCGTGCGCCCGATCGAGCACGGCGCAGACATCGTGGTCCACTCGGCGACCAAGTACCTCGGCGGGCACGGCACCACGGTCGCCGGTGTGCTGGTCGACGGCGGCACCTTCGACTTCGGCGAGGATCCGGCGCGGTTCCCCGGATTCAACGAAGCCGACCCGAGCTACCACGGCCTCAAGTACTGGGAGGCCCTCGGCCCGGGAGCGTACGCCGCCAAGGCCCGGGTCCAGATCCTGCGCGACACCGGCGCCGCGATCGCGCCGTTGAACAGTTTCCTGATCCTGCAAGGAATCGAGACACTTTCGCTGCGTCTGGAGCGGCACGTGGCCAACGCGCAGGCACTGGCCGAATGGCTGGAGCAGCGCGACGAGGTCGAAAAGGTGTACTACGCCGGGCTGCCGTCGAGCCCGCACCACGAGGCGGCGAAGAAGTACCTGCCGAAGGGTGCCGGCGCGGTGCTGTCGTTCGATCTGCGCGGCGGTGTCGAAGCCGGACGGGCCTTTGTGGACGGTACGGAACTGCACAGCCAGCTGGTCAACATCGGTGACGTGCGCAGCCTGATCGTGCACCCGGCCTCGACCACGCACAGCCAGCTCACGCCCGAGGAGCAGGCCTCCAGCGGGGTCACGCCGGGTCTCGTGCGGCTCGCCGTCGGGCTGGAAGGGATCGAGGACCTCAAGGCCGATCTCGAGGCCGGATTCCGGGCGGCCAAGGCCGCTCTGTGACCGGTGCGTGGCGAGAGGGAGAGCCGCCTGGACGTCGCCGGTTCGTCGGCGGCGTCCAGGCGCTCGAAACCGGCGGGACGCTGCCTTTCACCCTCGCCTACGAGACCTGGGGAACGCTGAATTCCAGCGCCTCCAACGCGATCCTCGTCGAGCACGCGCTGACCGGGGACAGCCACGCCGTCGGCCCCGCGGAGGAAGGCCACGTCAGTCCCGGCTGGTGGGACGGCCTGATCGGGCCGGGCAAGGCGATCGACACCGACGCCTTCTTCGTGGTGGTCCCGAACGTACTCGGCGGCTGCCAGGGCTCGACCGGCCCGTCTTCGCGGCATCCGGACGGAAAGCCTTGGGGCAGCAGGTTTCCCGCCGTGACCGTCCGGGATCAGGTGGGCGCCGAGGCCGTCCTCGCCGACGCGCTGGGCATCGGCCGGTGGGCCGCGGTGGCCGGTGGCTCCATGGGCGGCATGCGCGCGCTGGAATGGGCGGTGAGCGAGCCGGATCGGGTCGCGGCGCTGCTCGTGCTCGCGTCGACGGCGCAGGCGTCGGCGGACCAGATCGCCTGGGCCGCGCCGCAACTGCACGCCATCCGCGCGGATCCGGGCTGGCACGGCGGCGACTACTACGACGTCCCCGGCGGCGGCCCGGACGCCGGCCTCGGTATCGCGCGCCGTATCGCGCACGCGACCTATCGCAGCGAAGCCGAACTGGCGCAACGCTTCGGCCGGCGTTACCAAGACGGTGAAGACCCCTTGCGCGGCGGGCGGTTCGCCGTCGAGTCCTATTTGGACCATCATGCTGGGAAGCTTTCCCGCCGATTCGACGCCGGCAGCTATGTGGTGCTCACCGAATCGATGAACACGCACGACGTCGGTCGCGGGCGGGGCGGGGTCGCGAGCGCGCTCGGCCGGATCACCGCGCGCACGGTCGCGGCCGGGGTGGACAGTGACCGGCTCTACCCGCTGTACCAATCGCAGGCCATCGCGGACGGGATCGACGGGGCGGAGTTCGCCGTCATCGGCTCGCCGTACGGGCACGACTCGTTCCTGATCGAGACCGAGCAGATCGCGCGGCTGGTGAAGCTGCTGCTCGATCAGGTGACTCGCGTGATGTCCGGCTGATCACGCGTGTCGTCCCTTACGGGCTAGTCGGTGGTACCTACTGGCGCGGGGAAGGTGCCGTTGCGAAAGCCACTTTCGCAACGCGGCCCGCCGGACTGTCCGCCCTGCCGCCGACGCTCAGTGTCCCCAATGTCGCATCGGAGACACTGAGCGTCTCGAATGCGACATTGGGAACCTGGCGGCTCCTCGGAGTCAGGACACCGCCTAGTCCGCCACGGCGTCCGAGATCCAGGGCGCCACCGGCAGATCCCGGTCCAGGCATTCCGCCGACAGCCGGATCGTCCAGCGCAGCGCCTGCAGCACGAGGCTGTCGACCTCGTCCGGCGCGGCGTTGGCGAGCGCGATCTCGACCTGTTCCTGCGCGGCCTCGCTGTTGCCGTGCACCTCGGCCAGCAGCGTGCGCACGGCCGTCCGCACGGGCGGGTCCGCCTGGTCGATCGAGACCTCTTCGCCGTCTTCGTCGAACACCTGGACCTTGACCGGCGCGCTGCCGCCGTCACCGAGGGTCGACACCATGGCGCTGCATTCACCGAAGAGCATCATCACGAGCTCTTTGGTCTCTTCGGAGCGGGCTTGGGGCTCGACGGCGGTCGGCGTGAGCTCGTCGAGCGCCTCGGCGTCCTCCCCGAGGCTGATCGCCACGAGCGCGCGCTGCGCCTTTTCGACGAGCCTCCGCTCGTACTCGCTCCTGTCCGGCTCCACGTGCCTATCAAACACCAGAGGACGGAAAAGTGGGGATAGGCCGAAACCCGGACGTGGTCACTTGGCGGCGTGCAGTGCACCCAGCGCGAGGCGGCAGAGCATTTCGGCCAGTTCGCTGTCACCGAGATGGCGGTTGTACGGCGTCGAGTTGATCAACCCGAAGACCGCGTGCGCCGCCGACCGCGCCTGACGCTCGCCGATCCCGGGGACGGCGTCACTGATCGCGCGCACCCAGACCTCGACGTACTGGCGCTGCAGGGCCCGGACCTGTTTGCGGTCACTGTCGGTGAGATTGGCGAGGTTGCGTTCCTGGACGGTGATCAACGCGGGATGCGCGAGCGCGAAGTCGACGTGGAAGTCCACCAGTGCTTCGAGGACCTCGCCCGGCTCGTCCCGCTGGCTCGCCCTCGCCGTCCCGCCGTCGAGCAGATAGCGGCTGATCGAGTTCAGCATCTCGCCGAGGATGGCGTCCTTGCTGCGGAAATGCCGGTACAGCGCCGGACCCGAGATGCCGACGGCCGCGCCGATGTCGTCGATGCCGACGCCGTGGAAACCGTGGTGGGCGAAGAGCTCGGCGGCGGCGGCCATGATCTGTTCGCGCCTGTTCGCCTTCTCGCCGTTCACGAGTGGGGTGGGGTTCGCCGGCATCTGGCCATATTAAGGCCGCACAGCTCGAGGCACGCTTTTCCGCCGAGAGCTCATCATCACAGTAAGCGAGCGCCGACACGCCACCCTTACTTCCAGCCTGAGCCAAGCGGGTTACCTGGGGAAATGACCCTGTTGCGTGGGGCTACCACCTGGTAATGCTGTCTCTCGTTAACTTGTCACGAAGGAGTGACCATGGCCGTCCCTGCTCGGATCAAAGCCCTTTCCTTCACTCGTTTTGGTGCGGCCCTGGGGGTCGCTGTCCTTGCCACCCTCGGTCTCGCGGGCACCGCCCAAGCGGCGACCAACTACGTGGCGCTCGGTGACTCGTACTCGTCCGGCGTCGGTGCCGGCAGCTACGGGAACTCGGGCGACTGCATGCGCAGTGCCAACGCCTATCCCCAGCTGTGGGCCAACGCCCACGCCGGGACCACCTTCAAGTTCGTCGCGTGCTCGGGGGCGCGCACCGGCGACGTCCTCAACCAGATCGCGAACGTCACCTCCAGCGCCACGCTGGTGACGGTCTCGGTCGGCGGCAACGACGCCGGGTTCGCCGACGTCATGACCACCTGCACCACCGGCAGCGACCAGACCTGCATCAACCGGGTCAACACCGCGAAGACGTACGTGAACAACACGCTTCCGGGGCTGCTGAACAACGTCTACAGCAAGATCAAGGCGAAGGCGCCCGGCGCGAAGCTGGTCGTCCTCGGGTATCCGCGCTTCTACACCGTGCCGGGTTCGTGCTCGGTCGGGCTGAGCGACACGAAGCGCACCGCGATCAACTCGGGTTCCGACGCGCTGGCGTCGGTGCTCTCGGCCCGTGCCGCCGCGCACGGCGCGAAGTTCGTCGACGTGCGGGGCGCGTTCACCGGGCACAACATCTGCTCGTCGGCCGACGACTACCTGCACAGCCTCACCTGGCCGATCGTGAACTCGTATCACCCGACGGCCGCCGGTCAGCGGGGCGGCTACTACAACCCGCTGGTCTCCGCGATCGGCTGATCGTTTCGCGCGTGAAGGCCCCCTTCCCCTCGGCTCAGCCAAGGGGAAGGGGGCCTTCACGCGCTTCGAGGGATGCGGTGGACAGAGCGGGTTAGTGGGCGTTAACCTGGGCGAGCGAGTTAACGACGGCTAACTTGGCGACGAGGAGCCATGGACACACCCGTACTGAGCACTTCTGCCGATCCGGGCAGCGACGAGTACGCCCGCAGCGTCACCTCCCACGCCGAGCTGGTCGAGGACCTGCGCAAGCGGCTCGCCGCGGCCCGGCTCGGGGGCCCGGAGAAATCCCGCACCCGCCACGTCGAGCGGGGCAAACTCCTGCCACGCGACCGGGTCGACACCCTCCTCGACCCGGGTTCGCCGTTCCTGGAGTTGTCCCCGCTGGCCGCTACCGGACTGTACGACGACGAGGCGCCCTCGGCCGGGATCATCACCGGAATCGGGCGGGTCTCCGGCCGCGAATGCGTGATCGTCGCCAACGACGCGACGGTCAAGGGCGGCACCTACTACCCGATGACGGTCAAGAAACACCTGCGCGCGCAAGAGGTCGCGCTGCACAACAACCTGCCGTGCGTCTACCTGGTCGACTCCGGCGGCGCGTTTCTGCCCAGGCAGGACGAGGTCTTCCCGGATCGTGAGCACTTCGGCCGGATCTTCTACAACCAGGCCACGATGTCGGCGCGCGGCATTCCCCAGATCGCCGCGGTGCTCGGGTCCTGCACCGCCGGCGGCGCGTACGTCCCGGCCATGAGCGACGAAGCGGTCATCGTGCGGAACCAGGGCACCATCTTCCTCGGCGGCCCGCCGCTGGTGAAGGCCGCGACAGGCGAGGTCGTCACGGCGGAGGAGCTCGGCGGCGGCGACGTCCATTCGCGTCAGTCCGGCGTCACCGACCACCTGGCCGAGGACGACGCCGACGCGTTGCGCATCGTTCGCTCGATCGTGTCGACTTTGGGGCCGCGGACGCCGCGTCCTTGGGACGTCCTCCCGACGGAGGCTCCGGTCGCCGACCCGAACGAGTTGTACGGCGTCGTCCCGACCGACCCGCGCGTGCCCTACGACGTCCGCGAGGTCATCGCCCGGATCGTCGACGGCAGCCGGTTCGGCGAGTTCAAGAAGGAGTACGGCTCGACGCTGGTCACCGGGTTCGCCCGGATCCACGGCCACCCCGTCGGCATCATCGCGAACAACGGCGTGCTGTTCGCCGAGTCCGCGATGAAGGGCGCGCACTTCATCGAACTGTGCGACAAACGCTCGATCCCGCTGCTGTTCCTCCAGAACATCACCGGTTTCATGGTCGGCAAGGCCTACGAGGCGGGCGGCATCGCCAAGCACGGCGCGAAGATGGTCACCGCGGTGGCCTGCGCGCGCGTGCCGAAGCTGACCGTCGTCATCGGCGGCTCGTTCGGCGCGGGCAACTATTCGATGTGCGGCCGCGCGTACTCGCCGCGGTTCCTGTGGATGTGGCCGAACGCGCGGATCTCCGTGATGGGTGGCGAGCAGGCGGCGTCGGTGCTTTCGACGGTCCGCCGGGACGCCATCGAGGCTCGCGGCGGCGAATGGTCCACAGAGGACGAAGAGGCCTTCAAGGAGCCGATCCGCGACCAGTACGAGGCGCAGGGCAGCCCGTACTACTCGACGGCGCGGCTGTGGGACGACGGTGTGATCGACCCGGCGGACACCCGCACGGTGCTCGGCCTCGCGCTGTCCGCGACGGCCAACGCGCCCTTGTCCGATGTCAACTACGGCGTCTTCAGGATGTGAGCATGTTCGACACGGTTCTGGTCGCCAACCGCGGGGAGATCGCCGTCCGCGTGATCCGCTCGCTGCGGGGGCTCGGCATCCGTTCGGTCGCGGTGTACAGCGACGCGGACGCCGACGCCCGGCACGTCCGGGAGGCGCACACCGCCGTCCGCATCGGCCCGGCCGAAGCGGCGAAGAGTTACCTGTCCATCCCGGCGATCGTCCAGGCGGCGGTCGACACGGGCGCGCAGGCGGTCCACCCCGGTTACGGCTTCCTCGCGGAGAACGCGGAATTCGCGCGTGCCTGCGCCGACGCCGGCCTGGTCTTCATCGGCCCGCCGGTCGAGGCCATCGACGCCATGGGTGACAAGATCCGCGCCAAGGCGACGGTGTCCAAGGCCGGTGTCCCGGTGGTGCCCGGTGCGTCCGATGTGGACATTCCCGAAGGCGGGTTCGCGGCCGCCGCGGAAAAGGTCGGCTTCCCGCTGCTGCTCAAGCCGTCCGCCGGTGGTGGTGGCAAGGGTATGCGGCTGGTCACCGGACTTTCCGAATTGGACGCGGCGGTCGAGTCCGCGCGCCGTGAGGCCAAGGGTTCCTTCGGTGACGACACCCTGCTCATGGAGCGGTTCGTCACCACGCCGCGCCATATCGAGATCCAGGTGCTCGCCGACACGCACGGCAACGTGATCCACCTCGGCGAGCGCGAGTGCAGTCTTCAGCGGCGGCACCAGAAGATCATCGAAGAGGCGCCGTCGGTGCTCCTCGACGAAGCCACGCGCGCGAAGATGGGCGCGTCCGCGGTCGAGGCCGCGCGCTCGGTGGGTTACGTCGGCGCGGGGACGGTCGAGTTCATCGTTTCGGCCACCGCGCCCGACGAGTTCTTCTTCATGGAGATGAACACCCGCCTCCAGGTCGAGCATCCGGTGACCGAGCTGGTCACCGGGCTGGATCTCGTGGAGTGGCAGGTCAAGATCGCCGCGGGGGACGTGCTCACCGTGGCGCAGGACGACGTCCGGCTGGACGGCCACGCCGTCGAAGCCCGTGTCTACGCCGAAGACCCCGCTCGCGGCTTCATCCCGACGGGGGGAACCGTGCTCGCGGTCCACGAGCCGTCCGGCGAGGGCGTGCGCGTCGACTCGTGGATGAGCGAGGGCGCGGTCATCGGCTCGAACTACGACCCGATGCTGGCCAAGGTCATCGCCTGGGGCCCGGATCGCGCGGCCGCGTTGCACCGGCTCGATCTGGCGCTCGCGGACACCGCGCTGCTCGGCGTCGGCACCAACGTCGCCTTCCTGCGCGGGCTCCTCGCCGACGGCGACGTCCGCGACGGCAAGCTCGACACCGGACTCGTCGACCGGCGACTGTCCACTTTGGTCTCCGAGGAGGTGCCGCCGGAGTTCTTCGTGGCGGCGGCGCTCGACAGGCTGCTTTCCCTGCAACCGCGGGGAGCCGTCATCGATCCTTGGGACGTGCCGGACGGCTGGCGGCTCGGCGGATCCGGCGGGATCGACTTCGCGTTGAAGTCGGGAAGTTCCGAAGTCGTCGTGCGGGTGCAGGGCACTCCGGCGAACGCGCTCGTGAGCGTCGACGGCGCCGAGCCGGTACGGGTTTCCGCGCGACGCGAGGGTGATCTGCTGGAAGTCCGGCATCCCACCGGTTTCCACCGCTATCGGCACGCGGCCGGGAGCGGGCGGACGGTGTGGCTCGCGCGTGACGGTCACAGCTTCGCGATCGGCGAGCGCGAGAGGCTGCGCTCGGCGGCCGGTGCCGCGGGCGGCGCCGGACCGGTCACCAGCCCGATGCCCGGAACCGTGCTGGTGGTCAAGGCCGCCGCCGGTGACGTCGTGAGTGCCGGGACGCCGCTCGTGGTCGTCGAGGCGATGAAGATGGAGCACACGATCACCGCGCCGATCGACGGCGTGGTCAGCGAACTCCCCGTCCGGGCGGGCCAACAGGTCGCGCTGGACGAGACGGTAGCCGTTGTGACACCCCAAAAGGATGAGCGATGATCGACTTTCGGCTGGATGACGAGTACGAGGCGCTGCGCAAGACGGTCGAGGAGTTCGCGCGCTCCGAGGTCGCCCCGGTCATCGGCGACCTCTACGAGCGGGAGGAGTTCCCGTACGAGATCGTCGCGAAGATGGCCGAGATGGGACTGTTCGGCCTGCCCTTCCCCGAGGAATACGGCGGCATGGGCGGCGACTACTTCGCGCTCTGCCTGACCCTGGAGGAATTGGCGCGCGTCGATTCCTCGGTCGCGATCACCGTCGAGGCGGGTGTTTCCCTGGGCGCCATGCCGATCTACCGGTTCGGCACCGAGGAGCAGAAACAGAAGTGGCTTCCGGAGCTGTGCGCCGGCACCGCGCTCGGCGCCTTCGGGCTCACCGAGCCCGGCGGCGGCTCGGACGCCGGTGCCACCCGCACGCGCGCGAAACTCGACGGCGACACCTGGGTGATCAACGGCAGCAAGTCGTTCATCACCAACTCCGGCACCGACATCACGAAACTGGTCACGGTCACCGCCGTCACCGACGTGAAGGAGAACGGGCGCAAGGAGATCTCGGCGATCATCGTCCCGTCCGGCACCCCGGGTTTCGCCGTCGCGCCGAAGTACTCCAAGGTCGGCTGGAACTGCTCGGACACGCACGAGCTCTCGTTCGACGATGTCCGCGTTCCGGCCGAGAACCTGGTCGGCGAACGCGGCCGCGGTTACGCCCAGTTCCTGTCCATTTTGGACGAAGGCCGGGTCGCGATCGCCGCGCTGAGCGTCGGGCTCGCGCAGGGTTGCGTCGACGAATGCCTGACCTACGTCAAGGAACGCGAGGCGTTCGGGCACAAGATCGGTGAGTACCAGGCGATCCAGTTCAAGATCGCCGACATGGAGGTGCGCACGCACACCGCACGGCTGGCGTACTACGCGGCGGCGTCGAAGATGCTGCGCGGCGAGCCGTTCAAGAAGGAGGCGTCGATCGCGAAGCTCGTCGCGTCGAACGCCGCCATGGACAACTCGCGCGACGCGACGCAGATCTTCGGCGGGTACGGCTTCATGAACGAGTTCCCGGTGAGCCGTTTCTACCGGGACGCGAAGATCCTCGAGATCGGTGAAGGGACCTCGGAGGTGCAGCGGATGCTGATCGCGCGGCACCTCGGCGTCGCCTGACACCCTTGACCATGCAGATAACTATACCGGTATAGTTATCTGCATGGTCGAGCTGAAATCCGCCGCCGAGCTGGACGCCATGCGCGAGTCCGGCCGTGTCGTGGCGCAGACGTTGCACACCGTGAAAGAGGCGTCGGCGATCGGCGTGAGCCTGAAAGAACTGGACGAGATCGCCGCGCAGGTGATCCGGGACGGTGGCGCGAAGCCGTCGTTCCTCCACTACCAGCCGCATGGCGCCCCGACGCCTTTTCCCGCCGTGATCTGCGCGAGCGTCAACGACGCCGTGGTCCACGGCATCCCGTCGGACCACCGGCTGAGTGACGGCGACCTGGTCAGCATCGACGCCGGCGCCTACATCGACGGCTGGCACGGCGACGCGGCGATCAGTTACGTCGTCGGCGAGGCCGATCCCGCCGACCTCGAACTCATCGCGACCACCGAACGCGCGCTGGCCGCGGGGATCGCCGCCGCGTTGGCGGGCGGCAGGATGGGCGATATTTCCCATGCCGTCGGCGCGGTCGGTCGCGAAGCCGGGTACGGCCTCCTCGCTCACCATGGCGGGCACGGGATCGGCCGCAGCATGCACGAGGATCCGCATCTGCCGAACGAAGGCAAGGCGGGGCGCGGCATGCGGCTCAAGCCGGGGCTGGTGCTGGCGATCGAGCCGATGTTCATCGCCGACGGCCGCGACGGCTACCGGATCGAGGACGACGGCTGGACGCTGCGCACTGTGCGCGGCGCCAGGGCCGCGCACGTCGAGCACACGGTAGCGATCACCACAGAAGGCCCGCGCGTGCTCACGATGTTGTAGAACGGGAGGATGAGCGACTTCATCATCCGCCAGGGTGGTTCTGGGGACTTCCAAACGTTGCTGGACATGTTCGACGAGGTCGTCGCGTGGCTGGCCTCGCGCGGCAGCGAAGGGCAGTGGGGGGCCGAGCCGTGGTCCACGATCCCGAAGAGGGTCGAGCGGGTCCGAGGAATGGCGGACGGGCCGGGGCTGTACCTCGCCGAGATCGACGGCCAAGTGGCCGGTGCGATCATCCTCGGTGACCGTTTCCCGCATGTCTCGCCGGTCGACGAACCGGAGATCTACATCGGCTTGCTGCTGACCTCGCGCCGGTTCACCGGTCACCGGGTCGGCTCGCGGCTCATCGAGTTCGCGCTGGCCGAGGCGCGGGAACGCGGTATCGGCCTGGTGCGGGTCGATTGCTGGGCGGGCGGCGACGGCGACCTGCAGCGCTATTACGAGAGCCAGGGCTTCAAGCCGACGGAGCGCTTCGACGTCAAGGGCTGGATCGGGCAGGTGTTCGAGCAGCGTCCGTAGGACTGGCGTCGTCCCGGCTTCGGGTGCACCATAGTTGACACAACGCCAACAGTGCCCGGACAGCGAAGCCGCGGAGGAGCCCAGCATGGCCAAGCGTGAACGTTCCCTGGCAGGCAAGGTCGTCGTGATCACCGGAGCGGCGCAGGGCATCGGGGCCAGCACCGCGACGGCGCTGTCCCGGCTCGGCGCCAAGGTGGTCATCGGCGACCTGGACCAGGTCCTCGCCGAGAAGACCGCGGCCGAACTGGGCGCGGAGGCGCTGCCGCTCGACGTCACCGACACGCGCGGCTTCACCGAGTTCCTCGACGAGGTCGAGCGGCGCGTCGGCCCGATCGACGTGCTGATCAACAACGCGGGCATCATGCCGCTCGCACCGCTCGACGAAGAGGACGACGCGGCGACCCGCAGGCTGCTCGAGATCAACCTGCACGCGGTCATCCACGGCACCAGGGAAGCCGTGAAGCGGATGCGCCCGCGTGGCACCGGCCACATCGTCAACATCGCTTCGATGGCGGGAAAGGCGGGCTTCCCCGGCGCCGCCACCTACTGCGCCACGAAACACGCCGTCGTCGGCCTGTCGGAATCGGTGCATCTGGAATTGCACGGCACGGGCGTGCTGGTGTCCTGCGTGATGCCCGCGGTGGTGCGCACGGAACTGGCCAGCGGGCTCGGCGAGGCGAAGTTCTTCAAATCGGTGCAGCCCGAAGATGTGGCGCAGGCCATTGTCGATGCGTTACGCCGTCCCAAGTTCGACGTCTTCGTGCCCGCGTCGCTGGACGCCATGGGCAGGATCACACGGCTGCTTCCGCGCCGCCTCGGCGAAGGCCTGCTTCGCGCGCTCGGCGGCGACAAGATTCTTTCCTCCGCAACGCATTCCAGTGCTCGCGCGGAGTACGAATCGCGTGCCGCGCGGAGTGCTCCAGGGGCGGAAAAGGGCACCGATTCTTAACTCGTACGGCCTAGCCACTGTCCGAAATGGACGACCTGTGGCGGCCGGGGTGTTGAGTCGTGCGCTCCCAGGCGGCAAGATTACGTCTTACCGCGTTGATTCCCCAGGAGGCACACCATGGCCACACCCCCGGCACGGCTCGCCGCCGCCGCGTCGAACGTCGTCGGGAAGGTGCTGCACGGTGGTGTCGCCGATCTTCGCCCGGTGCCGCGCGTCCTGATCGACCAGGGCCCGAATCGTTCGCTGTACCGGCTGACGAACGGCAAGAGCCCCCAGTCGGGCCCGCCGGTGCTGCTGGTGCCGCCGCTGGCCGCGCCCGCGCTGTGCTTCGACCTGCGCCGCGGGTGCAGCCTCGCCGAGCACCTGGTCGAGGGCGGCCGCAACACGTACCTGGTCGACTACGGGAACGTCGCCTTCTCCGACCGGCGCCTCGGCATCGAGCACTGGATCGAGGAGGTGCTCCCGCGCGCGATCCGCAAGGTCAGCGAGGACTCCGGTGGCCAGGGCGTGCACGTCGTCGCGTGGTGCCTCGGCGGGATCTTCTCGTTGCTGACCACCGCCGACCAGCCCGATCTGCCGATCGAGTCGATCGCCACCATCGCGTCGCCGTTCGATTTCACCGCGATCCCGCTGATCGCCCCGTTCCGCCCGCTGGTCGACCTCACCGGCGGCCACCTGCTGACCCCGTTCTACCGGGCGCTCGGCGGCGCACCGTCCTATTTGGTCAGCCGCGTCTTCCGGGCGACCGGGATCAGCAAGGAGATCACCAAACCCCTTGCCATCCTGAAGAATCTCGACGACCGGGACTACCTGGCGCAGATCGAGGCCGTCGACCACTTCATGGACAACATGATCGCCTACCCCGGGCGTACGTTCGGCCAGATCTACCACCGGTTCTTCCGCGCCAACGACCTCGCCGAGGGCACGGTCGACCTCAACGGCCGCATCATCGCGCTGTCCGGGGTCAAGGTGCCGACGCTGGTCATCGCCGGGCAGAACGACACGATCGCGCCGCGCGCGGCCGTCGAACGGCTCACCGAGCTGCTGGACAACTCGCCGTCGGTGACCTTCGAGACCGCGCCCGGTGGGCACCTCGGCGTCCTCACCGGCCGGAAGGCCCGCGGGACCACGTGGCGCTACCTCGACCGTTTCCTCGACGAACAGGCCGCTTGAGCCTCGTCTTCGGTGCGCTGGGTGATGGCGCTGCGCAGGGACTGGCGTGGCGCGATCATGTCCACCATCTCGGTGATCTGGCGCCAGGCGTCGGCGATCTCGGCCGTCGCGCGGTCGCGTTGCAGGACGACCGTGGACAACACGAGCGCGGTGAGGCCGACGGTGGCGTCGAAGGCCTGGACGTGCAGCATCCGGGCGGCCAGTTCGTAGGAGCCGTAAGGACCGAGCCCGCGTATGGCGGCGATGATCGTGACGGTGCAGACGCACAAGGAGCACAGCAGCGCCCCGGCCTGCCGGAAGCGCAGCGCCGCCCACACGAGCACGGGGAAGACCAGGAACAGCTTCGCCGTCGTCGTGGACGCGAGGATCGACGTGCCGACGGCGAAGAGCGCGAGCGTCGCCGCCTCGCCCCAGCGGAGGAGCGGAACCCGCCTGGGCAGACGGAACCTCGGCGCTAGAAGCAGCAACGGCGTGATCGTCAGGACGCCCATCGCGTCGCCGGTCCACCACACGAGCGCGGTCGCCCAGAAGTCGCCGGGGCTCAGCGCGCCGCCGACGATCAGCACGCCGGTGCCCAGTGCGGCGCTGAAGGCCGTGCCCCCGATCGCTCCGACCGCCACCAGGAGGACGGCGTCGGGAAGCCGGTCGAGCTCGTTGCGGAAACCCAGCCGCCGCATGACCGCGTACGCCAGCATCGGGCCGATCGTGTTGCCCGCGGAGATCGCCAGGACCGTGCCCAGCGAAGGACCGAGGGCGATGTTCGTCAGGAGGGCGCCGAGGAAGATGCCCGGCCAGAACCGGGGCCCCAGGAGCATCGGCACCGCCAGCGCGACACCGGCGGCCGGCCACAGGGGCGAGATCTGTCCCCGCACGATCGCCCACTGGATCCCGATCCGGGCGGTGGCGAAGTAGCAGATCGTGACGCCGAGGACGATGAGACACCAGCGTGCGGCGGGGGAAAGCGGTCTCATCACGACTCCGGCCTTCGCTGGCTGAGGAAGCTAGGAGAGTACCCCTGTCCGGCGGCCGCGGAGGTGTTGTCGAAATGGTGGAAATAAACGGGCTCGTGAGTGGTAAGGACGGTTCTAACCGTCCTTACCACTCACGAGCCCCACGCCTTACTTGAGCTCCGCCGACGTCTTGCCCAGGATCCGGCGCGCCACGATCAGCTGCTGGATCTGTTGCGTGCCTTCGAAGATGTCCAGGATCTTCGCGTCCCGGCTCCACTTCTCCAGCAGCGATTCCTCGGTGTAGCCGAAGGTTCCGGCCAGCTCGACGCATTTCAGCGTGATCTCGACGACCGACCGGCCGGCCTTCGCCTTGGCCATCGAGGCCTGCAGCGAGTTCGGCTTGCGGTTGTCGGCCATCCACGCCGATTCCATGGTCAGCAGGTACGCCGATTCGTAGTCCGCCTCCAGCTGCAGGAACGTCGCGGCGGCGGCGTGCTGGCTGTGGACGGGCTTGTCGTAGTCGATGGTCACCCCGGCGTCGGTGAGGATCTTCCGGGTCTCTTCCAGCGCCGCGCGGGCGACACCGATGGCCATGGCGGCGACCAGCGGGCGGGTGTTGTCGAAGGTCTGCATGACCCCGGCGAAACCCTTGGCGGTGTCGATCTCCGGCGTGCCGAGGAGGTTCTCCTTGGGCACGCGGACGTTCTCGAACCGCAGCACGGCGGTGTCGGAGGCACGGATGCCGAGCTTGTGCTCGACGCGCACCACCTCGAAGCCGGGTGTGCCCTTCTCGACGACGAACGACTTGATCGCCGCGCGGCCCTTCGTCTTGTCCAGCGTGGCCCAGACGACGACCGCGTCGGCGCGCTCGCCCGCGGTCACGAAGATCTTCTCCCCGTTGAGCACGTACTCGTCGCCGTCCAGGCGCGCGGTCGCGGTGATCGCGGCGGAGTCCGAGCCGCAGTCCGGCTCGGTGATCGCCATCGCGGCCCACAGCCCGGAGAACTTCTTGAGCTGTTCATCCGTGGCGACCGAGCCGATGGCGGCGTTGCCGAGCCCCTGGCGCGGCATGGACAGCAGCAGACCGACGTCGCCCCAGCACATCTCGATCGTGCCGAGCACGATGTTGAGGTTGGAACCGTTGCGGTTGCCCGGTTTCTCGTTCTTCTCGGACCGGCGGACACCCGCCGCGCCCGCACCGCCCTCGCCGGAGGAGTTCAGCCCGTCCAGCAGCGCGGCGAACATGTCGAGTTCGGCCGGATAGGTGTGCTCGGCGCGGTCGTACTTGCGCGAGATCGGCCGGAACACCTCGGCCGCGGCCTGGTACGCCTGGTTGATCAGGGTACCGGCCTTCTTCGGAACCTCAAGGTTGATCATGACTGCCTTTCGAAAGTCCTGGGTCGTGTCCTGTGAGTCCGTTCGGTGGGCTTCGTGATCCAGGTGGTTTCTGGTGCCGTCAGTGGCCGCCTGGGCGCGAAGACCGCGGACATGACTTGCAGGGCACGACCTAAAGAAGGACGGCGCCTTCCATCACGCCGATCGCACGGAGGTCGCGGTACCAGCGTTCGACCGGGTGTTCCTTGACGAACCCGTGCCCGCCGAGGAGCTGCACCCCGGCGCTGCCGATCTGCATCCCCTTGTCGGCGGCCAGTTTCCGGGCCAGCGCGACCTCGCGGGCGTACGGCTTGCCCTGTTCGGCGCGGGAAGCGGCGCGGAGCGTGACCAGCCGCAACCCTTCCAGCTCGATGGCGATGTCGGCCACCGAGAACGCGACGGCCTGCCGGTGGCTCACCGGTTCGCCGAACGCCTTGCGCTCGTTGACGTACGGCACCACGTAGTCGAGGACGGCCTTCGCGGTACCGGCGGCCAGCGCGGCCCAGCCGAGCCGCGAGAGCCGGACGACCTCGGTGAAGACCTCGGCCTTGCCGCCGCCGAGCAGCGCACCGGCCGGAAGGGCGACCTTCTCCAGGTGCAGCTTCCCGGTCGCCGCGCCGCGCAGGCCCATCGCCGGTTCGTTTTCGATGGTGACACCGGAGTTCGACGACTCGACGAGGAACAGCGCCGGGCCGCGGCCTTCCAGGTCGGCCGACACGATGAACAGCTCGGCGTCGGCGGCCCTCGGGACCAGCGACTTCACACCGTCGAGCTGGTAGCCCTTCGGCGTGCGGCGGGCCTTGGTCGCGGGCTTGAACGGGTCGAACAGCGCGGTGCGCTCCTGCAACGCGAGCGCCGCGGCCGGGACGTTCTCGCCGACGAACGCGGGCAGGTAGTCCGCCTGTTGCTGCTCGTCGCCGTAGGACACCAGCGCGGTGCTGACCGCGGACGGCGCGAGCACCGCGACCGCGAGACCCAGGTCGCCGTGCGCGAGGGCCTCGGCGACCAGCGCGTTCGTGACGACCGACCGTTCTGTGCCGACCCCGCCCAGCTCCTCCGGGATGCCGACGAGCGTGATGCCGAGTTCGGCGGCACGGCTCAACAGGCCCTCGGGCGCATGGAGCTTCGCGTCGGCGTCGGACGCGGCGGGCCGCAACTGTTCGGCCGCGAACTCCGTCACGGTCTCGACGATGAGCTGCTGGTCCTCACTCGGGGTGAGGTCGAACAGCCCGGTGTCCTCGGCAGGCGCGAGCCGCGCGGGCTTGCCGAGCTTCTGGGCGGATTTGAAGGTCCGTCCCGCCGCGCCCGCGACCCGGAAGCCGTTGCGCGTCCCGGCACTGACCAGGTTCTGCACGGGCTTCCGAAGTCCGGCCCGTTCAATGACCTTGCTCCCGGCCAGCCGGGTGAGCGCGGACAGGCCAAGGCCCATCGCGTCTCGTTTCCTAGGCGCACCCACGGTGAGTCTCCCTGCCTCGCTTACCTACTCGTGAGTAGGTTAACTCGCCTTGGGCTGATGCGCCACCATGGGGGAGGCGAACGTCACGCCGGTGAGTGATCCGGGAGGCCGGGCAGGCCAGGATTACTCACGATCTTGCGCCTCTCGACGACCACGAGACCCACCGCCGCCAGCGCGACGATGCCGACGAGCGCGATCGCCGGCACCAGTTCCAGCAGCGGAGTCGCGGCCAGCAGGACCACCGCGAGTACCAGTCGCCGCACGTTCCACGAGCCCAGGTTCCGGCGCCGCAGCCCGCTCAACGCGATGAGATACAGCGCGAGCCCGCCGGTCAGCGCCCAGATCGGGGTTCCGTGGAGGCCGTCGGCGAGGCTGTGGTGCTCGGTGTCGGACACGTAAAGCAGCGACTTCTTCAGCCCCAGCGCCACGAGCACGATCCCGGCGATGAGCGGGAGGTGCAGGAAGGTGTACGTATCGGTTCCGATCCGTACCCGCTCCACGCCCTCCGCGCGCTTCAGGTTGTGCTCGGACACGTGCGCGACGACGGCGAAGTACATCCACCACATCGCCGAAGCCAGCGTGAGCCCGAAGACGGCGGCCAGCGTGATCGGCCAGGACATCGGGTACGAGCTGATCCCGATGCCGATCGCCACGATCGACTCGCCGAGCGCGATGATCACTATCAGCCCGAACCGCTCGGCGAAGTGGCCGGGCTGGTGCAGCCGCCAGTCCGAGGAACGGGTCCGGAAGACGTTGACGTAGTCGGCCAGCATCGCGACGGCCCAGATGCCGAGCTGCGCCCAGCCGGAGAAGAACGCGGCGACAGTCAGCAGTGCGACGCTCGGCAGCAGGCCGACGAACATCTTCAAGACGGTCTTGCGCAGCTCGGGGTCGGTCCGCGCGGCGCCGAAGTACGCGGTCAGATGCAGCAGCCGGACGAGGAAGTAGCAGCCGACGAACATCAGCGGCGCGTACAGGCCGCCGGGCAGGTCGGTGAACGCCTCCGGGATGGTCAGTGAGACCAGGAACATCGTCCCCATCGCGGCGAACATCGCCAGCTGGGCGATGCCGCGGTCGACGTGCAGGGTGTTGGCCAGCCAGGCGTAGGCGCACCAGCACCACCACAGCACGGCGATCATCGCGACGCCCTGTCCGATGCCGAGCGGGGTGAGGTGATCGGCCATCAGCTGCGTGGTCTGGGTGATGGCGTAGACGAAGACCAGATCGAAGAAGAGCTCCAGCGTGGTGACCTTGTGGTCTTCTTCCCGGGTCACCAGATGCAGGCCGCGTTTCGTGGGCACGCGCATATCGTGCCCTTCACTCCTTTGCGGGACACGCGAGTTTGCCCAAAGCGGACTTTCAGACCCCGAGGACGGCGTGCATCAACGTCGTCAGCTCGGCCTCGATATTCGGGCGGCCGTTGACGCGCCGGGTGCGCGCGAGGTCGTTCGCGATGGTCAGCGCCGCGTGCACGGTGATCTTCACTTCGCGCAGGCTCAGTTCCGGCCGGACCTCCGACGCCAGCGCGATCCAGCGCGCGACGTAGTCTCGCTGGACCCGGATCAGGTCCGCCTTGTCGCGTTCCGGCAGTTCCATGGGGCTGCCGGAGAACGACACCAGCAGTTCGGGCGTGTGCAGCAAGGTGTGCACATAGGACGCCGCGAGCCTGCGCAGCGCGTCGCGTTCGTCGCCGGTCCGCAACGCGCGTTCCGCGGCGAGCGCCAGCCGGTCGGCAGCTCGGTGCCCGATCGCCACCATCAGCGCGGCCTTGCTGGGGAAGTGCCGGTACACGCTCGGCCCGGCGATCCCGGCGGCCGCGCCGATCTCCTCCATGCTCACCGAACGGAAGCCGCGTCGGCCGAACAGCTCCGTCGCGGCCGCGAGGATCTGCTCGCGGCGGGACGGTTCGCCGAGTGCCATCGACGGCGTCTCTTCCGGCGGCTCCGAGGGTTCGGGAAGTGTGACATGCAGCACCGACTCCGCCAGCTGCACCAGGATCTGCGCGAAGCGTTTCTTCGCCACGGACGTGTGATGCACGGAGACGCTGCCGAACACGCTCAGCCCCGCCCAGCACAGCAGCTCGGCGTCGTCGGCGGTCAGTTCGGGCCGCAACGCGAGCAGCGCCTTCGACCACGCTTCGAGCACCGCGCCCGACCGGCGGCGGATCTCGCGCCGTTCCTCCCGCGGCAGGTGTCTGCCCTCCCAGCGCCACAGCGCGGCGACCTCGCGCCGCTCCACCGCCTGCGCCGCGAGGGTGCCCAACAGGGCGTTGACCTGGGCGGGAACGGGAAGGTCGACGTCCGCGAGCGTCTCGGTGGTGGCCGTCTCCATGTCGTCGATGCCGGACAGCACGACGTAGGACAGCACCGCCTGCTTGTCCGAGAAATGCCGGTACAGCGCGGGCCCGGTGATCCCGGCCGCGGCGGCGATGTCGTTGATGCCGACGCCGTGGAACCCGCGGGCGCGAAACAGCTCCGCGGCGAGGCCTGCCAGCTGGGCCTTGCGGTCGCGCGGTCGGGCTGAACGCTCGGTCGGGTGATCCATGGGTGAACACACGATAGCGCCGGTTGCGTGCATCGCAACCCATTGACACCTTGGGGTTATCGCGGTTTATGTTAATGACCATTAGCATGGCTACCGGCCGGTACGACCCGGCTGTGTCCATCCCTGATACAGCGCCGTACTGCGGAGGAGTTTTTCTGTGAGTAGCGAGGCCTACATCTACGAGGCGATCCGTACGCCTCGCGGCAAGAACAAGGGCGGTGCCCTCCACGGCACCAAGCCGGTCGATCTCGTGGTCGGCCTCATCGAGGAACTGAAGGTCCGGCACCCGAACCTCGACCCCGCCGTGATCGACGACATCGTCCTCGGCGTGGTGTCCCCGGTCGGCGAGCAGGGCGCCGTGATCGCGCGAACCGCCGCGCTGAACGCGGGTCTTCCCGAGTCGGTCGCCGGCGTCCAGCTGAACCGCTTCTGCGCCTCCGGCCTCGAAGCCACCAACACCGCCGCGCAGAAGGTGCGTTCCGGCTGGGACCAGCTGATCATCGCCGGTGGTGTCGAGTCGATGTCGCGCGTGCCGATGGGCTCCGACGGCGGCGCGCTGTTCATGGACCCGGCCACCGCGTACGACAACTACATCGTCCCGCAGGGCACCGGCGCCGACCTGATCGCGACCATCGAGGGCTTCTCCCGAGAGGACGTCGACGCGTGGGCCGTGCGTTCGCAGGAAAGGGCCGAAGCGGCCTGGTCCGGCGGCTACTTCGCGAAGTCCGTCGTCCCGGTGAAGGACATCAACGGCGTCACGATCCTCGACCACGACGAGCACCGTCGTCCCGGCAGCACCATCGAGGGCCTCGGCAAGCTCAAGCCCGCCTTCGCAGGCATCGGCGAGCTGGGCGGCTTCGACGCCGTCGCGCTCCAGAAGTACCACTCGGTCGAGAAGATCAACCACGTCCACACCGGTGGCAACTCGTCCGGCATCGTCGACGGCGCCGCGGTGGTGCTGGTCGGCAACGAGCAGATCGGCAAGGACTTCGGCCTGACCCCGCGCGCCCGCATCGTGGCGACCGCGACCGTCGGCTCCGAGCCCACGATCATGCTCACCGGCCCGACCCCGGCCACCGAGAAGGTCCTCAAGATCGCCGGCCTCACCCCGGACGACATCGACCTGTGGGAGCTGAACGAGGCCTTCGCCTCGGTCGTCCTCAAGTGGATCAAGGACCTGCACCTCGACGAGGAGAAGGTCAACGTCAACGGCGGCGCCATCGCGATGGGGCACCCGCTGGGCGCCACCGGCGCGATGCTGGTCGGCACCGTCGTCGACGAGCTGGAGCGCCGCCAGGCGCGCCGCGCCCTGGTCACCCTGTGCATCGGCGGCGGCATGGGCGTCGCGACCATCATCGAGCGGGTCTGAGGAAGAGACAATGACTGAAGCGAAGACCATCCGCTGGGAGCAGGACGCCGACGGCATCGTCGTGCTCACCCTGGACGACCCGAAGCAGTCCGCCAACACGATGAACGCCGACTTCCGCGAGTCGCTCGGCGTGGTCGTGGACCGCCTGGAGGCGGAGAAGGACAGCATCACCGGTGTCGTCCTCACCTCGGCCAAGAAGACCTTCTTCGCCGGTGGCGACCTCAACGACCTGATCCAGGCCAAGCCGGAGCACGCCGCCGAGATCACCGAGAGCAGCGCCCTGATGAAGGGCCAGATGCGACGGCTCGAGCAGCTGGGCAAGCCGGTCGTGGCCGCCATCAACGGCGCCGCGCTCGGCGGCGGTCTCGAACTGGCGCTCGCGACGCACCACCGCATCGCGGCCGACGTCAAGGGCAGCCAGATCGGCCTTCCCGAGGTCACCCTCGGCCTGCTCCCCGGCGGCGGCGGCATCGTCCGCACCGTGCGCCTGCTGGGCATCCAGAGCGCGCTGCTGAACGTGCTGCTGCAGGGCCAGCGGCACCGCCCCGCCAAGGCGAAGGAGCTCGGCCTCGTGAACGAGCTCGTCGGCACCGTCGAGGAGCTGGTCCCGGCCGCGAAGGCGTGGATCAAGGCCAACCCCGAAGGCGGCGTGCAGCCGTGGGACGTCAAGGGCTACAAGATCCCGGGCGGTACCCCGTCGAACCCGAGCTTCGCGGCGAACCTGCCCGCGTTCCCGGCGAACCTGCGCAAGCAGATCAAGGGCGCGAACATGCCTGCCCCGCGGGCGATCCTGGCCGCGGCCATCGAAGGTTCGCAGGTCGACTTCGACACCGCGATCACCGTCGAGACCCGCTACTTCGTGCACCTCGCCACCGGCCAGGTCTCGAAGAACATGACGAAGGCGTTCTTCTTCGACCTGCAGAGCATCAACTCCGGCGGCTCGCGTCCGGAAGGCTTCGAGAAGTACACCGCCAAGAAGGTCGGCGTTGTAGGCGCGGGCATGATGGGTGCCGCGATCGCGTACGTCTCGGCGAAGGCCGGCATCGACGTCGTGCTCAAGGACGTCACCCTCGAAGGCGCCGAAAAGGGCAAGGGCTACGCGGTCAAGCTGGAGGAGAAGGCGCTCTCCCGCGGCAAGACCACGCAGGAGAAGTCCGACGCGCTGCTCGCCAAGATCAAGCCGACCGACAAGGCGGAGGACTTCGCCGGCGTCGACTTCGTGATCGAGGCCGTCTTCGAGAGCGTCGAGCTGAAGCACAAGGTGTTCCAGGAGATCGAGGGCATCGTCAACCCCGACGCCGTGCTCGGCTCCAACACCTCGACCCTGCCGATCACCGCGCTCGCCGAAGGTGTCCAGCGGAGCGAGGACTTCATCGGGATCCACTTCTTCTCGCCGGTGGACAAGATGCCGCTGGTCGAGATCATCTGCGGTGAGAAGACCTCGCCCGCCACGCTGGCGAAGGTCTTCGACTACACGCTGCAGATCAAGAAGACCCCGATCGTCGTCAACGACAGCCGCGGCTTCTTCACCTCGCGCGTCATCGGCACGTTCCTCAACGAGGCCGTCGCCGCGCTGGGCGAGGGTGTCGAGCCGGCGTCGATCGAGCAGGCCGGCGCCCAGGCCGGGTACCCGGCCCCGCCGCTGCAGCTGATGGACGAGCTGACCCTGACGCTGCCGCGCAAGATCCGCAAGGAGACCCGCGAAGCGATCGAGGCCGCCGGCGGCACCTGGAACGCGCACGCGTCCGAGGGCGTCATCGACCGGATGGTGGAGGAATTCGACCGCAAGGGCCGTTCCACCGGTTCGGGCTTCTACGACTACGACGAAGACGGCAAGCGGGCCGGTCTCTGGCCGGGCCTGCGTGACGCGTTCAAGTCGGGCACCGCCGAGGTGCCCTTCGAGGACCTCAAGGAGCGCATGCTGTTCGCCGAGGCGCTCGAGACCGTGAAGTGCTTCGACGAGGGCGTGCTCACCACCGTCGCCGACGCCAACATCGGCTCGATCTTCGGTATCGGTTTCCCGGCGTGGACCGGTGGTGTCATCCAGTACATCAACCAGTACGAGGGTGGCCTGCAGGGCTTCGTCGACCGGGCTCGTGAGCTGGCGGAACGCTACGGCGACCACTTCACCCCGCCCGCTTCGCTGGTCGAGAAGGCCGCGAAGGGCGAGATCTACGAATAAGCCGCTTCGTGAACGGCCCGTTCCTTGTGAAATTCGCCAGGAACGGGCCGGTTTCGTACTGCGACGCTCTTGCTACTTCTTCTTGCGGTTCAGCTGAGGTAGCCAATACCCAGGAGGCTGGGGGTCTGTGCCGATGGGTGCCCAATGTTCCGGGTCGGGATTCCTCGGGGCCCAGCTTCGAGGAGGTGGCAACGAACACACGAAGATCACCGTGTACGCGGCCACGGGTCTGGACTGGGTGCGCGCGCATCGCGAAGTGCTGCAGGGCCGGCTGCGCGAGCACGGCGCGATCCTGCTGCGCGGGATGCCTGCCGATCTGGCGGTGTTCAACCAGGTCACGGAGGAGATCGGCGGCTCGCTGCTGACGTACACGGAACGGTCGACGCCGCGGTCGGCGGTCTCGGGCAACATCTACACCTCGACGGAGTACCCGCCTGCCGAGTCGATCCCGATGCACAACGAGAACTCGTACTCGGCGCGCTGGCCCGCCCGCCTTTTCTTCCTGTGCGACACCGCGGCCGAAACCGGCGGCGCGACGCCGATCGCCGACAGCCGCGCGATGTACCGCCTGCTGCCGGAGGACCTGCGGGAGCGCTTCGCGGGCGGCGTCACCTACACCCGGGCGTTCCGTGAAGCCCGCCGATTCGGCGAGCTCGGCGACCCTGGCCAGGCTGGGCGTGTCCACCTGTCGCAGCATGCCCAATGTGGCGCGGAGTTCACGCAACGCCTCCTTGCTGGTCTGTTTGATCGTGGTCAGTGCCTCCTCTGATTTCGCCGGATCCTTGCCGTGCAGGGCCGCGCCCGCCTGGACGTTGATGAGCGCCAGGTTGTGGCCGAGGACGTCGTGCGGTTCGCGCGCGATCCGGAGCCGCTCGTCCGTGGCCCTCCGCCGTGCCTCGGTCTCCTTGGTGCGTTCGGCTTCGCGGCGGTAGTACGTCAGCGCGCCGACCGCGACGAGCGCGATGAACCAGCCCGTCATCAGCAGGAACGCGAAGTCGTCCACCTGCCGTACGGCGCCGGCCTGTGCCTCGCCGATCACGACGCCGCCCATCGAGGCCGCCGCGACGACCGCCGCGCTGCGGATCCGCCCGGTCGAGGCGTTGTCGTACAGCGCGAAGGCGAACGCGAGCAGCACGAATCCGTCGGGGTCGGTCTGCGGATAGTGGATCGCGCAGCAGGCCGCGGTGAAGATCGCGACGGGGAGTGGATACCGGCGGCGCAGGAACAGCGCGGCGCAGGCGAGTGCCACGCAGGTCCAGCCGATGACCGCGTTGCGCGGTGCTTCCGCGCCGTCCCCGAGCGAGACCACGACGGAACCCGCGATCACCGCCGCGGTGACCGCGATGTCCGCCGTGTACCGCCGCAGGATCGCCACACGACGAGAGTAGCGCGAACCGGGGCGATTGACAAAATAGATTTTTACGTTCAAACTGATTTTTGTGATCAAGGACGTGGTGCTGTGAGAGACGTGGAGTACCTGGAGCGGTTGGAGCAGGCGGAGGCGTTGCTGAAACCGCAGCGGGTGGACGTCCTGCGGCAGCTGGCGGAGCCGCGGTCGTGCACCGAGGTGGCGACGGTGCTGGATCAGACTCCGCAGCGGGTCTACTACCACGTGAAACGACTGGTGGAAGCCGGTCTCGTGAAGCAGGTGTCGGAGCGGAAGGTGCGCGCCGTCAGTGAGGGCGTGTATCAGGCGACAGCCCGTTCGTACTGGTTGTCACCCGGACTGGTCGGACGGCTGGGCCCGCGGGCGGCGCGGGACGAGCTGAGCCTTGGCTACTTGGTGGACCTCATGGAGGAGGTCCAGGCGGACGTCGCCGCGCTCGACAGGACCGCGCCGGAGCTGCCGTCGATCGGCGTTGCCGGCGAGATCCGGGTGGAGCCGGAGCGGCGCCAGGAGTTCCTCGACGAACTGAAGACGACTTTGCAGGATCTGTTCACCCGCTACGGCGGAGCGGAAGGCGACGCCTTCAAGCTCGCCGTGGCCTGTTACCCGAAGGGAGATGCCCGTGACTGAACCGACGAGGTTCGAGGTGCGCCTGCGCGCGCCGATCGACGAGGTCTGGCACGCGCTGACCGATCCCGGGGCACTGCGCGTGTGGCTTTCCGAGTACGCGGAAGTCGACCTGCTGTCCCGGTACGAGTTCTGGGGTCGCTACACGCCGGAAGGCGATCGTCCGCGCCAGCGGCTGCTACTGGCCGAGAACAATGTCCTGCGGTTCGCCTGGACCGTCGACGGGACGGAGACCGTCGTCGAGATCGCGCTGGCGGAAGACGGGGACGAGACGTCCTTGTCGTTCAGTCAGAGCGGTCTGCCGGACTACGCCGCGATGCTGGCCGATCCGGACTCGTCACTCGGCATGATGCACACGTTCTGGGCGCTTTCCGTCGCGAACCTCGTCGACCACGTCGAAGGACGGCCGCTCACCGCCCGCTGTGACCTCACTTCCCCGCTGATGAGCGAAGAAGTGCGGATCGACGCGCCGCGAGGTGAGGTCTACTCCTCGATCGCCGATCCCGCCGTGTTCACGCGCTGGTTCGGCGCCCGGATCGAGGCGGAGACCCACGTCGGCGGACGTTGGGCGATGGGTTCACTGGAAAAGGATCCGGACCCGGCGAAGATCGTCGACCTGGTGCCCGACTCGAAGATGTCGCTCGCGTACCAGGACGGTGTCGTCGCCACTTGGGAGCTCGAGGACTCCGGCGGCGGTACGAAGCTGACCTTCGTCCAAAGTGGATTCTCCGACGAGAAACCGCCGTACGGCATGTGGATGGGCTGGCTCAGCGGGTTGGCGGAACTACGCAGGTTCCACGAGGTCCACTCGTGGCGCCCGTTGTGGGTCGACATCCAGCTGGAGGGAACACCCGAAGGACTCATCACCTTGGATGGCAAGTAGGAGGAAGCGATGTTGCTCGAAGGCAGGAACGCGATCATCTACGGGGCGGCGGGCGGAATCGGGAGCGCGGTGGCCCGCGGATTCGCCAGGGAGGGCGCGACCGTCCACCTCACCGGTCGCACCTTGAAGAAGCTCGACGCGCTCGCGGACGAAATCCGGGAGGCGGGCGGGAAAGCGGAAACGGCGGAGTTCGACGCACTCGATGAGTCCGCCATCGACGAGCATGTCGCTTCGGTGGTTTCCTCGGCGGGCAGCGTCGACATCTCGATGAACGTGATCACACACAACGACGTCCAGGGCACTCCACTGGTCGAGATGTCGTTGGAGGACCTCGAAAGCCCGGTCCGGACGGCGGTGCGGACGAACTTCCTCACCGCACGGGCCGCCGCCCGGCACATGATCGGGCAGGGGTCCGGGGTGATCCTGATGTTCGGTGGCGACGGTGACCCGCTGCCGGGGTACCACCTCGGCGGGCTGCAGGTCGCGTTCAGCGCGATGGAGGCGTTGCGGCGCGGGCTGGCGTGCGAACTCGGGCCGCAGGGCATCCGTGTCGTGACCCTGCGCACTGGCGGGATCCCGGAGACGATTCCGGCGGGCGCCGGCCTCGACGACGCCATCCGTGACATGGTCGACGCGACGATGCTCAAGCGGACGGCATCGCTCGAAGACGTCGCCCGTGTGGCCGCCTTCGCCGCGTCGGACCATGCGCGCAGCATGACCGCGACGGCGTTGAACATCAGTTGCGGCTCGATGGTCGACTGACCCTCTCGCCGGCGGTAACACCGGCGGGCGATCTCCCGACTACGCGGCACCATCAGGTGCAGGGGAGGTCGTTATGCCGAAGAGAACGACGAAGCTGGGCATGGCACTGGCGATCGGACTTCTGGTCGCCGGAGGCTGCGGTGTGGAGACCGTGCCCACCGGGCGGGTCACGCCGCAGAGCGACCCGGTGCGGACAACGCCGACAGTCCCGACAGCGCTGACCACAACGTCGACGCCGACCAGCAGTTGGGCACCGCCGACGCCTCAGCAGTTCGTGCCGACGACCACGGCCGCGGTCGAGGTGCCGAAGCAGGTCGAGCCCAAACCGACGAAAACACCTCCGAAGACCACGCAGGCGGCGAAGGTGCCGAACCTGGCGGAGTGCGGGAGCGACTACTACCGCAACACCGACGGTGTCTGTGTCCATCGGCCGTCGGCCGGACCCGGCGCGGCTGACGGAGCGACCGCCCTCTGCGAGGACGGTTCCTATAGCTACAGCCAGAATCGCCGCGGTACCTGTTCCGGCCATGGTGGGGTTCGCACCTGGCTGTGATCCCGTCGGTCAACCATTCACTGAGAAGGGTGATGCTGTGTAAGGTCGGATCATGGGATGCACAGGGTGAAACCGGTCGGACGGGCACCTTCGCCCCGGATCTTCGTCGTCGTGCTCGCCACCTGCGGTCTGGTGGCGTCGTTCATGCAGACGCTCGTCGTCCCGCTCATCCCCGCGTTTCCCCGGCTGCTCAACGCGACACCGTCGGACGCGTCGTGGGTGGTCACGGCGACCCTGATCGCCGGAGCCGTGGTGATGCCGGTGAGCGGAAGGCTCGGCGACCTCTACGGCAAACGCCGGTTGCTGCTGATCAGCCTGGGTTTCCTGGTCGCCGGTTCGGTGGTGTCCGCGCTGACCAGTTCACTCGCGCTGATGGTCCTCGGCCGGGGGTTGCAAGGCTGCGCCATGGGCGCGATCCCGCTGGGCATCAGCATCATGCGCGACGAACTCGCGCCGGAGCGGGTCGGCGCCGCGATCTCGGTGATGAGTTCGACGCTCGGCGTCGGCGGTGCCATCGGGCTCCCGGTGTCGGCGCTGGTCGCGCAGAACGCAGACTGGCACGTCCTGTTCTGGGCGTCGGCGGGGCTCGGGCTCGTCTGCGGCCTGCTGATCCTGTTCGTGGTGCCGGAGTCGCCGGTGAAGACACCGGCGCCGTTCGACTACCTCGGCGCGCTGGGGCTGACGATCGGACTGGTCTGCCTGCTGTTGCCGATCGTCAAGGGCGGCGAATGGGGCTGGGGCAGCGGCCGCACCCTCGTCTTCGCGGGGAGCGCGGTGGTGATCCTGCTGGTCTGGGGCGCCTACCAGCTGCGGCGGCGTGATCCGCTCGTGGACCTGCGGGTCTCCGCGCGGCGGCCGGTACTGTTCACCAACCTCGCGTCGATCATGATCGGGTTCGCGCTGTACTCGATGGCGTTGTCGTTCCCGCAGCTGCTGCAGGCGCCCGCGTCGACCGGCTACGGCCTCGGCCTGACCATGGTGCAGGCCGGGCTGTGCCTCGCGCCGAACGGCCTGGTCATGTTCATGCTGTCGCCGGTTTCGGCCAGGCTCATCGAGCGCTACGGACCACGGACGACACTGATGGTCGGCGCCACCACCATCGCGGCCGGATACGCCTTCGCGACCGTGTTGATGGACAACGCCTTCGAGCTGATCACGGCGTCGATCATCATCGGCGGCGGCGTGGGCATCGCCTACGCGGCCATGCCGGCGCTGATCATGGGCGCGGTCCCGGTCACCGAAACCGCGTCCGCGAACGGGTTGAACTCGCTGATGCGCTCCGTCGGCACGTCGACGTCCAGCGCGGTGATGGCGACCATGCTCGCGTCGCTGGCGATCACCATCGGCGGGGTTTCCGTCCCGTCCGCGACGGGGTTCCGGCTGAGCTTCGTGGTCGCCGCCGGTGCGGCGCTCCTAGGACTCGTCTTGACCGTTTTCGTCCCGAAGCAACGTCAGCCCGAGCCGATGGTCGTTTCGGTCCGCTAGCGCCCTGCGTGCGATGAAGGGACTCATCGCACGCAGGGGCGGCTCCGCTCAGAACAGCGTCGGAACGATCGCGTCGATCAGGTGCGGGCCCGGCTCGGCGAGCGCGCGCTGGAACTGCTCGGCCAGCTCCTCCGCCGTCGTCGCCCGGGTCGCCGGGACGCCCATGCCTTCGGCGATCTTGACGAAGTCCATGTCGGGGCGGGAGAGGTCGAGCAGCTCGTTCGCCTTCGGGCCGTTGGCGTCCGCGCCGACCCGCTGCAGCTCCAGCCGCAGGATCGCGTACGCCCGGTTGTTCAGCAGGACCGTGGTGACGTTGAGGTTCTCCCGAGCCTGCGTCCACAGCGCCGAAATCGTGTACAGCGCGCTGCCGTCGGACTGCAGGTTGATCACCGGCCGGTCCGGCGCGGCGACGGCCGCCCCGGTCGCGACGGGCATGCCGTAGCCGATCGCGCCGCCGGTCAGGGTCAGCACGTCGTGCCGGGGCGCGCCCGCGGTCGCGGCGGGCAGCAGCAGACCGGAGGTGTTCGCCTCGTCCGCGATGATCGCGCGCTCCGGCAGCAGCGCGCCGATCACGTCGACCCAGTTCTGCGGCGTCAACGGCCCGGACGGCAGCGCGGGCCGGGAGGACTCCTGCAGCACCGGCTCGGTCTCGGCGGCGACCAGGTCGGCGACGTCGTTCAGCGCTCGCGGCACGTCCTGCGCGACTTCGGCCAGCACATGGACCTGCGCGCCTTCGGGAACCAGGTTGCTCGCCTTGCCGGGGTAGGCGAAGAACGACACAGGCGCCTTGGTCCCGGCGACGATCACGTGCTTGATCCCGTCGAGCTGGTACGCGACCTGCTCGGCGAGGTAGCCCAGCCGCTCGATCGTCGGCAGGCCTTCGCCGCGTTCGAGCCGGGCGGGGAAGGTCTCGACGAACGCCTTCACGCCGGTCGCGGCCGCGATCCGGCTGGTCGCGCGCAGACCGGCTTCTCGGCAGCCGCTGCCGCCGACGAGCAGCGCGACCGGTTCACCACTGGCCAGCACCTCGGCGATGTTCTTCACCGTCGTCGCGTCGACGACCTGCGGGATCCGTGGCGGGATGGGCGCGCAGGTCTCGCCGCCCTCACCCCAGGACGCGTCGGCGGGGAGGATCAGGGTCGCCACCTGGCCGGGGGCGTCCTGGGAGGCCGCGACCGCCGCGGCGGCGTCGGCACCGACGTCCTTCGTGTGCTCGGAGCGGCGGACCCAGCCTTCGAGCGAACCGGCGACGGCCTCGATGTCCGATTCGAGCGGGGCGTCGTACTGCTTGTGGTAGGTCGCGTGATCGCCGATCACGTTGACGATCGGGGTGCGCGCGCGGCGCGCGTTGTGCAGGTTCGCCAGCCCGTTGCCGAGACCGGGGCCGAGGTGCAGCAGCGTGGCCGCCGGCTTGTCGGCGATCCGCGCGTATCCGTCCGCGGCACCGGTGACGACGCCTTCGAAGAGGCCGAGCACACCGCGCATCTCGGGTACGGAGTCGAGCGCGGCCACGAAGTGCATCTCCGAGGTGCCCGGATTCGAGAAGCACACGTCGACACCGCTGTCGACGAGCGTGCGGATCAGGGACTGGGCGCCGTTCATCTCACTCACTTTTCAAGCCCTCTCAGCGAAAAGAACGCCGGGGTTGAGGATCCCGGCCGGGTCGAAGCTCTCCTTGATCCGGCGCATCAGCGCGATCTTCGCCGGGTCCTCCAGATCGAGGAAATAGCCGGATTTGGCCCGTCCGAGTCCGTGCTCGCCGGAGATCGCGCCGCCGAGTTCCATGCCGAGTGCGAAGATGTCGGTCAGCAGCTGCTTCCGCTTCTCCGGGTCCTTGCAGAAGATGGCCAGGTGGACGTTGCCGTCGCCGGCGTGCCCGCAGCCGAGCGCGCCCGCCTCGCGCGACAACGCCATTTCCCTGGCCTTGCGCAGGAACTCGGGCATGGCGGACCGCGGGACCACCACGTCGATGACGTCGTCGGCACCGGCCGCCTTGGCCGTCCAGAACGCCTTCTCGCGCGCCTCGATGAGCTTGCGCGCCGAAGCGCCCTCGAGCACGTACACGTCCATCGCGCCGACATCGCCCAGCAGTCCGCCGAGTTCCTCGATGTCGGCGTGCAGCCGGTCGTTGTCGCGGTTTTCCAGTGCCACCACCAGATACGCCTGCGCCTTGTCACGGATGGCGTCCGGGACACCGAGGCTGAGCTTCTCGTTGTAGCTGATCGCCGCGAGCGTGAGGTTGTCGATGTACTCGAGGATGTGCGGCGCGAGGCCGCTGGCGACGATCTTCGGGACGACGGTCATCACCTCGTCGAAGGTCTCGAACGGGGCGAACACCGTGGCGCCGTGCGGCAGGCGCGGATACAGCTTCACGATGACCTCGGTCGCGATCGCGAGAGTGCCTTCGGAGCCGATGATCAGCTGGGTCAGGTCGTACCCGGTCGAGACCTTCGAGGTCTTGCCGCCGGTCCGGATGATCTCGCCGGTCGGCAGCACGGCCTGCAGGCCCACGACGTTGTGCCGCGTGACGCCGTACTTGACCGCGCGCATGCCGCCCGCGTTCGTCCCGACGTTGCCGCCGACGCTCGCGCTCAGCTCGCCGGGGTAGACGGTGTAGCCGAGTCCGGCCGCTGTGGTCTTTTCGTCCAAATCGGACAGCGTGACACCCGGCTGGACGACGGCGACGTGGTTCTCCGTGTCGATCTCCAGTACCGCGTTCATTCGTTCGAAAGAGATCACCAGGCTGTCTTCGCGTGGTGTGGCGCCACCCGAGAGCCCCGTGCCCGACCCTCGCGCGGTGACCGGCACGCCGTGTTCGGTCGCCGCCTTGAGCAGCTCCGCGACCTCTTCGGCGCTTCCCGGTTTCGCCAGGTGGGCGGGCCGCCGCGCGGTGGTGGTCAAAGCCTCGTCGTGTGCGTAGTCCTCGGGGATCGCCTCGCCCGAGAGCAAGTTCGTGTCCCCGACGATCTCGGCGAACCGTGCCGCAACATCGCCCATCGACTGCCCTTCCTCACGCCTCTTTGCCTGGTTGTCGAAGCGTAGTACGTCGTGGGCGAGGATGGCCATGAATCCTTTTCACGTTTGTCTTCCGCCGCGTCCACAACCTCGTGACAACCTCGCTCGGTTACCCATGTCGCAGCGGGCCGCGGTGGTCCGCCGGAAGGGGTGGACGCTCGATGGGATCCAGGATGAGACGGAGCGCGGCGCTGGGGGCGGCGCTGGCGGTGCCCCCGTGCGGGCGCGTCGAGTTCGGGCGGCCGGTGCGAAGGGCGAGGGCGTCGAACGGGTCGGTGAGACCGAGCTGGCCATCGTGAACCCGCAGCGAGCCCGGATCAGTGGCCTGACCTTCAAATCGGGCGAACAGGTCGGCGCCAAGCTGAGCTTCACCGCCGGGGCCGAAGCTGCCGGCGGGCAGTACACCGTCCACGTGACCCAGGTCGACCAGCGTGGTGAAGAGGTCGGTGGTGTCGAGTACCGGCTCACCGAAGCGCGACAGTAAGCCAGGGTGGGGTGCCGGCCCGTGGGCGGTGAGGGTGGGAGCCCGCACCGCCCACGGGTTTCCTACGCGCGTGCGAACGAAAGTGTCTCGCCCTCGACACCTCGCAGCCAAAGGTCCTGGGCGGCTTCGGCCATTTCCGCCAGTCCCTCTTCGATCGTCGCGAACACGTTGCCGGGTACCCAGCCCGCGTCGCCGTTGATCAGCAGATTGTTGCGGCCGTAGAAGATCGCGAGGTCCGTCGCGCCCTGGTCGCTGTGCGCCTCGCTGCCCTCGTCGTAGCCGTACGCCGGGTTGCCGATCTCCCACGCCTCGAACCCGAAGTACACGACATCCCCCGGAATCGGGGTCACCGTGGGGTTTTCGCGGCCCGGCTTCGGTTCGGCGAAGGGCGGTACGAGCGTGTAGACCTCGTTGCGCGCGTACTTCGCGTGGTACGCCGAACCGCTCTGCGGCAACGCGTCCCAGACGGCGCGGCAGGTCCGCGGGGCTTCGGCGTCGAGCAGCCGGGCCCGGCAGGACACTCCGCGCTTGTCGAGCGTGATCGTGATGTAGCGGGCCATCACTCGCCCCCCGCCACCACGTCGCCCCAGATGCGCAGTGCCTCGTCGACCTGTGCTGAGTCGACGATCAGCGGCGGCACCATCCGGACGACGTTCATGTACGCCCCGCAAGTCAGCAGCAGCAAGCCGTTGGAGGACGCGGCTTTCTGGGCCGCCTGGGCCTTCGCGGTGTCCGGCTCGCCGTCCGGCGTGGTGAACTCGGAACCGACCAGCAGCCCCAGCCCTCGGACATCACCGATCGACGCTGATTTGTCCGCGATCACCCGCACGCCTTCCAGGAGCTGGCGTCCTCGTTCGGCGGCGTTCTCGACCAGGCCCTCCTGCTGGATCACCTCGAGCGTGGCGATCGCCGCCGCGCAGGCCACCGCGTTGCCGCCGTAGGTCCCGCCCTGGGAGCCGGGGAGCGCCTTCGCCATCAGCTCTTCCGACGCGGCGATACCCGAGATCGGGAACCCGCTCGCGAGCCCTTTCGCGATGAGCACGATGTCCGGGCGCACCCCGAAGTGCTCGTGTCCCCAGAACCGGCCGGTCCGGCCGAAGCCGGTCTGGATCTCGTCCATCACCAGCAGGATCCCGTGCTTGTCCGCGCGTTCCCGCAGTCCGGCCAGGAACTCGGTGTTCGCCGGGACGTACCCGCCCTCGCCGAGCACCGGCTCGATGAAGAACGCGGCCGTTTCGTTCGGCGCGCAGACCGTCGCGAAGAGGTAGTCGAGCTCGCGCAGCGCGAACTTCGTCGCCGTCTCCTCGTCCCAGCCGTAGTGGAACGCGTAGGGGAAGGGCGCGACGTGCACGCCGGACATGAGCGGCGAGATCCCGGCGCTGAACCGGGTGCCCGACGTCGTCATCGTCGCCGCCGCGACGGTCCGGCCGTGGAACCCGCCCTGGAAGACGATGACGTTGGGCCGCTTCGTGGCCTGCCGCGACAACCGCAGTGCCGCCTCGACCGCCTCGCTGCCCGAGTTCGCGTAGAAGAGGGAATCCAGGCCTTCCGGGAGGACACCGCCCAGTTTCTCGGTCAGCTCCAGCATCGGCTTGTGCATGACCGTCGTGTACTGCCCGTGGACGAGTTTGCCGATCTGTTCCCGCGCCGCGCTCACCACGTGCGGGTGACAGTGGCCGGTGCTGGTCACGCCGATACCGGCGGTGAAATCCAGGTGACGTTTGCCATCGGTGCCGTAGAGGTAAACCCCCTCACCGTGGTCGACCACGACCGGCGTTGCCTGCTTGAGCAGCGGTGATAGCTGGGCCATGGGCTGCGCTCCTAGGTCGGCTGAGCTGTTGTCGATTGTTGACAATATCCATAGCATGGCGTTCGGGACAACATGGAGGAGCGTTGGGATGAGCTCGATCAGTGAGGCCGGCGTCGTCACGTCGGTCGGCAAGGAACTGTTCATCGGCGGCAAGTGGGTACCCGCCACGGACGGGAAGACCTTCCCCGTTTTCGACCCCTCGACAGGCGAAGCCCTGTGCGAGGTGGCCGACGCGTCACCGGCGGACGGTGTCAGCGCACTCGACGCGGCCGTCGCCGCACAGGCCGACTGGGCGAACGTCGCCCCGCGCGAACGCGGGGAAATCCTGCGCCGCGCCTACGAGCTGCTGATCAAGCGCGCCGACGAACTCGCGCTGCTGATGACCCTCGAGATGGGCAAACCGCTCGCGGAGTCGAAGGGCGAGATCACCTACGCCGCCGAGTTCTTCCGCTGGTTCGCGGAGGAGGCCGTCCGGATCGACGGAGGTTATGCCGTCGCTCCCAACGGGTCTGGCCGGTTCCTCGTGACGAAGCAGCCCGTCGGGCCGTGTCTGCTGATCACGCCCTGGAACTTCCCCATGGCGATGGGCACCCGCAAGATCGGACCCGCGGTCGCGGCAGGCTGCACGATGGTCATCAAACCCGCTGCTCAAACCCCCCTTTCGATGTTGGCCCTCGCGGCGATCCTCGCCGAAGCGGGGCTGCCGGAAGGTGTGCTGAACGTGCTCACGACGTCGGACTCCGGCGGCGTGATGGAGCCGTTGATCCGCGATGGCCGCGCGCGGAAGCTGTCCTTCACCGGCTCGACCGGCGTCGGACGGAAGCTGCTGGAACAGTGCGCGGACAAGGTGCTCCGCACTTCGATGGAACTCGGCGGCAACGCCCCCTTCCTCGTCTTCGAAGATGCCGACCTCGACGCGGCGATCGAAGGCGCGATGACCGCGAAGATGCGCAACATCGGCGAAGCCTGCACGGCCGCGAACCGCTTCTATGTCCAGCGCGGCGTCGTCGACGAGTTCTCCCGGCGCCTCACCGAGCGCATGGAGGCCTTGCCGATGGGGCGCGGCACCGAGGAGGGTGTCGTCGTCGGCCCCCTCATCGACAAAGCCGCCGTCGAGAAGGTCAGTGGCCTGGTCTCCGATGCCACCGAGCGAGGAGCGCGCGTCCTCACCGGAGGATCCACAGTCGACGGTCCGGGTAACTTCTACCAGGCCACGGTGCTGACCGACGTGCCCAAGGACGCCAGGCTCGCTTCGGAAGAGATCTTCGGACCGGTCGCCCCGATCACTCCATTCGACAGCGAGGACGAGGCCATCGCTGCGGCGAACGACACCGAATTCGGTCTCGTGTCCTATGTGTACACCTCCGATCTCAAGCGGGCACTGCGGGTGTCGGAACGGCTGGAAGCCGGCATGATCGGCCTCAACCAGGGACTGGTTTCGAACCCGGCGGCGCCGTTCGGCGGGATCAAGCAGTCTGGGCTCGGCCGTGAGGGCGGCAGCGTCGGCATCGACGAGTTCCTCGAGACCAAGTACATCGCGGTGGCTCTGTGACTTCCTATCGCATTGCGAGCATTCCCGGCGACGGGATCGGCGTGGACGTGACGGTCGAGGCCCGCAAGGTCCTCGACCGCGCGGCGGCATCGCATGGTTTCTCCTTGTCCTGGACGGAGTTCGACTGGAGTTGTGAGCGGTACACCAAAACCGGCTCGATGATGCCCGCCGACGGGATCGAGCGGCTTTCCGCTTTCGACGGGATCTTTCTCGGCGCCGTCGGCTTTCCCGGCGTCCCGGACCATGTGTCGTTGTGGGGTCTCCTCATTCCGGTCCGGCGCGCGTTCAGCCAGTACGTCAACCTCCGGCCGGTCCGGCTGCTGCCGGGGACGACGTCGGCTCTGGCGGGCCGCGGTGCCGACGAACTGGAGATGGTGATCGTCCGGGAGAACTCCGAGGGCGAGTACTCGGAGCTCGGCGGCAGGCACAATCGTGGGCTGGGGAACGAGTTCGTCTTACAGGAATCCGTGTTCACGCGGGTCGGGGTGGAGCGGATCATCCGCTACGCCTTCGAGCTGGCGAAGACGCGCACAGGGCGGGTCTGTTCGGCGACCAAGTCCAACGGGCTCATTCACTCGATGCCTTTCTGGGACGAGATCTTCGCCGAAATCTCAGCGGAGTACCCGGACGTGCATGCCGAGCAGTGCCATGTCGACGCGCTCGCCGCGCGGATGGTGCAGGCGCCGGACCGGCTCGACGTCGTGGTGGCTTCCAATCTGTTCGGCGACATCCTGAGCGATCTGGCGGCGGCCGTGACGGGCGGGCTCGGAATGGCGCCTTCGGGCAACATCAATCCGACCGGTGAGCTCCCTTCCATGTTCGAGGCGGTGCATGGCAGCGCCCCCGACATCGCCGGACAGGGCATCGCGAATCCGGTGGCGCAGATCCTGGCGGGGGCGATGCTGCTCGACCATCTCGGGGAAACCGTCGCGGCACAAGATGTACGCGTGGCGGTGGAAAAGGTTCTCGAGGAGGGGGCCGTGCGAACCCCCGACCTCGGCGGGAAGTCCACCACCGCCGAACTCGGGTCCGCGGTGGTCGCCTCTCTATCTTGAACCATCCGCATGGTGGCGTGTCAATTCCCGGAAGTCATGAACGGTCCATTCACGTCCCTTGAGTACATGAAGGCCTCCTTCCTTGCGCCAAGCGCAAGGAAGGAGGCCTTCATGTACTCAAGGGACGTAAGTCTGTAGTCGCGTCAGGTTCCCAATGTCGCATTGGAAACGCTCAGCGTCCCCAATGCGACATTGGGAACCTGGCCGGCTCTTGATTCGCCACTTGCGCCCCTGGGGCAGCCAGATACGCCGAGATCTCAAGCATGTCGGGTGACTCGTTCGGCGCTCCCGTTGTGGCATTGGAGTCGTTGAGGGTCGCCAATGCCGCATTGGGGACGTCAAGGCCCGTGAACTCGTCTCCCTGCAAGCATTCCCTGTCCAGCACATGTCACTAGGGATCCCGAGGTAAGGCGCTGGCAGTCCGTCACGCAACCTGGCCTTGCCCCTCGGCGAATTTCTCGAGAAAAGGCGTAAATGTTGCCCTGAAAGGGAATCTGGGTGCGAGATTCGCCATCGAAGGACCGTTCGCCGCCTGCCTGGCAGCCGGGGCTGTGAGTTTTTGTCGGTGCCCCGGTGCACAGTGCCGGTCATCGGATTCGACGACTGGAGGAGCGCCGATGTGCTGGCATTGCGACAACCCCGGGAAGACTCGCGACGACTACCTCGTCGAGGAGGTCCGTCCGCTGATCCGGAAGTACGGCTGGATGGTGCAGACGGTCGAGCGCGGAAGTGTCCAACCGGGCTTCGCGTACACGGTCGGGCTCACCGACGCCGGGCTGCCCGAACTCGTCGTCACCGGCTTGAGAGAACGAAGATCCGGCCAGCTGCTGAACTATTTCGCCCAGCAGGTGGTCCGATCGGGGCCGCCTGAGGCGGGTGAGGTGCTGCCCGCCGCGGTGGGATGGCCGTCGTTCGAGATCGTTCCGCTCAGTTCGCCGCCGGCGCATCTGCTCACCGCCGTTCTCCTGTACGGCGAAGAATTCCGTGCGCTGCAACTGGTCTACGAGGACGAGCACGGCAAGTGGCCATGGGACAGGGATTTCCGCGGCGGGACGGGCGGTCAGCCGGTGCTGGGGGTGCGGGGCCGTGGCTGAATCCCTAAGGCACCGCGGGAGCTTCGCCTTCCCGCAGGCTGGTTCCCGGGGCGAGCCGTTGGACGGCGTCCTCCATATGTGCTTCCAGCAGCGACAGCGCGGTCTCTTCGTCGCCGGCCCGCAGGGCTTCGATGATCCTGGTGTGCTCGGTGACCCGTTCCTCGACCTGCTGATAGGTCGCCTGCAGCGCGGTGAGGCACATCCGGGTCTCGATCAGCAGGGTCCGGGCCATGCGCACGAGCCGTTTGCTGCCGGAAGCGGCGATCAGCGCCTCGTGGAAACGGAGGTCCGCCCAGGAGAGCGCGGTCGGGTCGTCGTCGTCCGCGGCGGTGGCCATGGCGCGTACGGCCTCTTCGAGCTCGGTGGCGACCCGTTCACGGTCCCCGCGCAGCGCTCGCAGCATCGCGGCGCGCTCGATGGCCGAGCGCGCCGAGTAGATGTCGTAGACGTCGCCGGGCTCGAGGTCGATCACGAACAGGCCGCGGTGGCGCTCGCTGCGCAGGAGCCCTTCGGAAACGAGGTGCTGCATCGCCTCGCGCAGCGGCCCCCGCGAAACCTGGAACCGGGAGGCCAGATCCGTTTCACCGAGCTGGGTGCCGGGAGGGAGGGCGCCGGTCATGATCGCGTCCCGCAACTGCCGCGCGATGATCCCGGCGGTCGACTCCCGGCTGACCGGCTCGATATCCGGCAAGGACATGGTTCAGTTGCCCCTCTTTCCGAACAGTGCGCCCAAGGTGCGGACGAGCGGGGACTTCCCGGTGAGCCGCAGACCTTCCCAGACGGTGACCTGATTGGCGGTCAGCACCGGCTTGCCGAGCCTGGTTTCGAGCGTGTTGATCTCGCCGAGCGTCCGCATGGCGGTGTCGGGGACGAGCAGCGCGTCGGCGGCCGGGTGGTCCCGGCTCACCGCGAGCTCGACGACGGCTTCCGGACTGAGTTCGCCGACCTCGGCCGCGGTGTCGATGTCCGCGCTGCCCATCGACACCACTTCGACCCCGCCCGCGCCGAGGAACTCGACGAACAGCCGGGCGACGTCGTCCGGATAGCTGGCGGCGACCGCGACCCGCCGGACGCCGAGGGCCCTCGCGGCGTTGACGAAGGCGAAGGAGGTGCTCGACGCCGGGACACCGGCGACGGCGGCCAGCCGGTCGGCCTGTTCGCGGGCGCCTTCCCAGCCGTAGACGAAGCTGCCGCTGGTGCATGCCCACACCACCGCGTCGGGTTCGTGTTTGGCCAGGAGCGCGGCGCCGTCGGCGAGCCGGCTTTCGCTGCCGAGGTCCAAGAGCTCCGGCACGGCGTGCAGATCGGTTCCGTAGATGTGCTCGACCGGCAGCTTGATCCCGGCCATGTCCCCGCCGAGGAGCTGTTCCGCGAGCGGGTAGTCGTCTTCGGCCGCGTGATCGGGGTAGATGAATCCGATGGTGGTCGTCTCGGACGGCGGCTCGGGCGGGGCGAACGGCGTGATGGGCACGGAACCTCCGGAGGGCAGATTGTCGACAATCGTAGGCGAAGAGATCAGTCGACCTCCCGGAGCCACTTGCCGGGCCCGACGATCGGCAGGTTCATCCGCCGGAGGCAGGCCCACATGGTGAGCTGATTCGCGGTGAGGACCGGTTTGCCGAGCGCGCTTTCGAGTGGCTCGATCAGATCGTAGGTGGGGAGGTTGGTGCAGCTGACGAAGATGGCTTCGGCGTCGGCGTGGTCGGCGGCGAGGATGCGTTCGGCGATGGTCCGGTAGCTGACCTTCCAGATGCCGCCACCCAGGCCGAGATGGTCGCTCGAGACGGTGCGGACCCCGAGTTCGGACAGGAAGTCGTGCAGCTTCCCGGTCAGGTCGCCGTCGTAGGGCGTGAGCACCGAGACCCGGTGGAGGTCGAGCTGGTGCAGGACCTCCGCCAGCGCTCCGGACGTGGTGACGGCGTCCGTCGCGCCCGCGTCGCAGATCGCCTTGGTCAGCGAGCGTTCGTAGTCCACACCGTTGACGAAACTGCCGGAGGTGCACAGATAGGCGACGACTTCGGGCTCGACGTGGAGCACGTCCCGCGTGGCGGCGGCGAGATGCCTGCTGTCGCTGACGAGCTGGGCCATCTCCATGCTGACGGGCACGGGCTCGTACGGCGTCCGCGCCAGATGGAGGGAGACCTCCATGGGCACCCAGCGCCACAACTCACGTTCCAGAGCGAGGTCGAAGGGGGCGATCACACCGATGCCGCGCTGCGCCAACGGGCCTTCGAACTCCAATAAGTCGAAATCCAAGTCTCAGCCTCCGGAAAGCTTCTGTTGTCACAGGTCCGGTGCTCCGGGGGTCGTTCCTCGGATTGTTGACAATCATACGAGCCACTTTTACGGTGTCAACGTGATCTCCTCAGTGGCCCCTGTGCTGGCGGTGCTCTGCGGAGACACGCGCCCACCGGACATGCGCGCTATCGAAGACCGAGCGGTGGTTCGTTACACCGGCGAGGCCGGGTTGGCCGACGCGTTGTCCGGCGCCGACGCGTTCTTCGTCTACGACTTCCTTTCGACCGCGGTTCCGGGGGCCTGGCACGCGGCCGACAAGCTGCGCTGGCTGCATATCGCCAGCGCGGGCGTCGACCCGGTCCTCTTCCCTGCGCTGCAGGAGAGCGACGTCGTGCTCACCAACTCCCGAGGCGTTTTCGACGGGGCCATAGCCGAGTACGTCCTCGGAGTCGTTCTCGCGTTCGCCAAGGATTTCGTCCGCTCGTGGGACCTGCAGCGGCAGAAGCAGTGGAAGCACCGGGAGAGTGAGCGGATCTCCGGCCGCCAGGTCCTCGTGGTCGGAACCGGGCCGATCGGCCGGTCGATCGCGCGGATGCTGCGGGCGGCCGGGATGTCGGTGGCGGGCGTCGGACGCCGTCCTCGTGAGGGCGATCCCGACTTCGGGGACGTGTACGCGTCTTCGGACCTCGCCCGTCATCTTCCCGGGGCGGACTACGTCGTCGCGGTCGCGCCACTGACCGAGCAGACGAAGGGCATGTTCGACGCCGAGACCTTCGCCGCGATGAAACCGGGAGCGCGGTTCGTCAACGTCGGCCGCGGCGAGCTGGTCGTCACTTCGGACCTGATCGGCGCACTGCGGGACGGGCGGCTCGGCGGCGCGGCGCTCGACGTCTTCGACACCGAGCCGCTGCCGTCCGACAGTCCTTTGTGGACTATGGAGAACGTTCTGATCTCGCCGCATATGTCGGGCGACTTCGTCGGCTGGCGTAATACTCTGGTAGAGGTGTTCGCGGACAACTTCCGTCGCTGGCGCGCGGGGGAGCCACTGCGCAACGTCGTGGACAAGCGGCTCGGGTACGTGCCGTCGGAGACGCTTCGCCAAGGTTAGGGGCAGGATTGAACGACACCAAGTTGACCGCGAGCGAGCTCGTCGCCGCGTACGCCACCGGAGAGCTGTCGCCGGTCGAGGCCACTCAGAACGCCTTGCGTGTCATCGAGGAACGCGACGGCGAGACCAACGCTTTCTGCCTGGTCGACGCCGACGGCGCGCTCGAACAGGCGAAGGCGTCCGAGATCCGCTGGCGGGACGGCAATCCGATCGGCTGGCTCGACGGTGTCCCGGCCTCGATCAAGGACATGTTCCTGACCCAGGGCTGGCCGACGCTGCGCGGTTCGCGGTGCATCGACCCCGACCAGCCGTGGGACGTCGACAGCCCGGTCACCGCGCGGCTGCGTGAGAACGGCTTGGTACTGCTGGGAAAGACCACGACGCCGGAACTGGCGTGGAAGGGCGTCACCGACAACCCGCTGACCGGGATCACCCGCAACCCGATCGACCCGTCGACGACGGCGGGAGGGTCCAGCGGGGGCAGTGCCGCGGCCGTCGCGGCGGGGATGGGTGAGCTCTCCGTCGGCACCGATGGCGGCGGCTCGATCCGGATCCCGGCTTCGTTCTGCGGAATCGTCGGGCTCAAACCGACACACGGCCGGATCCCGCTGTTCCCGGCGAGCCCGTTCGGCCCGCTCTCGCACGCCGGACCGATGGCGCGTTCGGTCGACGACACGGCGCTGCTCCTCGACGTCCTCGCCCTGCCCGATCATCGAGACCCGGCCGCGCTCGCCCCACCGGTTTCGACCTATCGCGAGGCCGTCCGCCGGGACGTGCGCGGGCTGATCGCCGCCTACTCGCCGACGCTCGGCTACGTCGACGTCGACCCGGAGGTCGCGGAAATCGTCAAGTCGGCGGTCCGGTCGCTGGGCGACGCGGGCCTGCACATCGAAGAGACCGATCCCGGTTTCACCGACCCCAAACCGGCCTTCGACATCCTGTGGTCGACGGGGGCGGCCAAGTGGCTGGACACCTTCCCCGCCGGTTCGGAGACGAAGGTCGATCCCGGCCTGCGGAAGGTGTGGGAACTCGGCAAGACCTTCTCGGCGAGCGACTATCTCGGCGCCAACGCCGAGCGGGCCGCGCTGGGCATCCTGATGGGCGAGTTCCACACGCGCTACGACGTGCTGATCACGCCGACCCTCCCGATTCCCGCCTTCGAAGCCGGGCACGAGGTCCCCCCGGGCAGCGGGCTGAGCGGCTGGCCGGACTGGACGCCGTTCACCTACCCGTTCAACATGACCCAGCAGCCCGCGATCAGCGTGCCGGCGGGCCGCACCTCCAGCGGCCTGCCGGTCGGGTTGCAGATCGTCGGCCCGCGGCACTCCGACGACCTGGTGCTCGCGGTCGCGAAGCTCCTCGAGGAGGTCCGTCCCTGGCCGTGACCTGCGGAAAGGGAGCAAGGGACCTTTGCTACCACTTGGGCGTCAGGGCTGCGCGGCGTGCGACTTCCGGACGAGCCCGCGCACCTGGCCGCTGCACAGCGCGAGACCGGTGGCGGCCACGACCAGCGCGGCGCACGCGAGCAGAGTCGTGCTGACCCCGAAGTGCTGCGCGGCGGGCCCGGCCGCCATCTGCCCGAGGGGCAGGGCGATGAAGGAACCGAGCATGTCGTAGGAGTAGACGCGCGCGAGTTTGTCCTCGGGCACGTTCTCCTGCAGCGAGACGTCCCACGCGACCACGAACTGCTCGATCGCCAGCCCGGAGACGAACATGGCCGCCAGCAGCAGCGGAAGCAAGGGTGCCTGGCCGAGCAGGATCAGTGGTGGCGCTTCGAAGAGGATCACCGCGACGCCGACGAACAGCGCGCGCCGCGGCTGCCATCGGGCCACGAGGATCCCGCCGACGAGCGAGCCGATCGTCTGCGCGGCGAGGGCGAATCCCCAGCCGGAGCGCCCGAAGGTGCTGTCGGCGACGACGGGGCCGAGCACCGCGATCCCGCCGGCGATGACGGCGTTCACCACCATGAACTGCACGACCACCACCCACACCCAGGTGCGCGACCGGAACTCGTGCCAGCCTTCGACGAGTTCCGCCAGCGGGCGGCTGCCGGGGACCCGTTCCCGGCGGCTGAGGCGGATGCATCGGTAGGACAGGGCGGAGCCCAGGAACAGCAGCGCGTTCCCGGCGAGCGCCCAGCCGGGGCCGACCGCGGTGACCAGGATGCCGCCGAGCCCGGCGCCGGCGATCCGGCCGGAGTTCGAGAGCAATCTGGCCAGCGCGTTGGCCTGCGCGAGGAGGGTGGCGGGCACCGTCAGCGGGGTGAGCGACGCCGACGCGGGGGCGGAGATCGCGGCCACCGCGCCGTTGACCACGCTCAGGCCGACCAGCAGCGGGATCGAAGCGAATCCACAAAGGACACTCGCCGCGATGACCGCCTGGGTCAGGGTGGCGGCGACTTCGGTGCCTTGCAGGATCACCGACCGCGGTAGCCGGTCGGCCAGAACGCCGCCGAACAGCAGCAAGACGACGCTGGCCACGGACCGCGCGCCGACGACGATGCCGATGTCGACGGCCGAACCGGTCAGGTCGATCACCGCGAAGGCGAGCGCGAGCGGGGCGACGGCGTTGCCGAACTCCCCGAACGTGCGGCCGGCGATCAGCCAGCGGAAGTTGTGCCGGCGCAATGGTTCGCGCAGGGACGTCACCGTCGCCTCATTTCGAACAGCGAGACCGTCGCGCTGACCGGGATCGTGCCCCGGGTCCGGGGCGGCTTCGCGGCGGAGTGCAGAAGGTCGCTCAGTTCGCGAGCGTGTTCGAGTGCCTTCTCCCACGTCTCGCGGTCGACCCACATCTCCGCGTCGCTCGTCGATCCCTGCTTGCCGGGAACGCGGAATTCGCTGCGGCGCTTGAGTTCTTCGGCCATCGTCGCGATGAGAAGCTGTTCCTCCCCCGGATTCGCCGACGTGAACCGCGATCCGGACTCCGGATCGTGCCGGTAGCGTTTCGCCAGGCCGCCCCGGATCCGGACCTCCTCGGCGACGTCCAGCAGGCCGGCCTCGTGCAACCGCCGCAGGTGGTAGCTGACATTCGCTTGTGTCTCACCGAGTTCGCGGGCGGCTTCGGCCGCGCTCATCGCGACACCGGTCAAAAGCGACAGAATGCGCAGCCGCACGGGATGGGCGAGGACACGCAAGCCGTCGAGGCCGGGGGGCTCGGACATGGGACGAGTATCGACTGCCGGGACGCGAACCGTCAAACAGTTATTTGGGGGTATCGTTGGCCGGGAGATCCGATGCGGTGATCCGATGTCTGTGCTCTGCTGGAGACATGCGTACGGCGACATTGGGCAGGAGCGGTCTCGAGGTGTCGAGGATCGCTTTCGGCACCTGGCAACTCGGCGGGGACTGGGGTTCGTTCGACGAGGACACGGCGATCGCGGCGATCCACCACGCCCGCGAACTCGGGGTGAACTTCTTCGACACCGCACAGGCCTACGGTTTCGGGAAATCCGAAGCGATGCTGGGGAAGGCGCTGCGTGAGGAACTCAAGCGCGACCGCGACAACCTCGTCATCGCCACGAAGGGCGGTATCAAGCCGCGTTCCGAACGGCCGCGCGACTCGCGGCGCGAGTGGCTGTCACAGGGCATCGAGGACAGCCTCCGTTTCCTCGACGTCGACCACATCGACCTCTACCAGATCCACTGGCCCGATCCCGACGCTCCCGCCGAGGAGACTGCGGGGATCCTGCAGGAGTTCGTCGACGCCGGGAAGATCCGGCACGTCGGTGTCTCGAACTACGACGCCGCGGGGCTGGCCGCCTTCGACAAGACCCGGCCCGTGGAAACCCTGCAGCCGCCTTATCACCTGTTCCGCCGCGACATCGAAACCGATCCTCTCCCGTACGCGCGTGAGCACGACATCGGCGTGCTCGTGTACAGCCCGCTGGGCAGCGGACTGCTGACCGGGTCCTTCACGCCGGAGACGACGTTCGAGAAGACCGACTGGCGTTCACGGTCGTCGGCGTTCACCGGCGAGACCTTCCGGCGCACTCTCGCCGTCGTCGACCGGCTCAAGGAATTCGCGGCGGACAAAGGAATCTCCGTCAGTCAGCTCGCGATCGCCTGGACGCTCGCCCAGCCGGGCGTGCACGTCGCGATCGTGGGCGCGCGGAAGGCGGCCAACATCGAGGCCAGTCTCGCCGCCGCGGACATCGATCTGGCCACCGACGAACTCGCGGAGATCGATCGGCTCACCGCCGACGCCGTTCCCGTGTCCGGCGCGAGCCCCGAAGGGGTCGCCTAAAGCTTGAACTCGGTACCGTCCAAGGGAAGCGATGCGCCGCCGTCCAGTACGGCGGCGTGTTCGGGCGACGCGGGATCGATCACCGGGTTCGTGTTGTTCAGGTGTGTGTACGCCCACCGCGGGCCGGGCCGGAGCTTCGCGAGACTGCCGGTGATCGGCAGATGCCCCATCGCCAGCTGGGCGCCGTCGCCGACCTCGGCCGCGGTGGCGCCCGACATCTCGTCCGGCGCGTAGAAGGTCCCGTCCAGCAGTATCAGCCCTGCATCGCGGGTGAAGTCGTCGAATCCGTCCGGCCAGCTCTTAAGACAAGGCGCGTACACGAAAACGCCGCCGGTCACGACGTCTTCGATCCGATACGCCACCACCCAAGGACCGTCCTCTGTGGACGAACGTGCGTACTTCGGCCGCTTGTCGCTCACGGGAAGCATGCTCACCCGCAGCCCGTCGATGGCGACCCTCGACGACGGCAGCCAGTCCCAGCCGCCGTACCCGTCGATGATCGACCGCGCGGGGAAGTGCTCGGACAAGGCGCCGAGCACGGCGTCCGGTGCCCACACGGGCAGACCGCCCGCTTCCCGCAGGAGAAGCAAGCCGAGTGAATGATCGAGTTCGGCGTCGGTCAGCAGCACCCCGCGCAACGGGATCTCCCTCGGCCCCGGCCCGGCGCGCAACGGTGGTGTGGCGAGGATCTGCGCGCGGATGTCCGGCGAAACGTTGAGCAGGTACCAGCCTTCGTCGTCCGCGCTCACCGCCACACAGTCCTGCGTCCGCGGCGGCGCGTCCGAAACGCACAGGGCGCAGGCGCAGTTCCACTGAGGGAATCCGCCGCCCGCCGCGGTGCCGAGCAAGATCACCCTCATCGCGGCGTCCGCATCACGAGCTCGTCCGTTTTCGCCTGCGTGGCGAGGATGAGGTCGACGACCTCCCGATGCGGCGAACGCGAGCACACCGGATCCGTCGCCGAGGCGTCACCGGTGAGTTGGAACGCTTGGCACCGGCAGCCGCCGAAGTCGATCGTGCGCCGATCACAGGTGCGGCAGGTGTCGGGCATCCAGTCCTCGCCGCGATAGGCGTTGAAGGAAGCGGATTCGTACCAGATCCAGGCCAGCTGCCTGTCCCGCACGTTGTCGAATTCCAGCGTCTCGATCGCTGTCGACGCGGGGCACGGCAGCACGGTCCCGTCGGGCGCCACGGTCAATTGCCGCGCGCCCCAGCCGTACATGCACGGCTTCGGGTACTTCTCGTAGTAATCGGCGACGACATAGATGATCTCCATGCGGCCACGCAGCCGTTCGGTGGCCGCGCGCACGATCGGCTCGGCCTCCTCGAGTTGCCGCCGGGTCGGCATCAGGGCGTCACGGTTGCGCAGGGCCCAGCCGTAGTACTGCGTGTTGGCCAGTTCGAGCCGGTCCGCGCCCATCTCCTCGGCGAGGCCGATGATCCCGGCGAGCTGATCGTGGTTCCGCCGGTGCAGGACGACGTTCACCGAAAGCGGCAGCCCGGCCTTCCTGATCAGTTCGGCGGCGACGAGCTTCCGGTCGTGTGCCCGTGCTCCGGCGAGCCGGTCCGCGCGGTCGGCGGTCGCGCCTTGGACGGACAGCTGGACATGCGCGACGCCGCGCTCGGCGAGATCGTCCAATCTGGACTCCGTCAGCCCGAGCCCGGACGTCACCAGGTTGACGTAGCACCCCAGTTTCGTGGCGTGTTCGACAAGGATGGGCAGATCCGTTCTGGCGAGCGGCTCACCGCCGGACATGTGCACCTGGAGCACGCCGAGTTCCCGCGCCTGGGTGAGCACGGAAAGCCATTCCTCTGTGGACAGTTCCCCGTCGCGGGCGATCAGCTCGACCGGATTCGAGCAATACGGGCAGTGCAGCGGGCAGCGATGAGTCAGCTCGGCCAGCATGCCCAGTGGCGGCTGCGCGGTTTTCAGGTCCATTCGACGATCCGCCGTTCTCCCAGCCGGGACAGGACGTCCAGGATCTCCTCCTCGCGCACACCGGTGTAGCGTTCGCGCAACGCCGAAGCGATTCCCGTGACATCCGCGACGCCGTCGCAGAGGGAAAGCACGGCCGCGGCGGTCGGATTCGGGACGAGCACACCTTCGGGGAACAGGAGGACGTGCGTTTCCCTGGTCTGGTCATAGCTCAGCCGGACTCCGCGCCGCAGCCGCGGCACCGAGCCCGGTTCGAGGGTGGTCATCACTACTCCTTGGCCGCCGCGCGCTCGATGGCGTCGAGCATCGACCAGAGCACGTCGGTCTTGAACGACAGCGCGGCGATCGCCTTGTCCTGCTGCTCGCGGGTGACGGCGTGCCGGACGACGATGTCGAGCGTCCCCTTGCCCTCACCGGAGACCTTGTCGATGCGATTGGTGAAATAGGCGAGGTCCTCCGGCGCGATCCACGAATAGTGCGCCAGCATGTCGGCGACCCGCCGCTGCATGAGATGGCCGGCGAACATTTCGGTCAGCCCCGAGGCGACCGCTTCGAGCCAAGGTCTCGTGCGGGCGAAATTCACGTAGGCGTCGACGGCGAACCGGACCCCGGGGGCGACGTGCCGCTGATCGAGAACCTCTTCGCGGTCGAGCCCGACCGCGGCGCACAAACGGAGCCATCGCTCGATTCCGCCGTCACCGGCCTTCGTCCCGTCGTGGTAGACGATGCGGTCGAGCCATTCCCGGCGGATCTCCGGCAACGGGCAGTTGCTGATGATCGCCGCGTCCTTCTGCGGGAGAACGCACTGGTAGTACCAGCGGTTCGCGGCCCAGATCTTCAGCTCGTGCTGGGACAGGTCACCGTCGTGCATCCGCACGTGGAAGGGGTGGGTGTCCCAGTAGCGGTGCGAAAGCCCGCGCAACGCCGCGATGAACTCCGACGACGACATGAGGGACACCGTGCTGCCTCCGGGTGCTCGCTGATCGGGACGGCGGCGGTGGTGGGGGACGGCCCCCACCACCGGATGCGCATTCAGTCCTCCATGCGGGCCGCGTAAGCGGTGACCTCCATGGGGGTTTCGTATTCGACGAAGTCCGGGGTGGTCCATACCTCGATCATTTCTGCTCCTAACGTCCACATGGGATCGAACAGGGCCGAAGCCACCGTCACCCTAGAAGCGCGTCGCCGATTCTGACCAGACGTAAGGACCGACTTCCGGCGGCATTTTGTAAAGTTTCCTACCTATGGCCGATCGAGCTGGGCCGGTCGTCACGCTCGGCGCACGCAACGGTTAACGACCGGTGCCGCCGATAGCCCATCCAGTGGTGTCCGTTTCGTCCCGTGGTGTGTTTCTATCCAACTCGACGGGTGCGCCCCGACCACCCGCCTACCGCCGCCATCCGAGCTCCAGGGGTGTAGCTGAAGGAGGCGTCCCATGTCCTTACGTCGTACTCTCGCCGCCGCGTTCGCCGCGGCGACGGCCGTGTCGATCGCGGCCGTCCCGGCCACAGCCGCCGAAGCGCCGTCGATCCAGGCGATCAGACAGCTCGCGAGCGGCCTCAACCAGGCCTGGTCGATCGACTTCCTGCCCGACGGCACCGGCGTCTTCACGCAGAAGGACGCCAGGACGATCAGCAAGATCGACAAGGCGGGCAAGGTCACCACGGTCCAGACCATCCCCGGGGTGAGCGTCACCGCGGAGGCCGGCCTGCTCGGCATCGCCGTCTCGCCGAATTACGCCACCGACCAGACGGTCTTCATCTACTACACGACCAGTTCCGACAACCGGATCGCCAAGCTGAAGCTGGGCCAGACGCCGACGCCGATCGTCACCGGCATCCCGCGTGGTTCGCAGTATCACCACGGCGGGCGGATCAGGTTCGGCCCGGACGGCTACCTCTACGCGGGTACCGGCGACGGCCAGAACGGCGCCAACGCGCAGAACAAGAACTCCCTCGGCGGCAAGGTCCTGCGGGTCACCACCGACGGCGCGGCCGCGCCCGGCAACCCGTTCAACAGCCGCGTCTACTCCTACGGCCACCGCAACGTCCAGGGCCTGACGTGGGCGAACGGCCAGCTGTACGTCTCCGACATCGGCGCGAACAGGCTCGACGAGCTGAACAAGATCGAGCCGGGTAAGAACTACGGCTGGCCGACCTGCGAAGGCCCGTGCAACACGGCCGGGATGACCAATCCGGTCAAGTCCTGGCCGACGTCCTCGGCGACGCCGAGCGGGCTCGCGGCCTACAAGGGTTCGCTGTACATGGCGTCCCTCAAGGGTGGCACGTACAAGCTCGACCTGAACGGCAACGGCGGCAAGCTCTGGACCAATCTCGGCCGCACGCGTGACGCCGTCGCGGGCCCGGACGGCCAGCTGTACACGATCACGCCGGGCGGCCTGTACGTCTCCGACGGCAGCTGACACGACCGCCATCAGGGCTGCGGCTCCCCGGCCACACTTGCCGCGTCACGGTCACGGGACGCGGACCAGCCGCCGAAGATCTTGAACCGGATCCACTCGTTCACCGGCGGCTGCGCGAGATTGGTGAACCAGGTGTGGTGATCGCGATGGTTGCTGACCGTGCCCACCAGCACGTGGCCGCCCCCGCCAAGTCGGGCCTTCCTGAAGGCGGGGGCACCACTGTCCTCCGGGCGCACACCGGCCCCCTGCCGGGGCGCGTCGGCGCAGAACCATTGCGGGCCAGGCTTGGCGCACCGGTAGGCCGCGGTGAAAGCCATTTCGTGGGCATGCTCCGGCCGCTGTTGACCGGTACTGCCGTAGCCGGCGACCGTGAGCTTCATGCCGGGCCAGGTCGGCCAGAATTCGCCGGAGGCGATGAGCTTGATCGGCGTGGTCCGAACCGGACGCTCGAGCGTCACCACCGCGACGTCGGCGGTACGGGCATCACCCGTACCCCACGGGTGGCGTTCGGCGCGAACCACCTTGACCGTCTGGGTCTGGGGCCCGGTGCGAAAGTAGGCGAACATGCCCTCGGGCTTGTCGGGCTTCTTGGCGAAGCAATGCGCTGCCGACACGATGTGCCGGGGCGACACCAGCGAACCCGAGCAGTAGCCCTCCTCCGGGTTCCCGACTCTCACCAGCCACGGATAGGTGCCAGGTGGCACCTCGGCGCCACCCTCGATCGCGACGGCGGTGCCCCCGGGCACCATCGTCAGTCCGACGGCCATTGCCAGAATGACGAACGCGCGAAACCGGCCGAACATCGCATCATCTCCTAAGATCCACCGGGCTCGGATCGCCCGGGACAGAAAGCAAGTTCACGAAAGGTGGGTGGGGACGGCTCTCACTGGCGCCGTGTACTGCCGATGGCACGAGCCCGCCTTCGTCGATCAACACGATCCGATCCGCCTTCGCCGTGAGTGACGGCGAGGGCAGGTCCCATGGTGCGGAGTGCTCCTCGCGCACGGTCTCGCCGCACAGTGGTTCTTCTTGCGGCACGTCGGTAATTAGCCGACGAAGCCCGTCACGGTTCAGGTCGCGCACATCGACCGTATCGAGCAGAATCCACGGGTGGCTCCGCCGGATGCCCCGACAGTCGATGGGCATGGCGAGGCGTCATCGACGTCCTCCGCCCGGCAGTCACCCGAGCTCACTCGGCGCTGTCCGGTCAGGTGGCCTTCTCGGCACCATCAATTCATCCAATGTGGACAGATAAGGTGAGAGAACCTGCTTGGTCGCGCCAAAGGCGACGGCGCGAGGCATACCTGGCATGCGGCGGTTCGGATGTCACGTCGATAGCATGACGGTCTTGGACAAGCGGCCGCAAGAGGCCAGCAGCATGGCTCCGCGACTTCATGGCGGCTCTGTTGCGGCACAGGGCAATGTGAAGACGTCATAGCTCGGTGCGCGTCGCGGGCACGCGCGACCTCGAACCTGGCGGGACGCTACCGCCGGCTATCGCACCGAACGGCGGCCAGGTGGCCGGCCGCGTCGAGCGCGCTGCCGGTGAGCAGGTTGCCGAGCAGGACGCCGACCCCGACGATGGTGTCCATCTCGAAGGGAAACACCACGATCGTGCCCAGCGCCAGCTGCGCGGCGGAGATGAGCAGTGGAAGCCATCGCGATATCGTTGGCATTCCTGAGATCCCGCCGGAGGCCAAGGCCGGGGTATGAAGGCGGCGGCCCGCACTCCACGTCGTCCGGCACCACATCGCGAAGACCAGTGTCACCAACACAGTTCCGGCCACGCCCGGACCGGCGATGCGGCGGGCGTCCAGCGGGAGCGCGAGAAACACCTGGAACGACAGGACGTACGAGCCGACCATCGCCAGCGAGAACGGTACGAACGACCGGACTTGTAACCCGGTGAGCACGGCGAACACCGCGGCGGCGGTCAGGCAGGTGACCTGGAAGGCAAGGCTGGTCAACGCGAGCCCGATGACGGGTCCGAGCAGGATGCCGGTTTGGTGAAGACGGTGAACAATGCGAACGCTTCCACGCGGCGTTCTCCGGCATCCTGTGCCACGTAGGCGCGTACGGCTGGATCGAACAACGCCCGGCGAAACCGGTTGCGGCGGACGCCATCAGCAGTGCCGGGACGGAGTGGCGAGGCCGAGCAGTGCGAACCCGCCGGTGCGCAGGGCACAGCCGGCGACGATGAGGGGCTTGTAGCCGAAGCGGTCGGCGAATGTTCCGCCGATGAGGAACATGCCCTGCTGGGGAAAATTCCGGACGCCGAGGATCAGGCCGACGGTCCAGGCCGCCGGTTCGAGGTCGCCGGACAGGTGCGCGGCGAGGTGGGGCATCAGCATGGAGAAGCCGACGTTGATGGTGAACCGGTTCAGGATCTGCTTCACGGGAGAATCCCCACCCGCGGTCGCATGATTTCCGTTGCTTGGATCGGGTCGACGACGTTGCCGCAGCGGGTCCAGCGCGAGACGATCCGGTCGGCGGAGCGGGCGATGTTGTCCGGTGTGGACGGTGGCGGCACGGTGAGCAGATCGTGGTGGGCGCAGTAATCGTCGTTGTAGACGGTGTCGAAGTACCGGTGCGGTCCGTCCGGGAACACCGCGGCGATCCTGGTGTCGAGGTCGCAGGTTCGGGCCGCCCAGCCGGCGACAAGGGCGACTGCTCCCGTGCTCCATCCGCCGCTGGCGTGGTGTGTGGTCGCGAGTGCCCGGCAGGCCCATACCGCTTCGGCGGGAGCGACCCAGTGGACCTCGTCGAAGGCGGCGTAGTCGACGTTGCGGGGGTAGATGCTGGACCCGAGTCCGCGCATCAAGCGACTTTGGGCAGGCTGGCCGAAGATCGTGGACCCGATGGTATCGACGCCGATCAGAGTCAGGTGGGGGAAGAACTCCCGCAGTACCTGAGAGATGCCGGCCGAGTGGCCCCCGGTGCCTACTGAACACACGAGGATGTCGACGCGGCCGAGTTGGGAAACCAGTTCCAGCGCCAAGGGAGCGTAGGCCGTGATGTTGTCGGGATTGTGGTATTGGTCTGGGCAATAGGCGTCAGGGGTCGCGTCGAGGATTTCCTGAACGCGTTCGCGGCGGGCTTGTTGCCAGCCGCCGCTGGGGTCGGGTTCGGACACGGTCTCCACGCGTGCGCCGTAGGCGGTCAGCATGCGGTGGATGTTCGGCTCCAGCTCGGGATCGGTCACCAGCGTCACCGGGTGCCGGTGCACGGTGCCCGCGAGGGCGAGCCCGAGGCCGAAGGTGCCGCTGGTGGACTCGACGATCCTGGCGCCGGGGCGCAGCTCACCGCGCTCCTTGGCCGCGGCGATCATGTGCAGAGCGGGGCGGTCTTTCACGCCACCGGGGTTGAATCCTTCGAGTTTGGCCCAGAAGCCGCGCCCGGGCGGGGCGAAGGGCTGATCTATCCAGAGCACCGGGGTGTTGCCCGCGGTGGTGGCGGGATTGTGGCAGCGCGGCGCGCTGCTGATCAGTTGTGCTGTAGAGGACCGAGACGAGCTCACGACTGCGTTGTTCGACAGGGTGGAGGGCATCGAGTTCTCACTTCACGCGGACGCCGGGAATACGGCGCAAGAATTCTGACTTGTGGTCTGGGGGATGAGACCGATCAGATCCGCGTGACGCAGAGTTGCAGGAGAACGAGCCGTCCGGTGCGGCCGAGATCTCTGTCCACGCGCCATCGGAGTGAACCGGTCGCGCCATGGCCGTCCGCCACGATGACGAGTGTGGCGACCGCCGCCAGCAGCATGGTCAGCCAGGCGAAACCGTTCGCCGTGCGTGTCGCCGCGCAGAACATTTCACCTGCTCCGTGGCAGGTGTGGTGATGGTCCGGTGTATCACCGTCCCGCGAGGACACGTGGACGGTCTCGGTATCGGCTGCGGTGGTTGTCGCTTGTTCCGCCGTTTCGTCGTGGTGGTGGGAATGCGACATTCCGCAGGGAGTCAGGTACAGGAAGACGAAAGACAGCAGCACGGTGACCGCGAGCGCGACCCGCCAACGAGTGCGACGTGAAGTGACCGATGTGCTTCTCACAGGCACGGGAACGTAGCAGCGACGATCTTGCGGTCACCATCCGGCGGATGGATGACTGCCGGATGGCGGTACCTTGTTCTGCTTGGCGTTGGGCAGGAAATCGCTCGCGCCGAAAGGAACCGGATCGCGGGGTTACCTTCGGAATCCGAGGGCCACGTCAGGAAGTGCTTCGGCGAGCTGGTCGACCTGGCCGGTGCTGGTGAAGACGCGGTGTCTGTCCACTAAGTACTGGGCGATGGCCTCGTGGAGGCCGAGGGTGTCCATGGTTCCGGAGTGGACGCGGGAACGGATGTCGTCCGGAGGGGAAGCTTTCGTCGCGATGGCAAGGATCGATGTCGGGCAGCCAGGCTGGTGAGGGCTTGACGTCGGTCAAGGTTGATCGCGCCTCCTCCGGAGCCGGAACGTAACAGCCGCGATCCGGTAGCGGCCATCCGGCGGGAGGCCGACGGGCCGAATGGCCTAAAGGCGGGGGACGGAGACGGCGTGTTCGAGTTCGGCGAGCGCGGTGTCCAGGTGGGTCAGGATGCGCTGCAGATGCGGCACGCTCCGGCGGCAGCCGGTGACACCGAAGTCCAGGTTGTCCCCGTTGCTGGTCAGCGTGATGTTCAGCGCCTGCCCGTCCAGCAGCACCGACGCCGGGTAGATGCCGTCGAGCGCCGCGCCGTTCCAGTACATCTGCTTGCGTGGCCCAGGCACATTGGAGATCACCAGGTTGAACGGCGGTTTCGTGTTGTTCACGAAGCCGGGGATCGGCGACACGCCGAGCTGGGCCACGTTGATCCCCGACAGCAGCAGCGTCTGCAGCGGGGTCAGCTCCGAGAAGAGCTTCTTCCCGTTCCGCATGGACGCGTTGATCGTCGCCAGCCGGGCGGCCGGATCGGTCAGATGGGTGGCGAGGTTGCACAGCAGCGCGCCGATGTTGTTCCCCGCCGCGTCACCGCTGTCCTTGCGCCGCAAGGAAACCGGGACCATCGCGGTCAGTGGCGCGTCGGGGAGCGCGTTCTGCTCCATCAGGTAGTCCCGCAGCGCGCCCGAGCACATCGCGAGGACGACGTCGTTGCGCGACACCCCGGCGGCGGTCGCCACCTTGCGCACCCGGTCCAGCGACCACGACTGCGCGGCGAAGCGGCGGGCCCCGCCGATCGGCACGTTCAGCATCGTCTTCGGCGCCTGCGACGGCAGCGTGAGCGTGTGCTCCTGGAACGCCTCCCGCGCCACCTTCATCGCGGCGGGCGCGATGCCGGCGAGCTGGTTGACCGTCTTGCCGAAGGTGCCGAACACCGAGGGCGACGCCTTGCCGTTGCGGCCGCCGTCCGGTTTGGCGCGGCGCCCCCACGGCGGCGGGCAGTCGAGGTCGAACGGGTCGTCCGACAGCGTGCCCTGGAGGTGCCGCAGTGCCGAGACGCCGTCCATCAGCGCGTGGTGGATCTTGCTGTAGATCGCGAACCGGCCGTCCTGGAGACCCTCGACCAGGTGGATCTCCCACAGGGGGCGGTGCCGGTCGAGCAGGGTGCTGTGCCACCGTCCGGTGAGTTCCAGCAATTCGCGGATCCGGCCGGGCTGGGGCAGCGCCGAATGGCGGAAGTGGTAGTCGAGTTCGAGATCGGTGTCGGTCGCCCAGGCGATATGCCCGGCGGTGTTGACCGGCCGGGCGGGACGGCGCCGGAACACCGAGCGCATGTTGTCGGACTCGAGCAGACTCTTGCGGACGTCACGCAGATAGTCGGGGCCGGCGTCCTCGGGTTTCTTGAACAGTTGCAGTCCGCCGACGTGCATCGGATGTTCGCGCGTTTCCACGAGAAGGAACATCGAGTCGGTCACGGGCATGAACGGCATCGTCGGACCACCTTCCGCGCGGCGGCGTGCGAACACGCCGGGTGCCAGAGTCTACGCACACCGAAACCACCATCTCACGCTTTAGGGTGGCTCACATGACGATCCCGACCGATCCGCAGACGGGTGAGTTCCGTCGGTCCGCCAACCATTTCGACGCTCGTGTCACCGCCGACGGCCGCGACGGCTGGCCGGTGGAGGCGGGCAGATACCGGCTGGTGGTCAGCCGGGCCTGTCCCTGGGCCAGCCGCGGGCTGGTCGTCCGGCGGTTGCTCGGCCTCGAGTCCGCGCTGAGCGTGGCCGTGGCCGACCCGATCCAGGACGAGAAGAGCTGGCGGTTCACCCTCGATCCCGGCGACCGGGATCCCGTGCTCGGCATCAAGTACCTGGCCGAGGCCTATCACGCGGCCGATCCGCACTACATGGGCGGGATCAGCGTTCCGGCCATTGTGGACATTCCGAGCGGACGGCTGGTGAGTAACGACCATCCGCGGATCACCCTCGATCTGTCCACCGAATGGACCAGCCTCCACCGGCCCGGCGCGCCCGACCTCTACCCAGAGCGGCTTCGCGACGAGATCGACGCCGTCAACGCGGGGGTCTACGCCGACGTCAACGCCGCCGTGTACCAAGCCGGTTTCGCGACCAAGCAGGCCGCGTACGAGGACGCCTATACCCGGCTCTTCGCCATGCTGGACGCGCTTTCCGACCGGCTCGAAAAGCAGCGCTACCTCGTCGGTGACACGATCACCGAAGCGGACATCCGGTTGTTCACCACCCTCGTCCGCTTCGACGCCGTCTACCACGGGCACTTCAAATGCAACCGGGACAAACTGACCGAAATGCCGGTGCTGTGGGCCTACGCCCGCGACCTCTTCCAAACACCGGGCTTCGGTGACACCGTCGACTTCGACCACATCAAGCGGCACTACTACGCGGTGCACGAGCAGGTGAACCCGACCCGGATCGTCCCCTTGGGACCGGGCCTGTCCGGCTGGACGACGCCGCACCACCGGGAGCAGCTGGGCGGGCGCCCGTTCGGCGACGGCACGCCGCCGGGACCGCCGCCCGAGGACGAACGGATCGGGGACACGGATGGAGTCACTCCCTGAGCGCACCGACGTCGTCGTGATCGGCGGCGGCATCATCGGGGTCAGCTGCGCGTACCGGCTCGCCGCCGCCGGGGTCTCGGTCCTGCTGCTCGAACGGGACATCCTGGGCGCGGGCTCGACGGCGAAGGCGGCGGGCGGGATCCGGTCGTCGTTCACCACCCGGGTCAACATCGAGATCGGGCTGCGAGGGCTGGCCGAGTACGCCTCCTTCGCCGAGACGTACGGGACCGAGATCGACTTCCGTCGCGACGGCTACCTGTACCTGGTCACCGACCCCGCGGACCTGCCCGAATTCGAGCGCTGCGCCGAACTGCAGAACTCCTACGGTGTCCGCAGCCGCCTCGTCGAGCCCGCCGAAGCGCGGCGGTTCTCCCCGCTGATCGACACCGAGGGTGTCGTCGCGGCACTGTGGTCGCCGGACGACGCCAAGGCGACCCCGGACTCCGCCGTCCAGGGCTACGCGCGGGCGGCCCGCGGGCACGGCGCGGTGCTCAGGACCGGCGTCGAGGTCGTCGGGATCGAACGCGACGGCGACGAGATCACCGGCGTCCGGACCGGCGATGGTTTCGTGCGGACGGAAGCCGTGGTCTGCGCGGCGGGCGCGTGGTCGGGCCGGATCGGCGAACTGGCCGGTGTCGACCTCCCGGTGCGGCCGTTCCGGCGGCAGGTCGTGTTCACCGGCCCGGTCGCGGATCTGCCCGGGTCCGTGCCGCTGACCATCGAGATGCCGTCCGCCTTCTATTTCCACCGCGAGGGCCCCGGCCTGGCGATGTCCTTCTGCGACGGTGACGGCGACCCCGGCTTCGACACCCGCTATCAGCCGGGCGACTGGCTGCCGGAACTCGCCGAGATCGCCGCGCGCCGGGTGCCCGGGGTGCTCGACGCGGGGATCCGCGGCGGCTGGGCCGGACTGTACGAGGTCACCCCCGACCGCAACCAGATCGTGGGGGAAAGCGTCCACCTGTCGCGGTTCTTCTACGCGACCGGCTTTTCGGGACACGGGTTCCAGATGGGCCCGGCCGTGGGGGAGCTCGTGCGGGACCTCTACCTGGGGCGGGTCCCGGCCATCGACATCACCGGGCTCGACGTCCGCCGGTTCGCCGGCGACCGGGCCGTGACGAGGGAGCACAACATTGTCTGAGTTCGTCGAAGTGACCACCGAGGCCGAGCTGCGCGAGATCCTGCCGCCGCCGCTGGAACGGACCGCGAACAAGGCGCGCCCGAAGCTGCACGAGCTGGACCGCCAGTGGCTCGCGGAGTCGCCGTTCGTGCTGATCGCGACGTCGGCGGCCGACGGCACCTGCGACGTCTCGCCGAAGGGCGACCCGGCCGGGTTCACGCTGGTGCTGGACGACACGCGGATCGCCATCCCGGAGCGGCCGGGCAACCGGCGTGCCGACGGGTTCCACAACGTGCTGTCGAATCCGCATGTCGGGCTGCTCTACCTGATCCCTGGCCGCGGCGACACGCTGCGGATCAACGGCCGCGCGCGACTCGTGCGGGAGGCGCCGTTCTTCGACGACATGATCGTGAAGGGCAACCGGCCGAAGCTCGCGCTGGTCGTCGACATCGACGAGATCTTCCACCACTGCCAGAAGGCGTTCATGCGGTCGAAGCTGTGGTCGCCGGAGAGCTGGACGCCCGGCGCGCTGCCGTCGCGGGCGGCGATCGCGAAGACCTTCGAGCGGCCGGACGACAGCATGGCCGACCTCGAGGCGTACTACGCCCCCGCCGCCTACTCGGCCGGCCTGTACTGACGCCACTGTCCGTGAAGGCCTCCTTCCCTACTTTCAGGGTAGGGAAGGAGGCCTTCACGGACAGCGGTGGTTGCTGGATCGTTGAACGATCTGGCACTATCGGCGAGGTGCCTGCACCCACCGGAGCCCAGCATCTCGCCGACGCGCTGACCGCTCTGGGGACCGAAGTCGTCTTCGGTCTCCCCGGCGTGCACAACCTGCCGTTATGGGAGGCGCTGGCCGATACGGACATCCGGCTCGTCGGGGTCCGGCACGAGCAGACGGCGGGGTACGCGGCCGACGGTTACGCCCGCGCCACGGGGAAGCTCGGCGTCGCGCTGGTGACCACGGGGCCCGGCGCCGCGAACACGCTCGCCGCCGTCGGCGAGGCCATGGCGTCGGCCGCGCCGGTGCTGATCATCGCGACCGACATCCCGTCCACGCTCCGGCGGCCGGGCGTGGTCCGCGGCGTGCTGCACGAGTCGTCGGACCAGCAGGCGATGTTCGCGCCGGTCACCAAGGCCGGGTTCACCGTGACGAGCCCCGACCAGGTCGCCGCCACCCTCCATCGCGCGGCCCGGCTCGCGCTCCAGCCGCAGAGCGGGCCGGTCTACCTCGGCATCCCCGCCGACTTCCTGTCGGAGCGGACGCCCGCGCGCCGCCCGCCGCGGTCGCACGCCCGGCCGTCCGAGATCCCGGAACTCACCGAGGCCGAGGCGCTCCTGGCCACCGCCGACCGGCCGCTGATCTGGGCGGGCGGCGGCGCCCTGCGTGCCGAGGCGGGTGAGGCGATCGGGAAACTCGCCGAACGGCTGGCCGCGCCGGTGCTCACCACGTTCGGCGCTCGCGGGCTCCTGCCGGTCGATCATCCCTGCCTCGCCCCGAATCCGGTGCACGCGCCCGAGGTCGGCGCGCTGTGGGACGAGGCCGACGTCGTCCTCGCGATCGGCACCGACTTCGACGGGCTGATGACGCAGAACTGGCTGATGCCGCAGCCGAAGAAGCTCATCGCGATCAACGTCGACCCGGACGACGCGGCCAAGAACTACCGGCCGGACATCACGCTGGTCGGTGACGCCCGGGTGCTCGTCGAGGCGCTGAAAGTCGAGGAACGGCCCGGTATCGCGGCACTCGTCGGCAGGCTCGCCAAGGTCTCCGCCCGGGTCCGGCGGCGGATCAAGGAGGAGGAGCCGCAGGCCGCGGACCTTCTGTCCACTTTGGACGAGGTGCTGCCGCAGGACGCGGTCGTGGTCGCGGACATGTGCGTGGCCGGGTACTGGATCGGCGGATTCCATCGCGTCCGCGCGCCGCGCAAGCTCGCGTATCCGATGGGCTGGGGCACCCTCGGCTACGGCTTCCCCGCCGCGCTCGGCGCGGGCGCCGCGGGCGTCGGCCGCGCGATCTGCGTCAGCGGTGACGGCGGCTTCCTGTTCGGCTGCGGCGATCTGCACACGCTGGCGCAGGAACAGCTGCCGGTCACGGTGATCGTCGTCGACGACGGCGGCTACGGGATGCTCCGTTACGACCAGGATCGCGCCGGGCTGCCGCGCCGGGGTGTCGACTGGGACAGTCCTGATTTCGTCGGCCTGGCGCGGTCTTTCGGGGTGCACGCGGACCGCGTTTCCGGATTCGGGCGCGCGTTCCGGCGGCTGCTCGGTGAGTTCGTCGAGTCCGACGAGCCCAACGTGCTGGTCGTGCGCGCGAAGATGGCGCCCCCGCTCAACACCTCGCCGCGCTGGTACCGCAAGGAATCCCCGTGACCGGGCTCCGCGTCGGCGTGGACATCGGCGGCACGTTCACCGATCTCTGCGTTCTCGGCGAGACCGGCGTCGTCGCCGTCGGCAAGGTGCTGACGACGCACGACGAACCCGCTCGCGCGGTCGAGGAAGGTCTCAAGAGGACACTCGCGGACGCCGGGCTGGACGCGGGCGACGTCGAGCAGTTCGTGCACGGCACGACACTGGTCACGAACGCGCTGATCGAACGCAAGGGAGCGCGTACCGCCCTCCTGGCGACGGCCGGTTTCCGTGACGTGCTGGAGATGCGGCGCGAGCACCGGTACGAATTGTACGACCTGCTCATCGAATTGCCGGCCCCGCTGGTGCCACGGCACCTGCGGTTCGACGTCCCCGAGCGGATCCTCGCCGACGGGACCGTCCACACAGGACTGGACGAGGAGTACGTCGCGCGACTCGGCCGGGAGCTCGACGCCAGGGGGATCGACGCCGTGGCGATCTGTTTCCTGCACGCCTTCACGAATCCCGCGCACGAACGACGGGCGGCCGAGGTGCTGCGGGAGGCCGCGCCCCGGTTACGGGTCGCGCTCTCCAGCGAGGTCGTCCCCGAGATCCGCGAGTTCGAACGCATGTCGACCACGGTCGCGAACGTCTATGTCCAGGACCTCACCGAACGTTACCTGCGTGACCTGGAGAGACGCCTGCACGAGGCCGGGGTGCGGCCGTCACCGCACATCATGCTGTCCAACGGGGGCATCGCGACCGTCGATACCGCCGCGCGCTACCCGATCCGCATCCTCGAATCCGGGCCGGCGGGCGGGGCGCTGGCCGCGTCCGCGATCGGGGCGGCCGCCGGCGTCGAGGATCTGCTGGCCTTCGACATGGGCGGCACGACGGCGAAACTGTGCATGATCTCCGGTGGCGCGCCGCTGGTGACGCACGAGTTCGAAGTGGACCGGAAGTACCGGCTGCTGCCGGGATCCGGGTTGCCGGTCAAGGTACCGGTCACGGACATGATCGAGATCGGGGTCGGCGGCGGCTCGATCGCGCGGATCGACGCGCTCGGCCTGCTCACCGTCGGGCCCGATTCGGCGGGATCCGAGCCCGGCCCGGTCTGTTACGGCCGAGGTGGCACCGAGCCGACCGTGACGGACGCCGACCTCGTGCTCGGTTATCTCGATCCTGGGTATTTCCTCGGCGGCGGAATGACTTTGGACCTCGAAGGCGCGCGCGAAGCGATCCGCTCGAAGATCGCCGGACCGCTCGGAGTCAGCGTCGAAGAGGCCGCCTGGGGCATCCACACCAGCGTCAACGAGGACATGGCCAACGCCGCCCGGGTCCACGCCGTCGAACGTGGCAAGGATCCGGCGAAGCTGCCGATGTTCACTTTCGGTGGCGCCGGTCCGGTGCACGGCGTCGGGGTGGCTCGGGCGCTCGGCGCGCCCGAGGTGGTCGCGCCGCCTGCCGCCGGAGTGCTCAGCGCGGCGGGATTCCTCACCGCGCCGCCGGCGTTCGACTTCGTGCGTTCGGCGCGCTCCGCGGTGCTCGAACTCTCCTGGGAACAGGTCGACGCGCTGTTCGGAGAGATGGAGGCCGAGGGCGCGGAGCTGCTGGAGAAGTCCGGTGTGGACGGTGCGGACGTGACGCACCGCCGGATCGCCGAGATGCGGTATTCCGGGCAGGGCTACGAGATCCGGGTGCCGGTCGAGGGCGGGGACTGGCCGGGGTCGCTGATCGACGCGTTCACCGAGACCTACCGGACGCTGTACCGGCGGACCGGGCCGGACGTCGCGATCGAGGTGCTGAACTGGCGCGTCGTCTCCAGCGGCCCGGCGCCCGAGGTCACGCTGAAACTCGCGCGCGCCGAGGCCGAGGGCGACGCGCGCAAGGGGAGCCGTCCCGCGTACTTCCCCGCCGAAGGTGGCTTTGCCGACACGGCGGTGTTCGACAGGTACCGGCTCAAGCCGGGTGATCGCGTCGAAGGCCCGGCCATTGTGGAGGAACGAGAGTCCACCGTGGTCGTTCCGCCGGATGCGCGCTGTGTCGTCGGCGAGGACGCCGGTCTGGTGGTGACGGTGTGAGCGTCGACCCGATCTTGGTCGGGGTACTGGGAAACCGGCTGCACTCCATCCTGGCCGAACAGCAGAACGCGCTCGTCAACACGGCGTTCTCCTCCGTGGTGCGGGAATCGCTCGACCTCGCCTGCGCGGTGTTCGATTCCCGCGGCGGGATGATCGGCCAGTCCGTCGGCGGGACGCCCGGCCACATCAACGCGATGGCGACCGGGATGCACCATTTCGTCGCCGCGTACCCGCCGGAGACACTGGAACCCGGCGACGTCCTGCTCACCAACGACCCCTGGCAGACGGCCGGGCAGATCAACGACATCACCGTCGCGACGCCGGTGTTCCTGCGGGGGCGGCTGGTCGCGTGGTTCGCTTCCTGTTGCCACGCCCCGGACATCGGCGGGCGCCTGGTCTCCGCCGAGGCCAGCGAGGTCTTCGAAGAGGGCCTGCGCCTGCCGATCATGAAGTTCCTCCGCGCGGGTGAGGTCAACGCGGATCTCGAACTGCTGATCCGCGCGAACGTCCGCACCCCGGAGGAGACCATCGGCGATCTGTACGCCCAGGTCACCGGCAACGAGGTCGGGGCCGCCAGCCTGGTTCGGCTGCTGGAGGAATTCGGGCTCGATTCGCTGGACGACGTCGCCGCGGAGATCATGAACCGCTCCGAGCGGGCGCTGCGGGACGCACTGGCGAAACTACCGGACGGCACCTACACCAGCGAGCTGGTGACCGACGGATCCGACGACGAAGAGGTCGTCCTCAAGGTCGCCGTGACCATCGACGGCGAGGACATCCACCTCGATTTCGCCGGCTCGTCACCGCAGAGCCGCCGCGGGATCAACGTCGTCCTGAACTACACCCGGGCCTATGCCTCGTTCGCGGTCAAGGCGGCCATTTCGCCCGAGGTGCCGCACAACGCGGGTTCGTTCCGGCCGGTGCACGTCACCGCACCGGAGGGCTCGGTGCTCAACTGCACCCCGCCCGCGCCGGTCGCGTCCCGGCACCTGATCGGCCACTTCCTGCCCTCGCTGCTGATCACCGCTCTGCACGAAGCGTTGCCCGGCAACGCCTTGGCGCACAGCGCGGACGCGTTGTGGATGACGATCTGGCGCGGAACCGACGCCGAGGGCCGCGAATTCATGCTCAACGTGTTCCAGACCGGCGGGATCGGCGCGCGGGCCACCAAGGACGGTCTCAGCACCACCGGATTCCCGAGCGGGCTGCGGTCCACGCCGACCGAGGTCATCGAGACGATGGCCCCGCTGATCCAGCGCGAACGCGTGCTGCGCATGGATTCCGGCGGCGCCGGGAGATGTCGCGGCGGCCTCGGCCAGTGCACCACCATGGCCGCCCGCGGCGAGATCTCGTGGAGCGTCAACGGGAACGTCGACCGGGTGCGCCGTCCGGCGTCCGGTGTGGACTCGGGACATGACGGCGCGGTGGGCCGGTTCGAGCTCGCCCGCGGAGCCCTGCCGTCGAAGAGCCGGGTGAACCTGCGCCCCGACGACGTGGTGAACGTGATCCTCCCGGGAGGCGGCGGTTACGGCGACCCACGCGAGCGCGATCCGGCGGCCGTGCTCGCCGACGTCGTCGACGGGTACGTCTCGGTGGAAGCGGCGCGCGAACTGTACGGCGTCGAGGTCACCTATCACGGAGATCCCGAGGCGCTGGTGCGTCTTCCGGAGGACTACGAAGCGGTTTCGTCGAGAGGGAGGAAATGAGCATGGGCCGGCTGGCAGGCAAGGTCGCGGTGGTCTTCGGGGGAGCGCGGGGCATCGGTCTCGCCACCGTGAAGGAGTTCGTCGCCGAGGGCGCGACCGTGTTCTCCAGCGACATCCGTGAGCCCGCGGAAGCCGTCGAAGGCGCCCGTCAGTCCCTTGTGGACGCCACTGACGAAGGCCAGGTCGACGAATTCGTGCGCGGTGTGATCGCCGAAACCGGACGGATCGACGTACTGTTCAACAACGTCGGTATCCACCTCGGAAAACCACTGGTGGACACCACACTGGCGGAGTTCGACAACATCTTCGCGCTGAACGTGCGCGCGGCCTTCCTCGGCACGCGGGCGGTACTGCCGCACATGATCGCGAACAAGGCGGGCAGCATCGTCACGACGTCGTCCAACGGCGGCGTGATGGGCCGCCCCGGCGACCCGGTGTACAACGCCACCAAGCACGCGCTGGTCGGCATGACGAAGTCGATCGCCGTCGCGCACGCGCACCAGGGGATCCGGGCGAACACGGTCAACCCGGGCGCGATCGACACGGACATGCTGCGCGGCACGCTCGCGTCGCCGGAGGACTTCGAAGCCAAGCAACACCAGCTGACCGCGAGCACACCGGCGGCGCGGGTCGGCGAGGCGTGGGAGGTCGCGAAAGCGGTGGTCTTCCTGGCCAGCGACGAATCGCGGTTCGTCAACGGGGTCGCCCTCCCGATCGACGGCGCCAGGGCCGCCGGCGCCATGCCGGGCAACCGGTACAGCCTCGACTTCGAACTCGGTGTCAGGTAAAGCCATGTCCACTCCTGCCGCCGAGGAGACACTGGCCCGCGACAGACCCTTGCTCGAACGGAGCGGGACAGCGGAACGGGTCGCCGAGATCCTGCGCCAGCGCATCACCGAAGGCGTCTTCCCGCCCGGGTCGAGGCTTTCGGAACCGTCGATCAGCGCCGCGCTGGGCGTCTCGCGCAACACGCTGCGCGAGTCCTTCCAGCTGCTGGCGCACGAACGGCTCGCGGTGCACGAACTCAACCGCGGCGTATTCGTCCGCGAACTGACCGCGCAGGATATCTCGGATCTGTACGTGATGAGGCGGGTCACCGAATGCGGTGCGCTGCGGCGCGCGGCCGAACTGTCCACTGTGGATCTCGCGGCGATCGAGGCCGCGGTCCGGGAGGGCCGTGCCGCGGCCGACGAAGGCGACTGGCAGGCCGTCGGGACCGCGAGTATCGCGTTCCACCAGGCGGTGGGCGACCTGGCGGACAGCGAGCGGGTCAGCACTACGATGCGCCAGGTCCTGGCGGAGACGCGGCTGTTCTTCGTGCTGGCGGAGAACACGCGGGCGTTCTTCGAGCCGTTTTTGGAGCGGCACGAGCGGATCCTGCGGGATCTGGAACGGGGGCGCTTCGGACCGGCTGAGACGGCGCTGGAGAAGTACCTGCGGGATGCGGAGAAGCAGCTTCTGGCCGCTTACGACCGCCGGGAGTCGTGAGTGCCGGCGGGCAGATCTTGGGCGTCGCGGCTACAGACCGGACAGATCCGTGGCGCGAACTGTGCACGATGGAGTGTTCGCGTCCCGGCCGGATCCGGGTGAGGATGGGGGCACGAGCACGAGGAGGAGATCATGGTTTCGTCGGCGTCCGCGCGCAATCCGCTGTGGCACCCCTTCGCGGACATGGGAGCGGTCGACGGCGACCGGCTCGTCATCACCCGCGGTGAGGGTTCCTATGTCTGGGACGATGAGGGCGAGCGGTACTTCGACGCGACAGCGTCGCTCTGGTACGCGAACTTCGGGCACGGGCGCGAGGAGATCGCGCAGGCCGTCGCGGACCAGTTGCGGACGCTCGATTCGTACAACCTGTTCGGCTACAACGCCAACGAGCCCGCGCTGAAACTCGCCGAACGGGTCTCCGCGCTGACCCCCGAACCGGGCTCGAAGGTGTTCTTCGGTTCGGGCGGCGGTGACGTCATCGACACCGCGGTCAAGATCGCCCGTTCGTATTTCGCGCACACCGGGCGCCCGGAGAAGGTGCACGTCATCGGCCGGGTGCAGGGTTACCACGGCACGCACGGTTTCGGCACGGCCGTCGGCGGTATCGCGGCCAACGCGGCGGGCTTCGGTCCGTTGCCGGGCGACATCTCGCATGTGCCCTACGACAGCGCCGAAGCGCTCGAAGCGGAGATCCTGCGGGTCGGGCCGGAGCGGGTCGCGGCGTTCTTCTGCGAACCGGTGATCGGCGCGGGCGGTGTCCTGCTTCCCCCGGACGGATACATCGAGACGGTCGCCGAGATCTGCCGCAAGCACGACGTGCTGTTCGTCGCGGACTGTGTGATCGCCGCGTTCGGGCGGCTGGGTACCTGGTTCGGAATCGACCGGTGGGCCGTGAAACCGGACATGATCACGACCGCGAAGGGCATCACCGGCGGGACGATCCCGCTCGGCGCGCTGATCGTCGCGCCGAGGGTGGCCGAACCGTTCTTCACCGGCGCGCCGGGTGCGCCGGTGTTGCGGCACGGCGCGACCTACGCCGGGCATCCGGTCGCGTGCGCCGCGGGGAACGCGACGCTGGACATCTACGAGCGCGACGGGCTCATCCCACGCGGGCGGGAACTGGAGAAGCCGCTGGCGGACGCGCTTTCCGGGCTCGCTTCGCATCCGTTGGTGGCGGAGGTCCGGTCCGGGCTGGGCTTCCTCGGCGCGGTCGAGCTGAAGGCCGACGTCGTCGAGGCGGACCCCGGCGCGGCGAACCGGTTGCAACGGCTGGCGCGGGACGAAGGCGTCCTCGTGCGGAACCTGGCGAAGGGGATCGCGGTGTCACCGCCGCTGATCGCCGGCGAGACCGAACTCGACCTGCTCGCGACGGCTTTGCCGCGTGCGCTGGACAAGCTCGTCTAGGCGCGGTCACCCCGCGGCGGCGGTCACCTGTGGCTGCCGCGGGAACGCGTTCCGGTAGGCGCCGGGCGAGACACCGACCTGCTTGAGGAAGTGGTGGCGCAGGTTGTTCGCGGTGCCGAGACCGCTGAGTTCCGCGATCCTCTCCACCGGCAGGGCGGTCGATTCCAGCAGGCTCTGTGCCCGGGAAAGCCGCTGGGTCAGCAGCCATTGGAGCGGTGTCGTACCGGTCGCCTGCTGGAGACGCCGGTAGAAGGTCCGGCGGCTCATCATGGCGCGCCGGGCGAGATCTTCGATCGTCAACGGCCGGTCGAGATGTGCCCTCGCCCAGTCGAGCACCGGTGCCAGCCCCTGATCGTCGGTGGCGGGAACGGAGAGATCGATGAACTGGGCCTGTCCGCCCGGCCGGTGCGCGGGCACGACCATCCGGCGGGCGAGCTGGTTGGCCACATGTGCCCCGAGGTCGCGCCGGACCAGATGCAGGCACAGATCGAGGCCGGCGGTCATCCCGGCGCTGGTGAGCACGTCGCCGTCGTCCACGTAGAGCACGGAGTCGTCGACCTCGACCTCGGGGAACCGCTCGGCCAGCTGTGCGGTGTGCATCCAGTGCGAGGTCGCTCGACGGCCGTCGAGCAGCCCGGCCTCGGCGAGGGCGAAGGCGCCGGAGCACAGGGAAACCATCCGCGCGCCCGCGTCGTGGGCGCGCCGTAACGCGCTGATCAGCTCGGGTGAGACCGGTGCGCCGTCGCTGAGAACCTCGTCCGGTACCGACGACACGATGACCGTCTCGGCGCCGACGATGTCGTCGAGCCGGTACGGGGTGCGCAGCGCGAACCCGGGGGCCGCTTCCGCGGCGCGGTCGCCGGTTCCGCACAACCGCAGGTCGTACCAGGGATCGGCGAGATCGGGCTGGGGCATCCCGAAAACGGTGGCGGGGATGCTCACCTCGTACAGGTCCCAGAAGGCGATCCCGATCTCCTCGGGGACGACCAGGGCGACCGAACCAGCGCTCATGGCCACATCCTATGGCACGAATTTGGTGTTTCCGGTCATCAGTGTCACTGGCAGCGCGAAGTGCCGGCCACGAGGCTGGTCCCATGAGTACAAAACCTGAGCGCGTCACCGTGATCGGCCTCGGCAACCTGGGCCACGCGCTGGCTGAAACCTTCTTGCGCCAAGGGCTTCCCACGACCGTTTGGAACCGCGACGCCACCAAGGCGGACGCGCTCGTCGCGGCAGGCGCGACGGCGGCGGCGACCGCCGCGGAGGCGATCGCGGCGGGCGACCTCGTGATCGTCGCGCTGCTCGATGCCACCGTCGCCCGGCAGGTCCTGACGACGGCAGGCGATGCCGTCGCCGGGCGCGCGCTGGTCAACGTCACCTCCGGTGGGCCGGAGGACGCGCGGGAACTGGCCACCTGGGCGGCTGAACACGGCGCGCGGTACCTGCACGGAGCCGTCTACGCGGTGCCGCAGACGATCGGCACCGCCGGATCGTCGATCAGCTACAGCGGTGACCAGGCCGTTCACCGGCGTTGGCAGCCGAAGCTGGATCTGTTGGGGAAAGGCACTTTCCTCGGCGCCGACGCCGGTCTCGCGTCGGGCTACGACGTTGCGATCCTGGCCGGGATGTACGGCATGATCGGCGGTTTCCTGCACGCCACGGCGATGGCGTCGGCGGCCGGGGTGCGCGCCACCGAGCTGACGCCGATGCTGCTGTCCTGGCTGGCGGATTCGTTCCCGGCGCTGACCACCTTCGCCGAGGAGATCGACCGCGGCGGATACACCGGTGGCGAGTCCAGCCTGGCCATGAACCAGGCGGGGCTGAGCACGATCATCCGGGCCAGCCGGGCGCTGGACGTTCCGGCGGACACCCTGCTCCCGATCAAGGACCTGATCGACCGGCAGATCGCGGCCGGGCACGGCGCGGCCAGCCTCTCGCGTGCCGTCGAGTCCTTCCGGAGCGCCGCATGAGCACGACGACCCGGGACTTCGGTGAGCTGGAAGCCGAGTTCGACACCTACGTCGGAGCCATCAACTACGCCACGATGGTGACCGTCGACGCCGAGAACCGCCCGCGAACCCGGGTGCTCATCCCGGTGTGGGAGACGGTGGACGGTCGTCCGCTCGGCTGGCTGGCCACCTATCGGACCCCGGTGAAGGCGGCCCATCTCGAGGGCAACCCGCATACCAATTTCTCTTACTGGGCGCCGGGGAACAACTCGGTGGCGGTCGACGCGGTGGCCGTCTGGGACAACGAGCCCTCGGTCAAGGAGCATGTGTGGGACCTGTATCGCAAGACCAGCCCACGCGGCGCCGGCTACCCCCTCGGCAATTTCTGGCATGCGCCGTCCGATCCGCGGCTGCATGTGCTGCGCCTGACGCCGTGGCGGATTCAGGTGATCCGCGGTGCCGACCTGCGCAGCCGGATCTGGCGAGCGGACCGGAACGAGTAGCCGGGTCGTCGTGGGTGTTCCGGGCCGCCGGAACGACCTGGAACACCCACGACCTCCTGCCACGCCTCACGCGAGGCGCGACGCGCACGAGGGCCGCGCGCTCGGTCATGAAGGGCACAGCCGACGGGACCAGGTCCCTTCATGACACCCCCAGTGGCGGGCCCTCGCGGGCCCGCCTCAGGAAAGGCAGAGTTCGTTGCCCTCCGGGTCCGCGATGGTGATCCACTCCGCGGGCCCTTGCTTGCCGCGGTGCAGGAACGTCGCACCGCGCGCGGTCAGCCGCTCGAGCTCGGCCTCGATCTTGTCCGCCCCCATCCGGATGTCGAGGTGCAGGCGGTTCTTGACCGTCTTCCCCTCCGGCACCAGCTGGAAGAGGAACCGCTGCTTGGTCTCGGGGTGGACGATCGCCGCGCCGTCCTTCCACACCAGGACGCCGTTGTGCGTGGTCGTCGCTTCCTCGGAGGCATACCCCTTGGCGATCATCTCGCGGATGAACTCCTCGTTGCTCTCCTCGACCCGCCAGCCGAGCATCTCGGCCCACCAGTCGGCGAGGTCGTGCGGATGAGCGGAGTCCACGGTCACCTGGAAGTCATACGCCATACCGGCACATTAACGACCCGCCCCGACAATTCCGGGCGGTCATGCCCGCTGACCACGGTGAACCGCCATTTGTCGACCCCGCCGCCGATGATCTCGGCGTAGCGCCGGGCACCGTCCGCGTTGGCGAAGCGCACCTGCTGCCCGTTGGTGAGATGGGTGATCTTGACCGCCATCCGTGCCTCCCTGAAGTCCGGTGCCGGCCCGCGGAGCTTCCCCCTCTGGGGCCGGCGCCGACAGTAGAACACATGTTCGACACTGGTCGCCAACCCAACCCCCCGCGCGGGTCATCGACGCATGGTCACCCGTGGCCACGCGTCCAGGCCACGGGCGATTTCGTGGTCCCGGACGGCACGCAGGCCCTCTGTGAGGGTCTCCTCGTCGAGCGTCGCGAAGCCGAGCTGGGCGTAGTACGGCGCGTTCCACGGCACCTCGGCGTACGTCGTCAGCGTCAGCCCGGCGAGCCCTTCGCGCGAAGCCCACTCCGCGGCGTGCTCGATCAGCCGCCGCCCGAGGCCCCGGCGCGCGTGATCCGGGTGGACGGACACCTGCTCGATGTGGCCGTGGCCGTCGACGACCTCGGCGAGCAGGTACGCCACCGGCCCGTCGCCCGCGTCCCACACCCAGGCCCGGCCCGCGCGCTGGAAGGTCGTGAGGTCCGCGATCGATGGCGGGTCGTCGTCGGCGATCGCGGCCATGCCGAGCGCGCGGAACGGTTCGCCGGCGGCGCGTTCGATGTCCTGGAGTACGGGAAGGTCTTCGGAGGTGGCGAGTCGGATCACGGATCGAGTTCTACCTCGCCGCGGCGCGTGGAGGCGCGTGAATTAGGGGCTTCGGCGGGGGACACGCGTGTTTGGAGGGCGATCTCGCGTGATTGGGGAGCGATCTCGCGTGATTGGAGGGCGATCTCGCGTGATCAGAGGGCGAACGATGAGACGGCGCGGTGGATCCTTCTCGCGTACGACTGGAGCGCGACGATCGCGGCCCGCTTCGCGGCGTCGCCGATCCGGGTGGCGGGGGCGGCCAGTGTCAGCACCGCGGGCCGGTGCCCGGTGCTCGGGATCGGCACGGAACACGACCAGACGCCGTCGTCCAGCTCGCCCCAGCTGACCGCGAACCGGTTCGCCCCGGCGCGTTTGACCTCTTCCCGCACGCTCGGGCCGCGGCGCTGGACGATCGACGAAAGGCGCCTTTCGCGTTCGCCCTCCGGCAGCATGGCGAGCAGCATCTTGCCCGACGCGCCGGTGCCGAGCGGGACTGAATGCCCCGGCTGGAAGGTGAAGCGCATCGCGCGTTCGCATTCGACCCGGTCCGCGCAGACCGCGGATTCGCCGAAATGCTGGAACAGCAGCACTGTCTCGCCGAGGTCGCGGGCCGCCTCCTCCATCGCCGGACGGGCCAGCCGGGCGAGGTCGTTGGCCAGTTGCGCGGCCCGCGCGAGCGGCATCACCTGGCTCGTCACGTGGTAGCGCCCCGTCCGGCCCTCCTCCAGGAGCTGGAGTTCCTTCAGCAGCGCGACATAGCGATAGGTCGTGGCGACCGGGGTGCCGATCCTCGCCGCGAGCTCGGCGACGCTCGCGTCCCAGCGGCGTTCGGAAAAGGAGAGCAGCAGCTGCAGTACTTTGCGCGAGCTGCTGGCGCCGGGGGTGCGTTTCGGCGGGGCGGTGGTGTCCAGGGATCGTGCGGCAGGCGTCATCTCGACCTCTCGCCGGAGAATCACGAAGAGTCAAGAAACTAGCACATTGTGTGAATTGCCGACCAGGGTCTTTGGTCCACGAACAAGCGGACTTCTTGCTAGGTTCGGCCCATGGAAAAGCCCTTGGCAGGCAAGATCGCGTTGGTCGCCGGGGCGACTCGCGGGGCCGGGCGGGGAATAGCGGTCCAGCTGGGCGCCGCGGGCGCGACCGTTTACGCGACCGGTCGCAGTACCGGTTCCCGGCGATCGGAAATGAATCGCCCGGAGACGATCGAGGAGACCGCGGCGCTCGTCGACGAAGCGGGCGGGCGTGGGATCGCGATCGGTGTGGACCATTTGGCGGCGGACCAGGTCCGCGAACTGGTGGAACGGATCGACGCCGAACAGGGCGCGTTGCACGTGCTGGTCAACGATATCTACGGGGCGCCCATCGAATGGGGCAAGACGGTCTGGGAGTCCACTTTGGACGTCGGGCTGCGGACGCTGCGGCTCGCCGTCGACACCCATGCCATCACCAGCCATTTCGCGCTCCCGCTCATGATCAGGAATCCGGGCGCGCTGGTCGTCGAGGTCAACGACGGGACCGCCGGGTACAACTCGGAGAACTACCGGGTTTCGTTCTTCTACGACCTCGCCAAGACCGCGGTGAACCGGATGGCGTTCGCGCTCGGGCACGAGTTGGAACCGCATGGCGGTACCGCGGTGGCCGTCACGCCGGGCTGGTTGCGTTCCGAAGCGATGCTCGACGCTTATCGGGTGACCGAAGAGAATTGGCGGGACGCGACGAAGGTGCAGCCGCATTTCGCCATTTCTGAAAGCCCGGCGTTCGTCGGCCGGGCGGTCGCCGCACTGGCCGGTGACGCGGAAGTCGCCCGCTGGAACGGGAAATCGGTGTCCAGTGGCGAATTGGCGAAGGAATACGGATTCACCGACCTCGACGGCAGCCGTCCCGATTGCTGGCGCTATCTCGTCGAGGTCCAGGACCCCGGTCTGCCCGCGGACGTCACCGGCTACCGCTGAACCTCCCGGCGCAGGAACGGCGTGAGCAGGCCGGGGGCGGCCTGCTCCGCCATCGCCAGCCCGGCCGATTCGCCGACGTCGACCACCTGATAACCGCCCTTGCCCGCCGCGATCGGGGCCGTCACGGTGATCAATCCGGCACGGCGCTGGAAGAAGGAACGGCTGACGACGACGCCGGTGACCCCCTCGCGCCGGATCGCCACCGTCGCCCGCGCCAGGGAACCCGATCGGCTGACCAGGTACCGCCCGACGATCGCGTGGCCGAGGTTGCGGTGGCGGTCCCAGCCCACCAGCGCGGCGAGCGGGACCAGGCCGAGCGCGACCTGCCACATCCACGACGGCAGGAAATCGATCCACGCCAAGCCGAACAGGGTGGCGGCCAGGATCAGCACGCCACCCACCGCGCGGGTGAGCCGCCTGGTCAGCGCCCGCCACGGATGCCGGTTCAGCGGGACGGTGGCCGGGTCGAAGTTCTCCCGCAGCACTTCGGCCGCGACCTCGTGGACCCGGCCGACGGGCGCCGGCGGCAGCAGAAGCCCACCGCCCTTGTCCCCGCCTTTGCCCTCACGCAGCCCGCCCACGATCGCGGTGAGCCGCGCCCCGCCGGCGATCCGCAGCGGCAGGGGCTCCTTCACCTCGACGCCGCGAAGCCGGTCTTCTTCGATGGACACCGAACGCGTGGTGATCAGCCCGCGCCGGACGTGCAGGGTGCCTTCCGTCTCCCGGGTGAGCTTGAAGTTCCAGAACGACAGCACGTAGCCGCCGACGGAGAGCAGGGAGACGACCACGAGCAGGGCGACCGCCGCGACGACCACGATCAGCCACACCGCCGTGTTCGCCAGATCGTCCATGAGATCCCGCAGCGGGCCGACGTTCTCCGGGGCGATGTTCAGCTGGTGCGCGAAATGCCAGACCGCGGCGAAGATCGCGCCCGCCACGGCGAGCCCGGACAGCGTGAACGGCGCGTACCGAACCCATTTGCAGTCGACCTCGGCCACGACCTGCTCGGGAGGCGGGGCGGTCTCAGTGGTCTCCTTGCGGTGCAAGAGAACCGTGCGCAGCCGGTGGGCCTCGGCCTGGCTGACGGCGTCGAGCACCAGCTGATCGCCGTTCGCGCCCTGGGCGGGCGAATGCCGTCCGGTGCCGATGCGCACGGCGCTGAGGGAGAACAACCGGTGCTTGGGTTCCGAGGTGACGTCGACCGTGCGCACCCGGTCCAGCGGGATCGCGCGATGCTTGCGCAGCAACAGTCCCGTGGTCCATTCCACCTGGCCGTCGGCGATGCGGTACCGGGAAGTGAGCACGTGCGAGACACCGACGAGCACGGTCAGCGCGGTGACGCCGAGCCCGAACCATTCCCAGCCGTTGCCCCGGCCGAGGACCACCGTCCCGATCAGCACCGGCAGTGATTTCACGACGTCGAGCACCGGCCTGATCAGCAGCATCCGGCGATCGAGCCGGCGCCACTGGCCGACGGCGGCGTCCGGTGGTGCCTCGGTGCTCATGTCGCGTCACCGGGAGTGGCCTGCGTGGTCTTCGTGAGTTCCGCGGCGAGCTTCAGCGCTTCGGCGTGGTCGAGACCGGCGATCTTGACCGGACCCGCGGCCGACGCCGTCGTCACGGTGATCTTCGCCAGCCGGAACAACTGCTCGACCGGGTCGCGTTCGATGTCGACGGTCTGGATCCGCGAGATCGGCGCGATCCGCCAGTCCTGGCTGAGCCAGCCTTCCTGGGTGTACACGGCCTCGCCGGTGACCTCCCAGCGGTGGACCCGGTAGCGCCACTGCGGCATGACCAGCAGATGCAGCGGCGCGACCACGCAGGAGATCGTCAAGGTCACCGTGAGCCACGTCGGCGCGTCGTCGCTCGTGATCACGAACACCGCCTGCGCGCCGATGAGGATCACCCAGCCGACCGCGGCCCACACCGTCCAGTAGCCGATGGCGCGCCTGCTCACCCGGTTGGCGGGCGGGCGCAGGCCGAGCGTCTCTTCTGTCACCCCTCCAGCCTGCACCACGTCCGAGTGGACCGCCCACGACAGCTGTCACGGACCGATAGGATCCAAGCCACCGTCGGCGGAATGGATACCCCCTATCGGGGCGTTGCCACCTGCTAGACGGTCGTACCCACGAAACCTGGAGGATCTGGTGGCGCTGGACCCGGAAGACCTGTACGAGGTGGACTCGGACGTCCCTGACCTCGGCGGGGCCGTGCTCCTGCACTACTTCGACGGCTTCATGGACGCGGGTTCGGCGGGCAAGCTCGTCGCCGAGCAGCTGCTGAACTCCTCCGAGCACCGGGTGATCGCGCGCTTCGACGTCGACCGCCTCATCGACTATCGCTCGCGCCGCCCGGCGATGACCTATTCGATCGACCACTGGGAGGCCTACGACGCCCCCGAACTGGTCGTCCACCTGCTGCACGACGCCGACGGCGTGCCGTTCCTGCTGCTCACCGGGCCGGAACCGGACCACGACTGGGAGCGGTTCTGCGCGGCCGTGCGCGGGCTGGTCGAACGCTGGGACGTCCGGCTCACCACCGGTTTCCACGGCATCCCGATGGGCGCGCCGCATACCCGCCCGCTCGGCGTGACCGCGCACGCGACGCGGAACGAACTCGTCGGCGAACACCGTCCGCTGCCGAACCGGATGCAGGTGCCGGGCAGTATCGCCGGGCTGCTGGAGTTCCGTTTCGGCGAGTGGGGGCACGACGCGTCCGGGTTCGCGGCGCACGTGCCGCACTACCTGGCGGACTCGACGTACCCGAGCGCCGCGCTGAACCTGCTCGGCGCCGTCGCCGCGGCGACCGGGCTGAACCTGCCGGACGGGGACCTGCGGGAGGCCTCGCACGAGGCGGAGGCCGAGATCGCCCGCCAGGTCGCCGGATCGGAGAAGGTCGCCGACGTCGTACGCGCGCTGGAGCAGCAGTACGACACGTTCATGGAGGCGTCCGGCAAGGAGAGCCTGCTCGCGGAGTCGGTCGAGCACATGCCGACCGCCGAGGAACTGGGCAACCAGTTCGAGCGGTTCCTGGCCGAGCAGAACGGCGGGGAGACCCCGGAGCGCTGAGGGCTCCAATAGCGTTGGTCTTCATGTACTTGGGGGTGATGGGCGGCCTTCACCACCTCTGGGGCTGCCACGCTCGCTTAGGTGCGTTCTGCCGGTGCGCTGGCGACACGCGTGACTGGACGGCCGACTCGCGGCGGCCCCCTGGCCACGTGTGTGTCGTCCATCCAGTCACGCGTGTCGTCCGCCGGATCACGCGACATCGCCGGTGCTGCACGTCGTGAGTGGTGTTTCGGGTTATTGAGGGGAAGGGCGAATGTGGCGTGACCGAGCCTCTGCGGTGAAGGACCCCTTCACTGGCTCAAGGCAGAGGCGGCCTTCGCGGCCGTGGTTCTGGACTGGCCGACAGGAGCCGACCGCGCCCCCGAGTGTCCAC